>BEHS01000325.1 GCA_002898895.1 bacterium HR16 | reverse complement strand
CCTGCTTAAACGATACAGATAAGAAAAGTTTAGCGGATAAAAAGGGCTGGAGTCAAGATGCCACCAGTAAATGCGCCAGGAGATTGTTACCAGAGGCAAAGCGATAGCTGCACATCTTCAGGGCAACAGGATACGTACCTTCCTCGTGTAAACCCAGAGGATACCTGCGCAGGTCACCAAACTCCACATCTTGAGTGATGAGAAATCGCTGCTCCTGCACCACCGCTTGCCATACATCGGTATCGGGATGTGCCTGAAGATGCTCCTCATAAACAGTAGCGACATCATGTCCTAGCGATCTCAAAGGTTCAGCGAGAGATGTCGATAGGTCTGTCGAGCGTGATTGTTTAGATGATGGCAAAGTAGTTTCGTACCCCTGTCATGCTGAGCGTCAGCGAAGCATCTCAATGTGACGATAAAGTGAGATTCTTCGCTTCGCTCAGAATGACAGCAAGCGGAACTGCTCCACTCACATCCAAATAGTCCCAGTAGTTTATCATCGTCGAGTCGCCCTCATTCATTCTATCCCAGCATGAGTCAATGTGCAACAACAGATGTTTCATCCCCCCTGCGATGTTGACAGCACCTGCCTGCGTACGATAAGCTACGCTATCACTCCCTGCGAGGGCATGCACATGGCAAAGTTTGAGCACTACGTGGACAACACACACCGGCTGTTTCGCCAGATTATGGACGACAGCAACCGCGGCCGTTATGACGCCGAATTGTGGAAATACTGCAAAGGCTACACCGAGCGAAAGACAATAGAGAAGCTGGTGCGGTTCGTAGATGATATGCTCCGCCTTGCTGCTCTGGACGTAGCAGGCAAAACCGTTCTGGACGCCGGCTGTGGCTTCGGACGTGTCGCGCTGGTGCTGGCAGCGATGGGCGCCCAAAAAGTGTACGGGATAGACATCACTCTGCGTCGGTTAAACACCTTCCAGCAGATTATCCAGGACCTTCAATTAGAGCAAACCCTGACCGCCGAATACAAGTCGGTGGACGACACCGGCTACCCGGATGGCTTTTTTGACCTGGTTTTATCCATCGAGGCGGTGTCCCACTATAACGACATCGATGCTTTTTTCAGGGAAGCGGCACGTGTGCTCAAACCGGGCGGAGTGCTGCTCATTGCCGACGGCAACAACGGACGCAACCCACGTATCGCCATCTTCACGAAGCAGGTGTGGAACCGCTTCGAGAACGGTCCCGTCGGCGAGGTACACGGGCATACCGTCACCCAGAGCTACCGCGAAATCCGACGCAACATCATCGCCGAGCACTTCCCCACACTGTCCGGCGAGGAAATGGACGAGCTGGCACGTCGCACCAGTTATATGGACAGGGAGCAGGTCATTCAGGCGGCGCAGAACTACATAGCGACGCGCGTATTGCCCGACTCGCTGTACGACCCCAACCGCTGTCCGGTAGACCCCCGCACGGGTGCGGTTATCGAACGGTTATTCGACCCATTCGAACTGGCGCGCTACCTGCAGCAGTTTGGATTTCGGGCGAGGGCGGTTGCCTACCTGGGCGGGGCGTCCGGCAACCCACTGCTGAGAGCGGCAAACTTCATCTTTCAGGCTCTCAGCCCCATCACCATGCGACTGGCTCCATCCTTCCGCATCGTTGCGGTCAAGGAGACACCACGCTAACGTTACTCCTCCCCGAGAAAACGGAAGTACCGCCCGCGCCAGTACGCCTCGAGGAAATCCGCGCTGCCCACCTCGCGCCGGGTGTTGTGCTCAAATATCAACACCAGGTTTGCGCTTCGCCAGCGGTCGCTACCCGGCTCCAGAACATACAGGCCCGCTGGCGTAGAACAGAACACCCACCGACTGCCATACGGCACAAACACAGCGTGCACCAGCGGGATGTCCAGCCCCTCATGAACCGTCTGCCAGCGTTTCTGCGACGGCTCCAGCCGCATCACCCCCTGATCCGTATGCGCCCAGAGCACTCCCTCCCGACCGTTATCACCCGCCAGCGAGCGCAGAGTTGCCGGAACGATGTCGCGCATCAGCCCCTGAGGTCCCTCCTCGCGCATCCTCCGGTAGAGGGTCTGCATCTCGTGCGAGTGTGTGCGCCCTGCATCTTCGCTCTGGCAGAGCACGCTACCGCGAAAGCTACCGTAGTTCACGCGAAAAGCGGCGGTGACGCGCCCACTGCGTTCGGGGTCAGCCAGCAATAGCGGCAACGCAGGCGCATTATCCTCCAGCCCAACAGTTGCTCCCTTCTGCCATCGCCCGTCAGGTGCCTCCCTGCTCCATATCACCCCGTCCAGCAGAGCGTACACGCGCACCGGCTCGCTTTCCGATACCGCAAACAGCCGCTCCCTCGCCGGGGGCGTATCCCCACTCAAACAATCCCAGCGGTGTCCAATCCACTCCTCGCCGTCATCACGGCTCCGGTAGACGCCGCCTTCCGCAACCACGTACAGCACGTTCGGGTTTCTCCGCGCGGTGAAAACCTGTGTGATAGTTCCGGCGTCTGCTGGCAGAGGCAGTTTCGTCCAGGTGCTTCCCCCGTCCAGCGTTTGGTAGAGCGAACTGCCTGCGGCGGCGTAGAGATGTCCCACGTGCCTGCCC
>BEHS01000324.1 GCA_002898895.1 bacterium HR16 | reverse complement strand
GCAAATCTACTCCTGCTGCGTTGTGGCGGTGGGCGATTCGAGGTCGGTGTGGCACACCGCCGGTGCGGGGCTGGCAGACCCGGAAAAAGGGATACCCGCTGATACCGGGACGCTCTTTGACCTCGCCTCGCTCACTAAACCGGTCGCCTGTGCCGCCAGCGTGATGGCTCTGGTGGAAGAGGGCACACTGCAGCTGGATGCGCCGGTATCCTCCGTAGTGGAAGAAGCTCCGACGTGGTTCAAACGCATCCGCTTGCGCCACCTGCTCACCCATACGTCGGGACTGCCCGCCTGGAAGCCGTTTTATGAGCAAGCGCAGGGCGACGCGCTCATCCAGGCGGTACTGCAGACCCCTCCCTCACGCCTGCCCGAGGTGGAGTACGAATACAGCGACCTGAACTATATCCTGCTGGGTGAGATCGTGCGCCGTACCACAGGCAAAAGCCTCGCCGACTACGCGCGGGAGCGCGTCTTCCTGCCTGCCGGAATGACCAGCACCATGTACAAGCCGGGCGAAGAGCTGCTGCACCGTGTGGCGGTTACCGCCAACTGCCCCTGGCGAAAGGGGCAAATCCTGCGCGGGCAGGTACACGACGCCAACGCCTGGGCAATGGGTGGCGTAAGCGGGCACGCGGGGCTGTTCTCCACCGCCGACGACCTCGCCCGCTTTTGCCAGACTCTGTTGCGCGGAGGGGACGATATACTGGGCAGGATGACCGTCGAACAGATGTTTCGCAATCAGATTGCGGGCATCGGTGGGCAAAGCTTCGGCTGGTTCACCCATCCCAACGACATGCTACCCCGCGCCAACCTGCTTCCCGAAAGCTGTATTGGGCATTCAGGTTTTACGGGCACTGCGCTGCTGCTCAATCGCCAGCCGGAGTTTTTCATCGTGCTGTTGAGCAACCGTGTGTACTGCGCGTTCGAAGGCGACAGGTGGTTGCCATACCGCCGGCGCATTCTAAACGCGGTAAGTGCGGTGCTGGAATGCTGAGGGAGCGTGTCTCCTCGCTCCCCTACCCCTCCAGCAACAATCGTTCAGGGTCTTCCACCAGCTGCTTCACCCGCACAAGGAACAGCACCGCCTCGCGCCCATCTACTACGCGGTGGTCATAGCTCAGCGCGACGTACATCATCGGGCGGATAACGATTTGCCCATCTACCACCACCGGTCGGTCCTGAATGCGGTGCATGCCCAGAATACCCACCTGCGGTGGGTTCAGGATGGGCGTGGACAACAACGAGCCGAACACCCCGCCATTGGTGATGGTGAACGTACCGCCCTGCAGCTCCTCTAAGGTGAGCGTGCGGTTGCGCGCTTTCTCCACAAACTGCGCGATAGCCTTCTCTATCTGCGCGAAGCTCATTTTGTCGGCGTCACGCAACACGGGCACTACCAGCCCTTCGGGGTCACCGATAGCGATGCCGATGTCGTAATAATGCTTGAGCACCAGCTCGTCGCCTTGCAGCTCGGCGTTCAGTTGCGGGAACTCACGTAACGCCCCGATAACCGCTTTCACAAAGAAGGGCATGAATCCGAGACTCACGCCGTACTGCTGCTGGAATCTTTCCTTCCACTTCGCCCGCAGTGCCATCACCGCGCTCATATCTATCTCGTTAAAGGTGGTGAGCATGGCGGCGGTATGTTGCGCCTCCACCAGACGGCGGGCGATGGTGAGTCGGCGACGTGACAGCCTCTGGCGCGTCTCCGCACGTGCAGAAGGAGCAACTGCAGGTGCAGCAGGAGGCGACACGCGCTCCTCCACGGGCGGAGGTGACACGGGTGGTTCTTGCACAACCGGTTCGTGGATGCTCTCTTCTATCTGCTGCTTCAGGCGGGCGACCGCTTGCACGTCCTCCTTGGTTACCTTGCCTCCCGGTCCGGTGCCGCGAATCTCGCGCAGGTCGATACCCAGCTCTTCCGCCATTTTGCGGGCGATGGGCGTCGCGCGTCCTTCTTCCTCTGCCTCTATTGCCGGTGTGGGAGCAGGCGCGCCTGCCTCCGCCACTGCCTCCGCTTCCAGCAACACGCCCAGCACGTCGCCCGGGCGTACCACCTCGCCTTCCCGACGCAGGATTTTATGAAGCACACCCCCTTCATCCGCCGGTACCTCTGCGTTCACCTTGTCGGTCTCCAGTTCCACCAGCGGTTCCCCGACCGACACCCGCTCCCCTTCCTGTTTGAGCCACCTGCCTACGGTCGCCTCCACGACCGACTCCGCCAGCATCGGAACGCGAATCTCTATCGGCATGTCTGTCCTCCTTACGATTTTTGCACCGCTCCTGCCGGTTCGGCTTCGCCTGCGGGTTCAAAAGCGGCGGCGACAATCTGCGCCTGCGCCTGCTGATGCCACTCCTGCGTGCCCTCTGAAGGGCTTGCCATGCGTGTACGCCCAATGTAACGCAGGGGCAGCCGGTTACCCAGAATGTCCCGCAGGCGTGGTGCGACGAACGTCCACGCTCCCATATTGCGCGGCTCCTCTTGCAACCAGATGACCTCCCGCAGGTTGGGGTAATGCGCCACCACTGCCTCCACTTCGCCTGCGGGGAAGGGATAGAACTGCTCTAACCGCGCTACCGCTACGCTTTCATCATACTGTGG
>BEHS01000323.1 GCA_002898895.1 bacterium HR16 | reverse complement strand
CCTATATTTTGACCTCGGAAGGGTATCCCACCGTCTTCTGGAAGGACTACTACCAGTACGGTATGAAGCCCATCATCGACAACCTCATCTGGATACACGAGCACATCGCCTACGGCACCACACAAGAGCGGTGGAAAGATGAGGATGTTTTCGTGTATGAGCGCACAGGCGGGCACAGATTGCTGGTCGGGTTAAACGACAACGAAATCGCCAGCAAAACGGTCACCGTGCAAACTGGCTTCGCCCCGTATACCCGCATCCACGATTACACCGGCAACGCTCCCGACCGTATTACCGACGCCTCCGGGCGGGTAACCATTACCATTCCAGCAAACGGGTACGTCGCCTACTCGGTGAGCGGTATCACCGGAACCTTCCCGATACAGGAGCAACCGCTCACGCAGGAGTTCGCAGGAGCTGTGGACCTGGACATTCCTCCCGCCGACAACGCCCGCTTCGTGAGGGTGGGACGGATTTGCGTTGCCGCCCGCAAGCCCATCGTCGCGGAGCTGTACTGGGATGCCGGAAACTGGACGGACGCCACGTCGATAGTGGTGGAACTGCGCACCGCCCGGGGACGACTGATGCGCAGGCTAACTGTTACCCGCTCCACCCGACAGGGCGCCCAGCTGTCGTTTACCCCTTTCAACACCCGCGATTACGAATACTATGAGTTTTTCATTCGGAGTTACAACACGCCCCCACAGAACCCAAAGCCCAGCTACTGGCTGAAGGTCACCTATACCGCTCCCAGAACCCTGCGTTGAACTTACCGCGCCAAACGTTGCCAGACGCCCTCCATGCGTGTAAAATAATCTCGTGCGATTATCGGAAGGAGGAACGTTATGCCCAAAGAAGGCATTACCCCCCGCTCGCAAGATTACTCACAGTGGTATCTGGACATTGTGGAGAAGGCGGAGCTGGCGGACTACTCTGCGGTGCGCGGGTGCATGGTGATCCGCCCGCATGGCTACGCGATATGGGAGCTGATTCAGCGTGAGCTGGACGCGCGCATCAAGGCGACAGGGCACGTCAACGCCTACTTCCCGCTGTTCATTCCCATGAGCTTCCTGCAAAAAGAGGCGGAGCACGTGGAAGGCTTTGCGCCCGAGGTGGCGGTGGTCACGCACGGTGGTGGTGAGCAGCTCGCCGAACCGCTGGTGGTGCGCCCGACCTCTGAAGCCATTATCGGGCATAGCTTCGCCAAATGGATTAAGTCGTGGCGTGACCTGCCGCTGCTGATTAACCAGTGGGCGAACGTGGTACGCTGGGAGATGCGCACGCGCCCCTTCTTGCGCACACTGGAGTTTCTGTGGCAGGAGGGACATACCGCCCATGCGACCGAACAGGAGGCAGAAGAGGAGACCCTGCGCATCCTGCACGAAGTGTATGCGGACTTCGCCGAGA
Source organism: bacterium HR16 (assembly GCA_002898895.1). Taxonomy (GTDB): domain Bacteria; phylum Armatimonadota; class HRBIN16; order HRBIN16; family HRBIN16; genus HRBIN16. Next base: position 1,220 of record BEHS01000323.1, on the reverse strand, counting down.
AGGTGATGGCGATACCGGTGTTGCGCGGACGCAAAACGGAGAAGGAGAAGTTTGCGGGCGCGCTGCGCACCTACGCGATAGAGGCGATGATGCAGGACGGGCGCGCTCTGCAGGCGGGAACCTCACACAATCTGGGACAGAACTTTGCAAGGGCGTTTGGAATCATGTACCAGACGCCTGACAACCGCCAGGAGTACGTGTGGACGACCTCCTGGGGCGTATCCACCCGGCTCATCGGCGCGCTCATCATGGCGCATTCCGACGACGAGGGGCTGGTGTTGCCTCCTAAACTCGCACCCATTCAGGTGGTCATTGTGCCCATTTACAAGAGCGATGCGGAACGTTCGGCTGTGCTGGAGTGCGCGTACCGGCTAAAAGAGCAGCTGGCGGAGCGGTTCCGCGTGAAGCTGGACGACCGCGATGAGGTGACGCCCGGCTTCAAGTTCAACGAGTGGGAAGTGCGCGGTGTGCCGGTGCGCGTGGAGGTCGGCCCGCGCGACGTGCAGCAGGGTACCGTTGCGCTGGCGAGGCGCGACATACCCGGACGCGAGGGCAAGAGTTTCGTGCCGCAGGAAGGACTGGCGGAGCAGATTAGCGGTCTGCTGGACGCTATTCAGCAAAGCCTGTATGACCGCGCGTTGCGTTTCCGCGAGGAGCACACTGTCGACGTGAGCACCTACGAGGAGTTGAAAGAGGCAGTGGAAACCGGTTTCGCCCGCGCGTACTGGGCAGGCAGTCGCGAGGATGAGGACCGCGTGCAGGCAGAAACTCGTGCGACCATTCGCGTTATCCCCTTCGAACAGCCTGAAAAGGCGGGCAGGTGCATCCTTACGGGCAAGGAGACCACCCAGCAGGTCATCTTCGCGCGAGCGTACTGAGCATCCGGTTACCAACCTCACCCCCATCCCCTCTCCTGCAAGGAGAGGAGAGCCGTTTATTCAGATGCCCCCCTTCCTTTGAAGGGAAGGGGGGTCAGGTCTCACTGCCTCACCGGTTCGGCAGGCGCAACCTCGCGCTCCGGTTCGGGGTGGTAGTGAATGCCCAGCTCCTTGGGCTGTCCGTACAGTTCGGGATGCAGATACTTGCCCCGATGCTCGGCGGGCTTGGGCTGTTCGGTCTGATAGCCGTATTCCTGCACCCAGCGGTCGTTGCGGATGGCTTCTACGCGCCACGAAACCTCTACGAAAGGCTTACTGGTGCGGATAACGAACCGGTTGTTC
>BEHS01000322.1 GCA_002898895.1 bacterium HR16 | reverse complement strand
AAGCCGCGAGACGATAGAGTCGGTGGAGCTGGCGAAAGAAGCGGGCGCGCGCACCATCTGCGTGACCAGCTTCCGTCGTTCCCCTCTGGCAAAGCTGTGCGACATCTGCCTGATTACCTCCGCCGGGCGTACCCAATGGCTGGATGAAACCATCACCGCGCGCCTGGTGCAGCTGGCTCTGTTTGACGCGCTGTGCGTTGCGCTGGCACGACTAAAACGCCACGAATCGCTGCCTATCTTGAACAAAATCGCTCGCGCTGTGGAGCGAAAGAGGCACACGGTATGAGCACTCCTCTGCAGCTTCTGCTGGGCGTCAAAACCGACCCGATAGAGTATCGTTACTCTTACCCCTGGCTGTTTCGGCTGGCAGCAGAAGAGGGCGTGGAGTACATTCAGCTGGGCAGTACCTTCGAGTTTTATCTCTTACCTGACGACTTCTTCCACTGGCTACGTGAGCAGGCGGAAAAGGCAGGAGTGCGTATCTACAGCCTGTTCACCGCGCACCGCGAACTGGGAGGCTTTTTCCGCAACGAGCCGGGCTGGGAAAGCGTGGCAAGGCGCATGTTCGAGCGTTACATCCAGATTGGCGGCATCCTGGGGGCGCAGTCGGTAGGGCACAACCCGGGCGCGGTGTTGCGCGACGAGATGCACACCAAACCACAGGGCATCGCGCGCTACCTGAAGCACTTTAAGGAACTGATGCACTTCGCGCATGAGCAGGGTATACCCTGGCTGACCATCGAGCCGATGTCTTGCCTGGCGGAACCCCCAACCCTGCCAGACGAGATTCGGCAGATGGGAGAGGAACTCACCGCCTATCATCGCCAGCACCCGAATACCACTGCCCGCGTGGGCTTCTGCGCCGACACTTCGCACGGCTACGCCGACGAAGCGGGAAACGTCGTCTGGGATAATCTGCAGACCTTCCACGCCGCTCTGCCCTACCTGTACGAGGTGCATCTGAAGAACACCGATTCCCTCTTTCACTCCACGTTCGGTTTCGGCGAAGAGGAAAGAGCAAAGGGCATTGTGCAGGTAGAACGGTTTCGCGACCTGCTACACGCGAACGCCCATCTTCTGCCCGTAGACAGGGTGGCAGGCTATCTGGAAATCTCGGGACCGAAGCTGGGGCGCGATTACAGCGATATCCATCTGGAGAGGTCACTGCGCGAGTCACTGCGATACCTGCGTGAAACATGGTGCGCTCCACCAGAACACACTCCCGCTTCCTTCGCTTCCTCTGCCCTGCCCTCCGTATATCCCGTTCGCTTCTCGGCGTCGTTGATGTGCGCGGACCAGCTGAATCTGGAATCGCACGTGCGCCGGCTGGAGGCGATGGGCGTGCATTACCTGCATTTTGACCTGATGGACGCGCACTTCACGCCGAATATGCCGATGGGCTTGGTGGTGATGGAGCAGCTGCGCCAGCGCACAAATCTGCCCTTCGATGTACACCTGATGGTGGAAGAGAACGACTTCTTTGTGCAGAAGCTGCTGACGCTGGGAGTGCAGATGGTCTCGGTACATGCGGAGTCCTCCCGACACCTGCACCGCACGCTCACCCTGATTCGCGAGGGAGGCGCACAGGCAGGTGTTGCGCTCAATCCGGCAACCCCTCTGAGTGTGCTGGACTACGTCCTCGAGGAGCTGGACTTCGTGCTCATAATGACCGTCAACCCGGGATTCGCCGGTCAGAGGGCGGTGCCCCAGACTCTGCGTAAAATCGCCGACTGCCGGCGATTTCTGGATGAGAGGGGGTATCAGCATATACCCATTCAGGCGGACGGCAACGTGAGCTTCGAGAACATCCCGAAGATGGTTGCGGCAGGAGCGGATATTCTGGTGCTGGGTTCCAGCAGTCTCTATCATCCGGGGGGAACGCTCTGGCAGAATTATCGGCGGGTGGTGCAGGCGGTGCGTGACGGGATTCGGCAGCGTGTCGGAGGTGAGGTTTAGGTGAAAGCACTGGTGCTCCACGCGGTAGCCGATGTGCGGTATGAGGACGTGCCCGTTCCCGAACCCAAAGCGGATGAGGTGCTGGTGCGCGTAGCGCATTGTGGCGTATGCGGCTCCGACATCCCCCGTATCTTCTCGAAGGGCACGTATCGCTTTCCGTTGATATGCGGTCACGAGTTCGCGGGCGTGGTGGAGCGATGCGGCGAAGGCGTTGTGCGGTTCGCGCCGGGCGACAGGGTAGCGGTATTTCCCCTGATATGGTGTGGACGGTGCACCGCCTGCGAGAAGGGCAAGTATGTGCAGTGCGAGTCGTACGACTACCTTGGCTCGAGGCGAGACGGGGCGTTTGCAGAGTACGTGGTGGCTCCTGTGCGCAACCTGCTGCGCGTGCCCGACGGCGTGAGCCTGCAGGAAGCGGCCATGACCGAACCCGCCGCGGTGGCGTTACATGCTTTGCGCCGTGCTGGAGGATGCCAGCCGGGCGAAACAGTGGCGATATTCGGTGCAGGACCGATTGGGCTGATCGCGGCTCAATGGGCGCGGGCGATGGGCGCGTCGCCGGTGGTGCTGTTTGACATCGTGGAGGAGAAGCTGGCGATGGCGAAGGGGCTGGGCTTTGTGCACGCCTATCACGCCGCCCATCACACCCCTGAGGAGGTTGTTGCCTCGCTCACAGAGGGGCAGGGAGCGCATGTATGCCTC
>BEHS01000321.1 GCA_002898895.1 bacterium HR16 | reverse complement strand
CGGTGCGAAGGTCGACGTTGTGAAGGTTCACTCTACACAGGTGGTGGACGAACTGGCGGATGGGGACATTTCGGTGAGTGCTTCGGCGGGGAAGGGTAGCGAGGGGCCTGCAGCGACTGCGGTGGGTGACATCAAGGAAGTGTTACCGGGAATGGGGCCGATGGTGACCACGGCGCCGGCGGCGAAGGCGACATCGCAGGGCGTAGCGAACGTGGTGTCCATGGAAGCTTTTCGGCAGCAAACTGTTTCGCCGGTCGCTGCGGTGGGGGAGTACAGTGCGCCCGGGGGCAAGGTCTTGGCGACGCCGGCGACGCGCAAGCTCGCGCGGGACTTGGGTGTGGATTTGACTCGGGTGCGTCCGTCCGGGCCTGGCGGTCGGGTGACCAAAGAGGACGTGCGGCAATACGCTGCTCGGTTGCAGCAGGGCGGTGCGGAGGCGACGGCCGCGGTGTCGTCGGCCACGGTGGTGCCGGCGGCTCGTGCTCCGGTGTCCATTCCGCCGGCACCTGCGGTGGGTGGAGAAGTGTTGGAAGAGCGAGTGCCGTTCCGTGGGCTGCGGCGGAAGATCGCCGAGAAAATGCAGCAGTCGAAGAACACTGCGGCGCACTTCACGTTCGTAGAAGAGTGCGATTGCACTGCGTTGAAGGCACTGCGGGAGCGGTTGAAAGACAAAGCTGCTGCGGAGGGAGTGAAGCTTACGTATCTACCGTTCATCGCCAAGGCGGTGGTGGCTGCACTGAAGAAGCACCCCCTGTTGAACAGTGCGCTTGACGAAGCGTCGGGCGAAATTGTGATTCGGAAGTATTACAACCTCGGAATTGCCACCGCGACGGAGCAGGGACTGGTGGTTCCTGTGGTCAAGCATGTCGATCGGCGTTCGTTGTTGGACATTGCGCGGGAGATCGAACGGCTGAGCACCGCTGCGCGGTCTGGCAAGCTTGTGTTGGAAGACTTGCAAGGAAGTACGTTCACGATCACCTCGCTCGGAGCGCAGGGAGGGTTGTTCGCTACGCCGATCATCAATTTCCCCGAGGTGGCGATTTTGGGTGTGCATCAAATGAAGAGGAAGCCAGTGGTACGGGGCGAACAGATCGTGATCGGCGATGTGATGTTACTGAGTCTGTCGTTCGATCATCGTGTGATCGACGGTCACGTGGGGGCTGCGTTTGCGTACGATGTCATTGGTTATCTCGAAGACCCCGATCGGTTGATGTTGGAACTGTGAGTCTGTGATGGTTCGTTCGGAGTCGGAAGTGCATCGAAGGGGGTGGTGGGCGGGGTTCGAAGGACTTGTCTGATGGTATGTAGTGTTGGTTGAGTTGTCGGAACTATCATGGTGATAGTGGTATGAGTGTCCGCGAGCGTCGTGGTTGCGGGTGAAGTCTTCCCGTTTCTTGGTTGCGTCGTCGTGCCGTTGGAGCGCGAGGGAACGGAGGGGCGGTGGGGCCGGAAGCGCGAGGCCGTGGGGGCGGACATTGGGTGGCTGGGCCATGGATGCGTTCACGATGGGCTGGTGGGCGAGGGTTGCTTTGAGTGCAGCGGTGCGACGTTAAGTGGTCGTGCCGTACTTGCTGTGCTGGCCCCGACGGTGGGGAGCGAACAAAGGATTGATTGACAGCAAGAAGCGTAAAGGCTACACAACAGCCCTCCGAAGAGCCCAGGTAGCTCAGTTGGTAGAGCAGAGGACTGAAAATCCTCGTGTCGGCGGTTCGATTCCGTCCCTGGGCACTATGGGTTGCAGACGCACGACGTTGTTTTGCAACCCGTCCGAACGGTCCAAGGGGGCCCAGGTCGGCTTGGGGCCGCGTGGCGGTGGGGGCTGTACTGAAAGTCTTTGTGTCGGCGGTTCGAGTTCGATCGACAGGTAGCGAACCGTTGGCTGGTTGCCTGCAGGCAGCGTAGTGGTGGGGCTGTTTTGATGGACAGGGTAGCAAAGCAGTTTGTTGGTTACCTGCGGGCGGCGTAGTGGCGGGGGTTGTACTGAAAGTCTTTGTGTCGGCGGTTCGAGTCCGATCGACAGGTAGCGAACCGTAAGCTGGTTAGCTTGGAATGGCCTGGTCGTCGGGTCGTGTTCGGACGAAGGTTCGCTGCGTTGGGTGGGGGCGTTGTGTGCACGCTCTAAGTGCGAGACGCGCACGTGAACGTTGGGACAGAACGCGGGGGCTCGTGAGACTTGGAAGAACGGACCCGGAACACAGCCGGGTCGAAGGGTTGGAACGCGCGGGAGTGTCCGGGTGTCGGCAGGCCCGAGGGTCGCCCGAGGGTCGTTCGATGGAGCGACGGGGGTGAGAAAATATCGGTGAAGTTGTGATGGCACGGCACTTGGCGGTGCGTGGAGCGTCGAGAGTTCCCTCGAAGCGAGACCGAACGAACCGTGTATACCAGTGATGAGCAAGTCATGAAGCTGGAAGCAGTTCGTTGACGGATTGCGGATGGCTGTCACGAATCTGCCGGCACAATCCGAAGACTCTCGAGATGCGACTTGCGGTGGGTGAAACGAAAGTATTGGAAGATCGTTCTAGCTTGATGGCTCGCTTGGAACGCCGTTGTGAGAATGCTCCAAGTCCTTCGACATATGATGAAAGCGATCGCAGAGTGTAAGAAGCAAGTTCTGAGGCATTCGTGAATCGCACGACAGAGGCTGCAGCCGCAGGTCGGTATACAAAGCTTCGCTCGTGACTGCGAATCCCACTAC
>BEHS01000320.1 GCA_002898895.1 bacterium HR16 | reverse complement strand
TTCGCAGGTAGCGACGCAGGAATTGTGTGGATACATTGCCCTTTTGGTACTCCGGATGTTCCATGATGCGCTTCAGGAAGGGCAGGTTGGTCTTCACCCCCTCGATCTGCATCTCATCCAGCGCACGTCTCATCCGCGCGATGGCGGCCGGCCTGTCCTCTGCCCATACGATAATCTTTGCAAGCAGTGAGTCGTAGTAGGGTGGTATCTCATAGCCCGGGTACAGGTGAGTATCCACCCGCACCCCCGGTCCTCCAGGTAGCACCAGGTGCTTGATTTTGCCCACGCAGGGGGCAAAATCGTTGTCCGGGTCCTCGGCGGTAACGCGGCACTCAATGGAGTGCCCCCGCCACTGCACATCGCGCTGAGAGAGGTGTAGCCATTCCTTTGCCGCGATTCGTATCTGCTCACGCACAATGTCCACCCCGGTTACCTGCTCGGTAACGGGATGCTCTACCTGAATGCGCGTGTTCATTTCGATGAAGTAGAAGTTACCCTTGCCGTCCAGTAAAAATTCTACCGTACCTGCGTTCACGTAGCCAACCGCTTTTGCTGCGCGCACCGCTGCCTCGCCCAGCTTCTGGCGCAGGGATGGAGCGACTACCGATGCCGGTGCTTCTTCCACCATCTTCTGGCGTCTGGCGGTCTGGATAGAGCATTCGCGCTCGCCCAGGTGGATGACGTTGCCATGGGAGTCGGCAAGCACCTGCACCTCCACGTGGCGCGGGTCGGGGATGAACTTTTCCACATAGACATCCGGCGAGCCAAACGCAGCCATCGCCTCACTTTGCGCCAGCTGCAGCACGCGCGAGAGGTCCTCTGCGTTTTCGGCAAGGCGGATGCCCTTGCCTCCGCCGCCGGCCACTGCTTTCACCAGCACCGGATAGCCAATACGCTGTGCCTGTTTTAGCGCTTCCTGCTCGTTGCGTATCGCGCCGTGTGTGCCGGGAACGACGGGTACCTTCGCCTGACGCACGATCTCGCGTGCCACCGCCTTGTCGCCCATCTTCTCGATAGCAGAGGGCGGCGGACCGATGAACACCAGCCCGCTGGCTTCACACGCTTCGGCGAAGCTGGCACGTTCTGAAAGGTAGCCGTAGCCCGGGTGGATGGCTTCCGCGCCGGTGATGATGGCTGCCATGATGACGTTGGGAATGTTCAGGTAGCTGTCCTTACTCGGACCGGGACCGATGCACACCGCTTCGTCCGCCGCCTGCACGTGCAGGCTATTGGCGTCGGCTTCCGAGTAGACAGCAACGGTGGCTATACCCAGCTCTTTGCACGCGCGAATGATGCGCAGAGCGATCTCACCTCGGTTAGCAATCAGTATCTTCTGAAACATGCTCAAAATCCCTCGTGCGACGGAGTAGGGCACTGTACCCGCCCGGTTTGGGGGTCGTACCAGTAGGGTTGTTTGCTAACCGGGCAGTACAGCATCTCCACCGGTAATCGCAGGTCTTGTAAAGAGGCAGGTAAAGGCTCCTCGCCCGTCGGACGAGACATACGGATGGAGAGGCGAATCTGCTGCAGGTTATTCCGGCACTGTACCGCTAACGCCGCGTTTTCAGGCGTCTTACGAGGTTGACCGGATGGCTCGGTACCTCTGCCAGTATACTTTGGTAGCAGCCAGATTGCCAGAATCAGCAGCAGGGCAAGCACCACCAGTATCTCTATCAAGCTCCATGCGTTACGAGCGTGTTTCATCGCCTTCCTCCTCCACCAGGCGATATAGAGGCTGACCATACTCCACCGCGATGCCTTCTTCGACCAGCACCTCGGCAACACGCCCGTTGACAGGGCTTTGCACTTCATTCATCAGTCCCATCGCCCGAATCAAACACATGACCTCACCCTGCTTGACCACATCGCCCACTTGCAGCGGCCTGGGGCGCGGCTGGAAGAAGCCCACCAGCGGCGAGCGTACCCATACCGAAGCGGGCTCGGGTGGCGACGGAGCCTGCTCCGCTATCGGTTCGCGAACTGCCGGCGTCGTGGCAGTTACTTGCCGGCGCACCCGCAATCGCCATGTACTGGTCTCCACCTCCAGCTCGCTCGCGTCGCTATGGTAGAGCAGGTTCAGCAGACGCTCAATCCGTTCCATTTCTGCCTGTGCCATCGGCTACACCTTCAGCTGAAAGATAAAGTATTCCACAATACGCAGGATGTAACTGACAAATATCACCGCGATGATGCCTATCATCATCCACGCAACGAATTCAGAGGAGCGCGCCAGCGACTCGATCTTCATATACTGCACCTCGCCAGATGAAGGCAGAAAGGCGAAACGGGCGACGAAATTATCCACCGTACGAAGCACCTGAAATAGCAGTTGTTGAGCTTGCTGTGCGTAGTTCACCACGATGGTGACCGCAGCCACTATCACGACAGGGGCGATAACCTGATACTTCTGCTGTTGTCGGTAGTTGTAGATGATGCAGTTGCGGCACCGTTCACGCTTCTCTTCTTCCGAGAGATGCCTGTTGCACGGAATGAAGCGCACGTTCTGACGAGGGTCACTGCTTGGCGCGCCTTTGCCCTCCAGCGCCTGCAGGATGACACGCTCTTCACACATGCAACCCACCCCCTCCCGCCAGCAGGCACGTCGGGCGTGGTAGATAGGGCAGCTCTTGCGGATGCTTGGACGGCAAAAAGGCAACTGCCAGCACTTGCCGAGAGGCCGGTTGGTCGGCTGGCTCTCTCGCGCTACGTTCGCGCCGTACTGCAGATT
>BEHS01000319.1 GCA_002898895.1 bacterium HR16 | reverse complement strand
CCCCAGCAGGGCTTTTTCTCATTCGATCTGCAAGGCTGCCAGAGAGTGCGGGGGTAGCTCAAAGGTGAAATTGCGTCCCACGCTCCCCAGAGCGCGGTGTGTGACGGAAACCGCGTTCGGGTTTTGCTCGTTTGTAGAATCCACTCTTTCACCGGTAAGCACCCATAAATTAGCGCCACGGGGGGAGAAACCTCGCACTTCTACCTCCACCTGTACAGGCAGGCTGAGATGCTTGTTGACCAGCATAGCGTAGACCTCTCGCCGTCCCCTGCGGCTGGCTATGGCAGAGAGATAGGGCACTGCAGGAAAAGTGTGTGGAACCATTTCCTGAATCTGTACATCACGATACCACGCCTTGCCCGAAACGGCACCTCCTCCTTCCAGCCGGCGTGCCAGCACCTCTACTTCGCGCGTGTCGGGCAGGGTGCGGTATTCTACCTCCACCCGCGTCCAATCGGATGTGCCGATGACTTCGGGAGTGATTGCGGCGGAGCGTGTCGCTAGCCAGCCGCGCGCGTCGCCAATCTGGAAGCAAGCTCCCCTGCTTGACGTGAGGTTTTCCGTCTTCACCCAGCCGATCAGGCGGTACAGCGTGTTCGGCTTGACGGGAAGCACTACCCGCGCGTGATAGTAATTGACATCCTCTCCGCCACCGAACTCTACCGCCAGCACACCGTTCTCCGTCCGCTGTTTCACTCCTGCAACGGGTTGTATCCTCCATACCTCTGCCGGCTTTATCGGCGCGCCAGCAGCACCGCCGCGTTGTCCTTTTCCTTTCGCAGGAGCCACCCCATAACCGCCCTCGACTTCAAAGCGCGGAGAATCCACCTGCACGTCTACCAGCTCCTCGCCAAAGTGGTGATGGTAGAACTCAAAGGGATAGTATTGCGGGCGTTTCACCAGACGCTCACCCAGATGCACATACCCTTTCACCATGCCCCAGTACTCGTTGCAGAACTGCCAGAAGTTCGCCATCAAGATGCGGTTCCTCGGGTTCAAAAACACCCGCAGCATCTCGGCGTTGAGCAGGGCGTTGCCAAGTGTATGCCGGTACGGCACGGGCTTCTCCTGCACGAAGTGCCCGTTAAACTCTGTAACGGCGATGGGCACGTTATCCCTGCCGGTTGTTTCCCGTAGAAGACGACGCAGCTCATCGTAGTAGGCTTGAATCTGGTCGAGGCAGGCGAGTGCCAGCGCGAACAGTTCCTCCGCGGGGGGAATGCCGTCCTCACGAGAATAGTGAGGTATGTAGCTATGGTGGATAACGAAGTCCACCTCCTTACCTGTCCGCTGCAGCACGGGAAGTGCCCATTCGTTCAGGTTTGGGAAGCCCGTTGCCACCACTGCACCCAGTTTGATGCGATTATCCACCGCCTTCATCGCACGCCGATAACGCAGGTAGTTCTCGGCGTACTCGCGGGGTGACATACGCCGCGACACGTGGTCGCCGTGTTCCGTCTCGTTGCCGTATTCGAACCACAGCACGTTCCACGGTCGGCGCCTTCCATCCCTTGCCCGCAGCTGCGCCCACGGGTGCCGTACATCGCTGGATGCGTTCAGGTATTCCACCAGGTCGGCAGCATCCTGCGCTGTGCCGTGATAATCGGCAAGGGTGATAAGGGGCACCGCGCCCATCGCCTCACAGCACCGCAGGAACTCTGGTAAGCCAAACAGCTGCTCCGGGCGGCTCTCCAGAGGTCCTACCGTCTTTTTCCAGTCGAACAGGTGCACCCCACATCCGCCCGGATAACGTGCCACGCTCAGCCCAGTGTTTTTCGCTATCGCCATCATCTCCGGTACGGGGCGCCTGCGCTCTGGGTCCCAGATACCTGCGCCCCTGTCGTGGTAGACGGGTTCGGCATGGGGCCACCCACCCTTCTGGTAGCCCAGCATGTTGTTGCCAAATACCCAGCGGTTCACCTTACCGATAGGTTTGTCCGCAAAGAGCGTGATATGCGCCTGCAGCGGTGGCATCTCAACGCCTCCATTGTAGAATCTGACGGGCAATCTCTTTTCTCAACAGGTAGTACTCGTAGTCCTCTGCCCCTTCGCGCACTGCCTTCAGGCGGATGCTGGGAAGTGGCTCCTTGCTGCCCACAGGTTCGCCCGGAGAGGTGGTAAAGATACTCGGTGCCGCCCTGATTGCAGACGCGCAACCGGTCGCGTGCCTGTCCTGCTAATGGCAACTCTCCCGCCCCGTCGCCAACGCGGAATCTTAACGCATAGCCCGGGATGTCCGTGCCGGTAGCGCTGGAGAGGACAATCGGCACGCGCATGCTCCAGATGCCTCCGTTGGCGCCCCAGAGGCCGGTGTGCCATGCGGTCTGCGTCCGACCTGGTGCAACGAACACGCTGATAGCAATCAGAACGGCTACCAAACACATCATAGAGTGTTCGATCTCCTTCTTGATTGGGGGCGCCATCAACCCTTAGGCCTGGGCTTTATCTCCCCTCGCTCCACCAGGTCTACCAGCGGGTTGTCGGTGATGGTGAGCGGCAGGTCTACTCGCCCACGTCGCCGCACCGACTCGTAACAGGCGAAGATAATCTCGGTGGCGTTGAGCGCGTTGCGGGCGCACAGTTCGGATTCGCGTCCCTCGCGCAGTGCGGCAACGATGTCGGCGATGGCTCGCTCGATGTAGCCCGGACCGTGCATCCCCTCGTTACCGCAGTCCACCACTTCCCATTCGCCTTTGCCGAATCGGCGGTATCGCAGCGCGGGTGCGCCCGGCTCCATACTGCCCAGCTCGATAATGCCGGCGCTGCCGATGATGCGGT
>BEHS01000318.1 GCA_002898895.1 bacterium HR16 | reverse complement strand
ATTTTTGAAAAATAGTTGCACCTATCCGATGAGCGCCGCCTGCCCCTCCCCCAGTGCGGGAAAGAAGATGCTGGGCACGGGTTTGCGACTAAAGCCGCACCCCCTTCAAACAAACCCTGCCTTCGCAGGGTTACACAGCCAGCGCAGGCTAGCTTCGTCTGAAAAGGAACGGCTTCAGCCGTAAAGACTCCTCAATCTGGCGAAGTCGGCTCGGCAGGAGCCTCGCCCTCCCCAAGAAGGAAGCTTGCCAAGCCGGTAGCACAGCATAATCTTGTTTACTTTTCAAAGTTCATCAATCGTGGGGTGCAGCTTGATTCGGGCATGGTCTCCTCAGGGCGTGGAGCATCTCCTTCAAAACGGAGGTTAACGTTTCAACACCGCTTCCAGCAGTTTCTCCGCGCCGTAGCGCACCGCGTCGGTACAGGGTAAGCCGGTCTCGGCTTCCACCTGCGCAATGGCGGACTGCGCTTCCTCTTCGGAAAGATGTGCGGTGTTGAGTGCTACCCCTGCTACCGGTGCGGGCGCAAACGCCCCTGCCGCCGATGCTACCATCTCATACAGCCGAATCACTTCAGGGAGTGGGGGAATGGGCACGTGCGGGTAGCTGCGGATGTGCGTCTGTCCGGCGCGGTGCACCAGAATCAGGTGTGTGGGTTGCGAACCGCGTATAAGCGGTAGTGTGGCGGTGGAGGCAGGGTTGAGCAGGGAACCCTGTCCCTCGATATGCAGAATATCGTGGTCACGTCCATAGCGCAGCACCACTTGCTCTACCGCACCTGCCGCGAAGTCCACACGCACCGCGTCCAGCGGCACGCCATCGCCTGCAATCATGATTCCCGTCTGCCCGGATGCGATGAACGCCGAACGCAATCCCCGCTTCAGCGAGGCGCGGTGTAGCTCGATGCTGGTAGACATCTTGCCGATAGCCATATCCGTGCCGACGGTGAGCACGCGCAGGCAGGGCAGCTCCCTTGCAGCACCGCTACCCAGCTTCAAGCCGGGCGGTTCACGGCGCACATCCCAAATCCATTGTCCTTCCCGCAGAAGGGGCTTCAGGTCGGGGTGTTCTGCCATCGGGGTGTGCAGACCGTTCACCACGCACAGCCCCGCCGCCACAGCCTCTTTCACTTCCTGCCACCATGCTTCGGGGAGCGCGCCTCCGGGTGGCGCGATGCCTGTGACCAGCACCTGCGGCTGATAACGCAACGCCTCACGCAGGGAAGCCACGATAGGCACTTCGCGCGGTATGCCGGTGAGCTGAGGGATGGAACCGCCGGCGCAGTCGGCGTCTATCACCGCCACAATCTGCGCCTCGCTGTAACGCAACATGGCAAGCCCTGTCTTGCCGAACTGCCCTCGGATACCTCCATGTTGCAGTATCGCCACGCGGTGCTCAGGCAGTATCCTCACGGCGTCGTACCCCCAGTCCGGGCAAGTCGTTCGGGACAATCCGTCCGTCCTGCAGGGTTGCGCCCACGAAGGGGTCGTCCAGCAGGTTCAGGTGGCTGTCCAGGTCCAGATGGTCGGCGAGAGGGGAGAGATGCGTTGCAGCGGTGATGGCGAGACTGCTATCGGAGTAGCAACCGAACATCACCTGCAGTCCGCACGCGCGGGCGGTGTGCACGATGCGCATCGCTTCGCTGAGTCCACCGCATTTCATCATCTTCAGGTTCACTCCGTGCACGCGGTCGGCAAGATTCGCCACATCTGAGCTGGTGAAGCAGCTCTCGTCGACGAAAATCGGCAGGGGAGACAGGCGGTATAACTCCGGTAGAGCCTCTTCCATGCCTTTGGGCAGGGGTTGTTCCACATACTCTACGCCACGCTCTGCCAACCAGCGGCACATGGCGACCGCATCCTGCAGGTTCCAGCCGCCGTTCGCGTCCACGCGCAGAATGACACTTTCCGGTGATTCCTCGCGCACCGCTTCAAACATGGCTTTATCCGCCTCGATGCCCTCGGGGCTACCCAGCTTCACCTTGAGAGCCTTCGCGCTGGTGAGAGCCAGCCAGTCACGCACACGCTGCCGAGCGACTTCTGGCGGGTTGATGCCGATGGTGACGGTCGTTGGCACAATCTGCTCTCGCTCCAGCCCCCACAGCTTCCACAGTGGCAGACCCACCGCTTTGCCCAGCCAATCGTGCAGGGCGATGTCTACCGCTGCGAGGAGGGCGCGCGGCACACCGTGTTCCTTCAGCAGCTGTTCTATGCGGTGACGTTGCAAAGGGTGTAGTGGCTCTAACAGTGCGGTGGCGCGTCCTGCCGCCTCCAGCAAAGCCTCAGTGCTCTCACGGTACGTGCCGATGGAGAAGGGCGAGGCTTCTCCCCAGCCCTCAATGCCGTCCGCCTCCACGCGCAGCCACAGGTTGGTGGTCTGGGCAGTGGTACCTCGACTGATAGTAAGCGGAAATCGCTTGTTAACCGTGAAGGTTTCATACCACACACGCATAGTGCATTCAGGTTTCAACCTCCCGGACAAACTTTCCTGCAGCAGGAAGAGTGAGACGATGAACGGAATACATCTATTAGAGCAACAAGGAGGTGAACCAAGATGCGAAAGGTCAAAGCTGCGATTATCGGCACGGGCTTCATTGGACCGGCGCATGTGGAAGCCGCGCGCCGATTGGGCTTTGTGGATGTGGTGGCGCTGTGCGAGAAGGATGAAGAAACCGCTAAAGCCAAAGCGGCGCAACTGAATATTGACCGCGTGTACTGGAACGTGGACGACCTGCTGAACGATAAGGAGATTGAGGTCGTTCACAACTGCACGCCCAACAACCTGC
>BEHS01000317.1 GCA_002898895.1 bacterium HR16 | reverse complement strand
TTCGCGTGTCCGTCCACGAAGACGTAGTTGGAGCCTCGGTTGTGTACACTGCAATCCATATTCGTGACCACGTTGCGGATGTCGGGACACGTACCGAACGCCTCCACGATGGCTACCACGTTGGCAGGGGCAGAGAACCTGGCGAGCGGTCTACCGCGTCCGTCCCAGTTTGCATAGCAGCTCGTGGCGGAAGCGAGGTTCCATATTACGTTGGTAGCCACCGCATAGAAGTTCACCGCGTAGGTATTGCGCAGGTTCTCCCAGCTGCCGCCCGGAGCGGTCTCCGCTGTCGGGTTACCGTTAGCGTCAAAGGGATAGTACCCTCTGTCCGGGCGAGAAGGACACCGCAGGATGCCGTAGTTCTTCATGTAGGGCGCAAGCAGGTCATACCACCCGGCGTAAGGCGCGCCACAGTCCCAGTTGTTGGCATAGTCCGTCCTGCTTCCCCAGCAGAAGTAGCGTCCGGGAGACGGATTGGGACCGCTGTAGTTGTGGTTGCAGACCTTCGCCGGGGTGGTGCGCTCATCGTAGTCCTGGGTGTACATCGCCCAGGCAACGCCCATCTGTTTGGTGTTGCTCAAGCATGAGGTTTGGCGCGCCTTTTCCCGCGCCTGCGAGAACACGGGGAACAGAATCGCTGCCAGTATCGCGATAATCGCGATAACCACAAGCAGCTCGATGAGTGTGAAACCACGTTGTTTCATCTTCAGCCCTCCCTGTAGATTGTTATGCGCTTTATCAAGAGTGGCGAATGCGCCCTCCTGATCGCCGAAATGCGAAATAGCTTCGGGCATTCTACAGGACAAGGGAGCAGCGACAACTACCGCCCTTCGCTGATAGAAACAACAGCTCTACACTGAAGAGACGACAGCAGTATTTACTCCATGCTTACCTGCATACATTTTAGCACGCCAGCGAAAAAAGTCAACAGGGTGTGGAGATTTTCTGTCAGCGCGGGGTACGCTTCCACGCCCGCCACAGTCGGTACAGCAACCCTGTTGCGCCGTCGCTGTAGGCAATCGGCACACGGGGGAGGGCAAGGGGATTATCATGCGGACGCACCAACCCCTTGCGCACCGTGCAGGCAACCCGGTAGCCAGCCTGCTGAACCATCTGTACCACCTGCTCGTCCAAATCGCCGTAAGGGTAACAGAAGCTGAGCACCTCTGCGCCGATGAGTTGCTGAAGGTCTTCTCTGCATTGCGTGATCTCCCTGCGAGCGTCCTCTGGAGACAGGCGAGTGAGATAAGGGTGGGTGAGAGTATGCGCTCCGACCTCCCACCCCTGTGCGTGCAGTTCGGCAATCTGTTCCCTGCTCATCACGCGGTGGCGGTGGCGCGGCGCCCAGTCCGCCTCCTGTCCCAGCCGACCGCTGACCGCAAACACGGTGGCAGACCATCCGCAGTTGCGCAGGATGGGCAGTGCGTGTTCGTATACGCCGAGTAGAGCGTCGTCGAAGGTAAACACCGCTGCGCGTTGGGGAAGATGGTGAGCTTGCAGGTACTCCGCAAGTTCACGAAGTGTGATAGCATGAAAACCCATTGCGCTCAGCAGACGGCATTGCCTTGCCAGAGCCTGCGGGGAAACGTTGAGGTGACGTTCCCTCTCGCCCACATTATGATACATCAGGATGGGTACCATCTTCAGGCGGTCAGCGCCCGTGCGTACACTGCCTCGACTCTTTGCACCATGTGCTCCGGCGTGTAGTACTGGCAGGCAAATGTGCGAGCGGTCTGCCCCAGCCGGTGGCGCAGGTCAGCGCTGCTCAGCAATTCGTTCAGTGCGTGCGCCAGCGAGGCGGTTGTGTAGTCCACCAGTATGCCTGTCTCCCCGTCGCGCACCAGCTCAGGCAGTCCGCCTACCCGTGTCGCTACGACAGGCTTGCCCAGTGCCATCGCCTCCAGTACCGCCAGGCCGAACGTCTCCGTGCGCGAGGGCAATGTGACCACATCCACCGCCTGCATCAAGCGGGCAACATCGGCGCGCAACCCGGTGAAGACCACATGACGAGATACACTCAGTTCCTTCGCGCGCTGTTGAATACGTCGGGCAAACTCACCGTTGGTACTGCCTACAAATAGCACGTGCGTGTCAGGATGCGAGCGCAACACCTGGGGCAGTGCCTCCAGCAACAGGTCCTGTCCTTTGATAGGGGTTACCTTGGCGAAGAGCCCGATCAGCTTACTGCTCTCTGGCAGTCCGAACTCTTTGCGCACCTCCTGCGGTGCGTTCGCGTGCGCGCCGTTTAGCGACACGAAGTCGGTGGCGTTGTAAATGGTCTGCACCTCGCTGGCGGGCACGCCATGTTCGATGAGCCAGCGTCTGACCGCCTCCGAAACGGCGATAAGCGGGTTGCCCAGACGTGACAGCCAGCGGTAGGCGGGGTCGGAGGTGAAGACATGTACTGTAGAAACCACCGGTTTGCGCGTCAGCAATCCCAGCAGTAAACCGTAGTAGGTAGCGCGGGTGAGGTGGGTGTGAATGATGTCTATCCGTTGTTCACGCACCACACGCACGAGGTGTAACAACGTCATCACCGAGCCGGCGCCACGCATCGGCAAGGGCAGGGTGTGCACGCCGGCACGTCGCAGCTCATCGGGGAGCCAGTTATGTGGCGGGCAGACGGTAATCACATAATGCCCCTGCTGTTGAAGCGTCTTGGCGAGAAGTACAAGATGTCTCTCGGCACCGGAGGTTGCCGAGCTGGAAACCACCTGTAAAACACGCCACCTTTTCGCCGAATCGTGAGCCTTCATGGTTGGACGGGTATCGATATTATAGCCTTTTGGGTCGTTTACAATCAACTCAGTTTATAGCCCACAGATGAACACAGATGCGACGGATGCACACGGATAGTATCTGTGCCAATCCGTCCCATCCGTGA
>BEHS01000316.1 GCA_002898895.1 bacterium HR16 | reverse complement strand
AAACGCTGGGTGGGTGATTAACGTTCGTCGTTCTGGGGAGACTGCGGCGTTTCACCCAGCTGCAATCGCCAGCGGCGCGGACCGAGAATCACCAGCTTACCGCTTTCTATCCAGCGCTTCCAGCGCAGGCGCACAAGCAGACTGAGCACACGCTCCTCCTCGGGGTCGCGCGGACGGGTTCGAGGCAACCGCTTCAGCGTGCCGCGCTCCATCATAGCGATAAACTGCTCGCGCCTCCGCGCCTGCAGGTCACTCCACCGTACCCGAGGCATCTTCGTCCTGTACCTCCTGCCAGAGAGTTTCCAGCATCTGCAAGGTTCCCTCTGCCTCCGCCCGCTGGCGCAAGTAGCTCCAGTCCATCCGCACAGCGTGCTCACGTAGCAGCTCCTTAGCCCATCTCCTGTCCTCAGTAGACCCCCAGTGAACCGCTGCGTTCAACCTGTCCACCACCAGGTCCTCCACCCCGATACAGAAAACAGATCTACCGTCAGACAGCTGCAGCTCCAGCAACCTGGCGTAGTCGCCAGCCAAATCAGTGTCCGGTATCTCTATCGCTACCTCCCAGTCGGGATGGAACCAGTGCCGACCGTGCGGTTGAAAGCCCATCTCTTGCAATATCTGCGCTGCACGTGCGCGGTCGGCTACCACGAGGTCCATGTCTGCGGTCGCATACGCTCCTGCGGTGTACAACTCCAGAGCAGTACCGCCGACCAACACAGGGCGCACATTGTGCGCCTGCAGTCGCTGTGTAATCTGCGCCAAAACCTGCAGCTTCCTTTCCAGCGTACTCTCCGGCATCTCCAGAATACCTCCTTTCGTACAATACGCCCTCTGCGCCTTGATGTCAAGCGGTTTGCAGGTATACGCTCATCTCCTGCGGAAAACAGATAGTAACTCTACACCAGGAGGAGCCGATGTTGCGGATCGAGCACGGAGCAGTTGACTATCAGGTGTTCCAGCGTGATGAACGGGGCGAATCAGTTGTGGTTGTTAGCGGGCAGTGTCATGCGGATACAGCGGATGTTGTGGAAGTGCAGATTGTCAAACCGGATGGCTCTGTCCAGGGCTGGACAGAGGCAGGCAAAGCTGGGGGAGGGCGCTGGCAGGCTTCTATCCACCTGCAAACCGGCGGTCCCTATACATTACGCTTTCGCCTGCGTCGCCAGCCGGAGGAAGTTGGCGAAGTCAAAGAGGTGCTGGTGGGTGACCTGTGGGTGCTTGCCGGGCAGTCCAACATGGAAGGCGTAGGTGACCTGGTGGATGTGGAAACCCCGCATCCTCTGGTACACAGCTACACGATGGCGGAAAGCTGGGAGATAGCGCAGGAACCGTTGCACTGGCTGTGCTGCTCTATCGATCCGGTGCATAACCCGAACGGCGTCATTCCCGGCGACGAACAACACGCAGAATGGCACCGCACCCGCAACAAGGGAGCAGGGTTAGGCTTAACGTTTGCGAAGGCAATGGTCGAGGCAACCGGTGTGCCGGTGGGGCTTGTTCCCTGTGCGCATGGAGGCACGTCGTTGTCGCAGTGGAGCCCGGATTTAGCCCATCTCGGCGGCGGCTCGCTGTACGGTTCCATGCTGAGGCGCGTGAAGGCGGTAGGTGGTCGGGTGAAGGGCGTGCTCTGGTATCAGGGGGAAAGCGACGCCAATCCGAACGATGCCCCGCTGTTTGCCGAGCGGTTTACCCGCCTGGTGGAAGACGTTCGCAGGGATTTTGCCGACCCGAACCTGCCGTTCTATACGGTGCAAATCGGGCGGTTCGTGGTGGCAATGCCACAGGAGGGCGAAATCGCGTGGAACCAGGTACAGGACACCCAGCGTCGCCTCGCCGAGCAGATACCGAACACGGCGGTCGTTGCGGCGGTAGACCTGGATCTGGACGACCTCATCCATATCGGCACGCAGGGGCTAAAGCGATTGGGCAAGCGTCTGGCAAATATCGCGTTGAGAGAGCTGTTCGGGCGGAGCGACATCCAGAAGGGACCTCGCCTGGTAGGGGCGTTCGTGGATAACCCGGAAGGTACTCGCGTTCGCGTGCGTTTTGCGGATGTGAACGGCAGGCTCACCGCGCCGGGCAGAATCTCCGGCTTCTCCATCCGCACCGCACAGCATCACCCCTATCGCATCATCTACAAAATGGAGGTGGACAAAGCCTCGCCAACCGATGTGCTGTTGCACCTCACCGAAGCGTGTCCGCAAAACGCCTTCCTGTGGTATGGCTTCGGCATTGACCCGTATTGCAACCTGGTGGATGAGGCGGATATGGCGGTACCGGTGTTTGGCCCGGAGCCGATTCGGCGTGAACCCTGAATGCCCGTGAGTTTTCGAGGTATCATGAATACAGAAGCGAGGCGGTAAGAGGTAACATGACGAAACTGCCGCTGAACCAGATACTGCTGGGTGACTGCGTGCGGGTCATGAGCGAACTGCCGGAGAAGTGCGTGGATATGGTCTTCGCCGATCCGCCTTACAACTTGCAGATTCACCAGGAGCTTTATCGCCCGAACATGACCCTGGTGGACGGTGTTGATGACGAGTGGGACAGGTTTCACAGCCTTGCCGACTACGACCGGTTTACCGAAGCGTGGTTATCCGCGGCGCGTCGTGTGTTGAAAGATACGGGCACACTCTGGGTCATCGGAACCTACCACAACATCTACCGAATCGGTAAGATTCTGATGGACCTGGGCTTCTGGATACTGAACGACATCGTATGGGTGAAGACCAATCCGATGCCCCAGTTCAGGGGAGTGCGCTTTGCGAACGCGCACGAAACCTTAATCTGGGCGCAGAAGGTGAAAGGAGCGAAATACACTTTCAACTATCACGATATGAAAGCGCTGAACGACGACCTGCAGATGCGTAGCGACTGGTACATTCCA
>BEHS01000315.1 GCA_002898895.1 bacterium HR16 | reverse complement strand
AGCGTGGCAGCTGAACCCGCTCTGCTTTGCGCTGTCTCCGGTGGCGTTGTTGTGGATTCTCACCTACTCTTACACCAAGCGGTTTACCGCATTCAGTCACCTGTGGCTGGGGCTGAGTCTGGGCATTGCGCCGGTGGGGGCGTGGCTGGCGGTACGCGGTCAGTTTGACCTCGTGCCCATCCTGCTGTCGCTGGCGGTGATGCTGTGGACGGCAGGCTTTGATATCATCTACAGTCTGCAAGACGTGGAGTTTGACCGCCGCGTCGGCTTGCGCTCACTCCCGCAGACGGTGGGCGAGGCTCCTGCTCTGTGGTTGTCGCGCCTGATGCATGTCGGCATGGTGGGCTTACTGCTGGCGGTGGGACAGCTGGCAAACCTGCACTGGGGCTACTATGCCGGTGTTGTAGTAGCCGCCCTGCTCATCGCCTACGAGCAGAGCCTGGTGAAGCCGAACGACCTGAGCCGGGTCAACCTCGCCTTCTTCACGCTGAACGGGTGGGTGAGCGTGCTGCTTTTCGTTTTTACGGTAGTGGACTGGTGGATGTTCTGGAGGTGATGGGTGCTCATTGGGTGCGTGCCGTATCTGAACGCAAAGCCGTTGATTGCGTGGTTCCACACGCCTGAGGGCAAGAGCAGTGGGGTGGAGGTGGTGTATGATGTGCCGTCGCGCCTGGCGCAGATGGTGGAGGCGGGCGAGGTGGCTTGCGCACTGGTCTCCTCCATTGAGCTCTTTCGCCGTTCCGACTGGGTAGCGGTTCCGCGTATCGCCATTGCCAGCACGGGCAGGGTGCTCAGCGTCAGGCTCTTCTCCAGAACTCCCCTGGACAGGGTGCGCTCCGTTGCGCTGGATACCAGCTCGCTCACCTCTTCCGCGCTGGTGCAGGTGCTGTTTGCGCGGTGGTGGCAGGCGAAGCCGAAGTACCTGCCTGCGCCCCCCGATCTGGATGCGATGTTGCAACGTGCCGATTCGGCTCTGCTCATCGGCGACCGGGGGATGCTGGCGCGGGCGGAGGGACTGCACGTTGCCGACCTGGGCGAGGAGTGGTATCGGTGGACGGGACTGCCGTTTGTGTGGGCGATGTGGCTGGGCAAAGCGGGAAACATCACGCCGCCGCTGGTAGAAACCCTGCTCGCGGCGCGTCGGTGGGGGCTGGAGCATATCGAGCAGATAGTGCGCAGCGAGGTCTCACGGTTAGGCGCGGAAGAGGATCTGATACGCCACTACCTGCGCGACATCATGCAGTACGAGGTAACCCCTGCCCACGAGCAGGCGTTGAAACGGTTTGCAGAGGAGTGCCGGCGGTTGGGGGTGGTGCGGGCAGGAAACTGATGCGGGGAGTGCGAAGTATATAAATCCACAGAGGAAGGCAGATCCCTCTACTGCGGGAGAAGATGAGAGATACATACGCCTGAAAACCATGCCCCTGCTAAGAAAGCCGAAAGGTGGGTGCTGCGTCGTTCATCTCTTGCAGGCATGGTGTCTTTTCGGGGAGGAAGGTTGGCTTAAATGACACCTCTGGAGAAATTTCAATCGCTGTTGCGGGAGCTCTTCGAGTTCGACTGCGCCGACCTGGATTTTGGCATCTACCGCATCATGAACTATAAGATGATTACATGCAGATACTCTTATCCTCGTGTGGAGAGCAAGGCTCCGTCCAGTCCGACACCGCCGGGGTGAGGAGTGTTTCCGGCTGAGGCCGTGAGAGAGGTGGACGGGTAGCTGCGCGTGCAACGAACAGAGCGCAAGCGAAGAATCTGGCTGTATCGCTACTCTGAGATGCTTCGCTGACGCTCAGCATGGCAAAGGATGCCTGTCATTCTGAGCGAAGCGAAGAATCTCGATGTAGCAATGGGCTGAGATGCTTCGCTGACGCTCAGCATGACAAAAACGGACGAGATGCTTCGCTGACGCTCAGCATGACAAAAACGGACGAGATGCTTCGCTGACGCTCAGCATGACGGGAAAACATATCACCGATACCCACCGCGCAGCTCTTCCACCACGTCGGGCGGCAGGTGGTTTAACGGTATATTTGCCGCACGCGCCATCACGAGCAGCCTGCAGGTCATTTCGAAGGACTCCACGCGCATCAGCACGTCGGGAATCGACCGGTGAAAGGTGATGACGCCGTGATTGGAGAGGATGACCGTTTCGTGTTCGCGCACCGCCTCGCCCACCGCCTCGGCGAGCTGCTCGGTGCCCGGCTGAATGAACGGCACGCGGGCGATGCGCCCCAGATAGAAGATGTTCTCGATGTTCAGGTCGGTGGGCACTTGCATGTCGGAGCAGGCAACCAGCGTGGTATACAGGGGCGAGACGTGCACTACCACCTGCGCATCGGGGCGGTTGCAGTAAATCGCGCGGTGCATCGGCGTCTCTATTGACGGTCTCGCTCCGGCAAAACCTTCCGTGTACAGAAAGCAGAGGGCGATCTGGTCAGGCGTGAGCTTGCCCAGCCATGCTCCTGAGGCGGAGATAAGGAAATACTCCTCGTTGACGCGCAGGCTGATGTTGCCGGAGGTGCCCCACGCCAGCTCCCGCCCTGCCAGGTAGTGTCCCAGTTCGCACAGTTGTTGCCGGAGGCTATCCAGTTCCATCGTGTCTCAGGGTCTCCCGAATGCGGCGCACGGTGCGGCGTAGCCGCTCGCGCAGATTCTGCACCGGTTCGCGAAGCAGGGGATATTCGCCCTGCCAGTAGACGATTTTGCCAGCCACCATCGTCATCAACACATCCGAAGCGTGCGCGGAGAAGACCAGCGCGGTCACCGGGTCACAGGTGGGGGAAGAGTGTGCGCCGTTCAGGGAGAGCACGCACAGGTCTGCCTGTTTGCCCGGCTCCAGCGTGCCGACGCGCTCCGCCATGCCCAGCGCATGTGCCCCGCCCGTTGTCGCCATCTCTATCGCCTTGCGTGCG
>BEHS01000314.1 GCA_002898895.1 bacterium HR16 | reverse complement strand
GCGGCTGCCAGAAAAGGGACGATTGGCAACCATAGCTGCTTTAATTACACTCGTTTCATGGGCGGTGCTACAGGGCGTTTTGTGGCTACTGGCTCCTCATCTGGGTGCCTATTTGTGGTGGGCAGTAGCTACGGCGGCAGTACTACCTCCGGCTGCAGCTGGGGTAGGAGCATACACCTTCTACCGCCGACGTAGAGCGTATTTGCAGGAATGCTGGGACGAGTACTTGGAGCGTCTCCATGCACAACATGCTGAGTTACTCCGGTGGAGAGCGTTGCACGTCCTGCAAAGCACGGCACAGGAAATGAAGGATGTTATTACCGAGGAGCTGCAGCGCGCTCAGCAGCTGCAGCAGGACATCAGCACTCGTATTCCCTTCTGGAGGCAGCTGGCACAAGCCCTGCGGATCACACTGCCTTTCCCCCTGCGGGCAATTGTCTCCAACTGGAAGCATATCCAGCCGATGGTAGAAGAGCTATGGGGTAGGCGCGACCTTGCTAAGGTGGTTCGTAAAGGATTAGAGGATCTGGGGATTAGCACGCTGGTCGACCTGCAAGAGCGCACAGATGATGTTACTAACTACCTGCGTCGTCAGCTGCTTGACCACTGGATGACGCCAGAACATCGGCAACCTGCATATTACCTGCGTCTCCGTTTCAGAAACGAAGAAACCCTGCACCAGTGGCTCTATGAGCGGATGAGCGAAGCGGCGCACGAGGCTTCTGCCCTGCTGTGGCGGTGCGAGCAACCTGCCCAACAGGGATGGAAGTTATTCGCGGAAGGCCTCCCGATGCTGAATGGGGTTACTCCCGGTGTCCCGCACGGTGATGAAACCCTTGTTGTGCCCAACGTGTTCGGTAGAGTGTGCGTGGGGCAAGCTGAAACTCCTTAATCTTTCCCTCAAAACAGGAACCCTTCCCGCCTCCCGCCAAACCATATCTCAGGAGGAGCGTCACCATGCGTGTACTCATTCTATTCACCGTGCTGTGTGTCGGCATCACGGTGGGAAAGGCGGATAGCGTGCCCAAAAAGAGCGTTGCCCTGTTCACACCCGAACAGATACTGCGTGCGCGTCATCGTCTGGCGCACGAGGAGCCGGCGCGTCAGGCGGTGCAGGACATCCTGCAGATGGCACAGCAATGGGCGCAGTTCAGCGATGACTATCTGCGTGAGACCATCCCCCCACCGCAGGTTCCTCGCGCGTTCAACATCAGCTTCTCGGGATGCCCCGTGTGTGGCAGGGAGACCTTCAAGTACGGCAACTACGGCTTCGAGACGCCGCTGGAGAGACCCTGGAAGGTCATCTGCCCCAACTGCAAGAGCGAGTTCCCGTCCAACGACTTCGGCGCGTTCCTGAGAAGCGGGATGAAAGACCGCTCCCTGCTTACGGGCGATTATCCCGACGACGGCTGGGGCTGGAAGAAGCCCGGCGAGGAGAAGAAATACTGGTTCGTCGCCTACTACTGCCACTGGCACTGGATGCGCCACATCATCCCTGCGGTGCACAATCTGGCGAGGGCGTACCTGCTAACAGGCGACCGTCGTTAC
Source organism: bacterium HR16 (assembly GCA_002898895.1). Lineage (GTDB taxonomy): Bacteria > Armatimonadota > HRBIN16 > HRBIN16 > HRBIN16 > HRBIN16. Next base: position 1,443 of record BEHS01000314.1, on the reverse strand, counting down.
GCACACAAGGCGCTGGTGATGCTCTGCCGTATCGCCGACTACTATCCCGACATGGACCACAACAAACAGTCGCGCTACGCCACCGAGTTCGCGCCCGCCTACACCGGCAAAATCGTCAACGCTATCTGGGAGACGGGCGTGGCGACGAACCTCGCGGAGGCGGTGGATTTCGTCTGGGACGCCATCGACGAGGATGCGGAGCTGCAGAGGTCGCTCGGCAAAGACGCGGACGCCATCCGCCAGTATCTCTACCGCAACCTGCTGATGGAGTTCGTGAAAGCCATTAAGGAGTACCGCATCTCCGGCAACTACGGGATGCACCAGAAGACCCTGCTCACCACCGCCATCGTCTCGCAAGACCCGGAGCTGCTGAAGTGGTCAATAGATTACCTGCTCCACAACACGGGCGACCGCTATACGCATGAGGGGTTACAGTTCGCGCTTGCCAACCTTTTCTTCCGTGAGGGGATGGGACACGAATCCGCGCCCGGATACCATTTCCTCTGGAACCAGGAGGTGGCGCGTATCTGCGACTACCTGCTCAGGGCAGGGGTGAACCTGTTCGAACACCCCATTGTCCGTCGGCTGTTCTATTATCCGTTCGAGATGAGTGCGGCGAAAGGCTTCACGCCTACCATCGGCGATTCGGGCAGTGTGGAGACCTCGCGCATCGACCTGCCCGCGTGGATGGCAGAAATCGCCTACCGCCAGTACGGCGACTCGCTGTTCTATCCTCTGCTGCCCAAGCCGCAGGGCAACGCGGAGCGCGCCTACACAGGATTCGCCGACCTGTTCCTGCCGGCGTTCCCACCCGCACCATCTGCACAGCCCGATACCTCACCCTATGAGCGTTCGCGCCTGCTGGGCGATTACGGACTGGCGATTCTGCGCGGGGGAGAGGGCGATAACCAGCGTGCGCTCACGCTGTACTACGGCTGGGCGGGTGGTGGACACGGGCACTACGACCGGCTCAATATCGAGTTGTTCGCCTTCGGCAAAAAGTTACTGCCTGACCTCGGCTATCCGCAGTTTGCCGCCGACGACCCCGAGCCGCCCGGCTGGACGACGCATACCGTCAGCCACTGCACGGTGATGATCGACGCACAGCGACAGGCAAACCTCGCGAGAGGACGCCTGCATCGCTTCGCGCAATCACAGTGGGTACGACTCGTGGACGCCTCCGCCGAGAGCGTCTACCCCGACAGGGCGTCCCTCTACCGCCGACAAACAGCCATGATAGACCTGCCGGGCGACGATGCCTTCTATGTGGTGGACGTGTTTCAGGTGCAGGGTGGCAAACAGCATCATTACTCTCTGCACCTGCCGACGGCGGATGTGCTGTACAGGGGGATAGAGTTTCCCGAACCTCGCCCCGGTACGCTGGCTGGTGAGCACGTGCCCATCGGCAAGATGTACGACGACCCCCAGCGTGCGAACGCCACA
>BEHS01000313.1 GCA_002898895.1 bacterium HR16 | reverse complement strand
CACGCGAATGCGGTCGCTGCCCTGCGCCCAGGCGTAGTTCCAGCCCAGCACACCTGACGCCAGCGCCACTGTGCTTGCGCCCAGCGATGTTTTGAGAAAGTCTCTGCGCGTGAGACCTCTACGAAACGCCTTTTGCTCCCTCATCGAAAAGTCCCCCTTTACAGATTTGCCCGTGAAAAACACGGATGTGCTTGTGGATGCCTATAAGGTCATTACGAGAAGAAGCCAACAGCATCCTGCAAAATGGGGGAGAACAAGCTCCGCGATGACGCTTGCTCTCCCCACTCTGTTATACCCATGGTGACTACCGTGGCGGTGGTGGATACATAGGCTGGCTGCGTTGTGCGCCGCTTACATCGCCGGGCACAACCCCGGAGGGAGGAGCTACAGGCGGAGCCCCTCTTGCTCCTTGTAAGCCGCTTACATCGCCCGGCCGAACACCTGCAGGTGGTATCGGTGATCCGGTTGGCGCGCCATAATTGGGTACTTCGAAGGGGCGTCCCCCAACACCCGGAGATGGAACATAGGGTTTGGGACGCAGAAAATAGTACCCCAACCCGATGAGCGCGAGAAGAACCACCGCGAACACGGCAATCACTACAGGGGTGCTAACCTCTCTCTTCATGGTAGTCTGCCTCCGTCAGGGCCAAGTGCCCTCTGTGCCACCGGGGCAGGTCACGTCGATGCCGGTGTGGTACGGCAGGATGTCGTGCCAGTTGCCGGAGAAGCGTGCCCCGTACGTTGCCGTTCCATGCTCCCAGCAGCGGTGCCCGGGCAATATGTGGTAGCGACGGTTTGCAGGATCGCCTTTCACAGCCTTCACATGACCGTCTGCGAAGCAGACGTTGCTCATGCTGTTGTGGCGGTAGGCAAACTCGTTGGTACCGTCGCCGACCGAACACCAGTTCCACTCGCCTCCCTGCGAGTTGCAGTTATCGCGCTCGAAGACCATGACGGTCAGCGTGGGGTACTGTGCTTTCGCCAGAGGCACGGAATACTGGCATCCCCAGATGGGGTTCCCATGCAAGGTATTGACACACTCGTCGTACCCACAGAACCAACACCAGCCCAAATAGCCAGGCATGGTATAGGAACGTTTCACAACGCCCCACCGCGAGGTCACCGTGGGCGAATACTGATCACTGGGACAGGTCAATATCGCCAGGTTCTTCATGTAAGGCTGAATCAGCCGATCCCAGGTCATGGTGTCATCCCACCGGTCACGTCCTCCCAATCCGACCATCGGCGGGCAAAACTGCTCGTCGTAGTCCTGCTGATACATCAGCATCGCTGTGCCAATGTTCTTCAGGTTGGATACACAGCTGGATTGGCGTGCCTTCTCCCGAGCCTGTGCAAATACCGGGAACAGGATCGCTGCCAGTATCGCGATTATCGCGATAACCACCAGCAGCTCAATTAGGGTAAACCCCTTTCGCGTCATTGCTTACTCTCCCTCCTTTGTTTGTTGATGATGTAGCGACACGGTAGCGTTTGGCTTATGCCTACAGAAAGCCTGTGTTCTCTGTTGCTTGCCTATCACCTCCCTTGCTTATGGTTGCGATGATGCCCGTACGACCAAACGTGGTTTGAGTATCGCTTGCTGTATCGGCAAATCCGGTTGTTGTAAACGCTTCTGCAAGAATGACCATGCTATCTGGCACATCTCTTCCAGTGGTTGTACGATGGTACTCAGCGGGGTCTCCCAAAACTCCGTCTCTTCAATGCCATCGCAGCCCACCAGTGCTACGTCGTCAGGCACGCGAAGCCCTATATCGCGGAGGCACTTATAGCATGCCATAGCCATGTGGTCGTTATGGCAGAATATAGCATCAGGCGCTTTGTGGTGCTGCAGGTACTGCTTTACCCCGTCGTACGTCCGCCATCGTGATTGGTCGGCAGTAAAAATGACCTCCACAGGAAGCCCCGCCTGTTCCATCACAAGCCGGTAAGCATCGCCACGGGGTTCACCGGCATGGTACGATGAAGTATTCACCAGATATGCTATCCGTCTACGCCCTGTGTCCAGGAGGTAGTATAGTGCCTCGGCTGTGCCGGCGAACAGGTCGATGCCTACATGGTCGCACTCGGTAATGTAGTAGCACCCGACGCTTACCAACGGGGTGCTGCTGGGGATTTGAAGGAAAGCACGAACACGGTCTACGCACTCGTGTGCTATGATTCCATCTACCTGCCCATCCGCAGGGTACGTGGATGCATTCAGGTAGTCCTCGGGAAAGATGAGGCAGAGGTAGTTGTTTTGATAGAGAATTTGCTGCATCAGGTGCGCTATATAAGCGTGGAAGCTGGTACGTAGCGAGTACATCCACAGAGCTATTGTTTGCGTGCGCCCCGTCACGAGCGCGCGAGCCGCATGATGCGGACGATAGCCCATCTCGCGTGCCGCATCCAGCACACGCTGCCGGGTCACCTCGGAGATGAAGCCTCCGCCCCGACCGTTTAGTACCCTCGACACGGTGGAAGGCGAAATGCCCAACTGTTTTGCTATCTGCTTAGCCGTAACACGCATGACCGTACACCATGCAAACGATTGACTGCAAACGATTGCATACTTACAAGGCTATTATAACACACACGCAGGGTGGTGTCAATAGGAAAAGAGGGCGCGGACGAAGATCTGCTGCCAAAACACCTTATTGAAGAGGAGTTCTCCACCTGGAATCGGAAGGGAGGTTCCTTCGCGCAAGTCGCCCCATTGTTCCTGTTGCTGCTTTTGTCATCCTGCGTGAGGGGATAAGGGTGCTCAAACCAGCGGCTCAGCAGGACTTTCACCCTCCGACAAGCACCCCTCTCCCATGCTGTGGGAGAGGGGACAAGGGTGACCTCTACACCAGCGGCGTTTTGCCCGGCATGGCAACCTCATCCACCGGCATCTCGCAGAAGGCGGTGACGTTGCGCACCAGGTTCAGTTTGGACTCCTTAAGCGCGAAGTCCCAAGTGACCTCCTGCCCGGTGTACGCCGCCATGCGCCCCATGATGGCGG
>BEHS01000312.1 GCA_002898895.1 bacterium HR16 | reverse complement strand
AAGGATAAACTACCCGTCGTCAGCGGCACGCTGAATCTGGAGGTCACCGCTCGTTACGCCGAAACGGTACGGTTCGTCTTCTTTACGGTGGACGGCTATCCCGTGGGCACCTCGAACGTGCTCCCCACCATCTTCCGCTGGGACAGTACGCAGGTTGCCGATGGCGAGCACGTGCTGGAAGCGCGGGCGACCGATACAGACGGGCGCGAAGTGGCTCTGGTGCGCAAGAAAATACTGGTACGGAACCGGGCGGAACAGGATAGTAGATGAAGGCAGGGGGCTTCGGTATGCATGGCGAAAATTCGGGCACGGTGAGAACTATAAGAATGCTTTGCTTTGTCATACTTTCCATAGGAGGCGCCCTCGCGATGACGAGCGCAACCGAGCCCGTCGTAGAGTACCTTGCTGACCTGCAACATCGCTTCGTCTATCTGCAACAGGGCTGGGGCGAACTGGGAGTAAACACCTGCGCCCACGCGCCCGGACAGACTCCGCTCCCCCTGCGCATCCGCGACAAAGAGTACGTCAGAGGGCTTGGACACCACGCGCCCGGTGAGATCGTGGTAGACCTCAACGGTGAATATGAAACCTTCGAAGCGGAGGTGGGTGTGCAATGGCAGGGTGGCAAGGTGGGCAGTGTGGTCTTTCAGGTGTACGTGGACGGCAGGAAGCGATTCGATAGCGGTGTGATGCGCGAAACAGATGCTCCCAAATCGGTGCGCGTTTCCGTCAAAGGGGCGAGCGAACTGCGCCTGGTGGCTACCGATGCGGGAGACGGCATCACCTGTGATTGCGCCAACTGGGCGGAGGCTCGCCTGGTACGTGCCCGACAACCTGTCAGAGCACGGCGGGAGACCCTGCGCGTGGACATCGCCCCCTTTGCACAGGTCATCACCTCCGACCCCAGCCGAACTGAGGGCTGCCGCGCCGGACGCATCGAAGAGTACCTTGCGGAGGACATTTTTCTGGAGGAGCCTCTGCTCCCCAATGCGGACGGCACGGTGACGGTGCAGCCTCGCGCCGATGGACAGGGCAGTGTCGGTCTGCACTGGCTGGAGAGAAGGCGGTTGGTAGAACTGCGCATCCGGTTCGCCTCTACACCGCCTCCGCCAGAAACAGCGCATCTGCAGGCATGGGTGGGCGAGTCGCACTGGCAGGGCAAATGGGTTCCCCTTCCCGCCTCTGTAGAACGCAATCAGAACGAATGGACGTTTCGCCCGAACTGGCAAGGTATCTCAGGAGCCACGTACGGCGTGCGCAAGGTGCGCTGGATATTCGGTTCCATGACCCAACCAATTCAAATTGAAACCATCCGCGCTTTCACCGTCTCGCGCTGGGATGAAACAGAATTGACGCTTCGCCTGCACTCCCCAGACAAGGTGAGCATCCGCATCTACAACGGCGAGATTGTACAGAACACCGGCACGGTGCACGAAACCACATGGGATGGACAAACGCCTCTCCGTCTGCGCGTTCGGTATAGCCGTCCCTCCATGCTCCTTTCCGACCGCACGGTTCTGCGCATCCGCCTCCCTGACGGCGCGTTCGGCGTGGCGGTGGACGATGTGCTGACGCACGGCGTGGTGTACGTGCCCCATGCCGGGTTGCTGGTCGCCCGCGACCCCAACCTGACCATCGAGCAGTACCGGCGCAGGATTGCACGACGCCGGACAGTACTGGAGCGTGTACGCCAGATGCCTGAACAGACTTTCGCGCAGGCGATGGAGAAGACGCACCACCAGGTGCAGAACAACGGACCGATAATGCTCTCGCTGGCGTGCGACAACCGCAAGTTCATCGTAGAGCGTGACGGCACACTCCGCAAAGGCGAGACGCAGATTCAACCTCTCTATGCGAACGGCAAGGCGCAATGGACGAAACGGCATCTGCACGGTGGATGGCTGCCTGTGCCGGTGATAACGTGGCAGGATGGCGCAGTGGCGTATCGTCAGACCAGCTTTGTTGCCCCGCTGGACGAGCAACCTATTGCAGGTTCGAACCGCTGGCTGTATGAGCACGCTGCCTGCTTTGTTCTCATCGAGGCGGAAAACACCGCTCCTCAGCCCAGCACCGCGCAGGTAAGCTTCTCGGTGAAGCCTTCCGCGCAAATCCTTACTCTTCCCGACCGCTACCAGATAGTGCATGGGCAGGCGGTTTCGGCGTTCGTTCATCCCGCAGATGCCGGCTGGACAGGTGGGGTAACGGATAGCGAACTGCGCTTCAGCGCGTCCGCGCCGCCCCGTGGGGTGCGGAGCCTTCTGCTAGTGCTGCCTGCATGGGAAGTGCCATCCGGTAGAGATATTGCCCTTCCTTCGCCCCAGGATGCTCTTGCCAGAACGGAGCGCTACTGGCAGGCGGTGATGAGTGAAGCCACCCACATCGAGATTCCCGACGCCAGCCTGCTGAACGTTATCCGCGCTTCGCAGGTGCACTGTTTGCTCGCCGCGCGCAATGAGGAGGACGGCAGGCGTGTGGCGGCGTGGATTGCGTCGATGGCATACGGTCCACTGGAGAGCGAAGCGCATTCGGTCATTCGCGGGATGCTTCTGCTGGGACATCGCGAGTTCGCCCGCCGCGCGCTGGGGTACTTTGTGCACCGCTACAACCCCGCAGGCTACCTGACCACCGGCTATACGCTGATGGGCACGGGATGGCACTTGTGGACGCTGGGAGAGTACTTCACGCTCACCCGGGACACCGCATGGATGCGACAGGTCGCGCCGGCGGTGGAGAGCGTTTGTCGGTGGATTGCGCGCCAGAGGCAGAAGACGATGAAGCGTGCTCCCAACGGCGAACCCGTGCCCGAATATGGACTGATGCCTCCGGGCGTGATGGCGGACTGGAACGCCTACGCCTACTACTTCGCGCTCAATGGATACTACTACGCAGGCTTGCACCACGCCGCCCGCGCCCTTGCCGATACCGGTGCGGCAAGGGCGGATGAGCTGTTGCAAGAAGCACAACGGTTTCGCAAGGACATTCTACGCGCTTACCGGCGAACGCGGGAGCAAATGCCC
>BEHS01000311.1 GCA_002898895.1 bacterium HR16 | reverse complement strand
TGTAAAGGGTTTCATGAGGAGCATACGGGTAATGGAATTGGAAAAGATTTTCAAATGAGGCAACGAATGATTTTCAGAAAGGTTTTACGTGAGGCAAAACGACCCCTTGACTTTTGTGGCAAGGGGTGCTATGATAAGGTTAGTTGAACGTCAAACCTATTTGTCGTCAAAAATGATTGAACGTTAGACTAGGGAAGATAAATGCCTGAAGGAACACCGACCATCAAGGACGTTGCTGAACGGGCTGGCGTGTCGGTAACCACCGTCACGAACGTGCTGTATGGGCGAGGTAGTCGCTTCTCGGAGCAGACCAGAGAGCGCGTGCTGCAGGCGGTGGAGGAGCTGGGCTACCGCCCTAACCAGATTGCACGCAGCCTGGTGCGTCGGCGCAGCAACACGCTGGGGGTGGTAGTGGAACACTTTCGCGGCGCGTTAATGGGCAACCCGTACTACTCCACCCTTCTCGATGGCATTCTTGCGGAAGCGGTGCAGTCGGGCTACCAGCTGAAGATTATTGCGCTGGAACGACCCGACCCCGAGCACGCACGCCTGAGCGCCGAAGACGGTTCCATCGACGGCGCGATTCTGGCTGCCCCGTTGTATCAAAGTCCCCTGCTACAGTGGGTGGAGAGCTGCAACATCCCTCGCGTGGTGGCGGGTAGTAGTCCGCAGGACCTGCGTGCCGCTTGTGTAGATGTGGATGACGAAGGCTCTGTGTACGCCGCCGTCAAGTGGCTGATTGATCTGGGGCATAGACGCATCGCCTTTATCGCCGGTCCGACCAACTACTGGAGCGCAAGGCAACGCGAGCGGGGCTACCTGCGCGCCCTGCACGATGCAGGCATTACCCCTACTCCACACTGGATACGCCGGGGCGACTACAGCACCCTCTCCGGCAGACAGGCGATGGAACTGCTGTTACAGGTGCGTCCGGCGTTCTCGGCGGTAGTAAGCTGTAACGACTGGATGGCTCTGGGTGCACTGGAAACCCTCCGTCGCAAAGGGCTACTGGTGCCCGAAGATATTTCGGTGCTGGGCTTCGACGACGTAGAGGCGGCGGCAGTTGCCTCCCCACCCCTGACCACCATCCGGCAACCGGTGCGCGAAATCGGTATAACCACTGCTCGACTGCTTATCCAGCAGATTGAGAGCGGTAAGCCCTCTACCGAGCATGTGATATTTCCGGGTGAGCTGGTACAGCGTGACAGTGTGATGCCCTGCTCTCCCGAACCGCCCGACAGAATAAAACCCCGACAGCGCATACGCCCTCGGCGCAGGCGATGTTAACGGGCTGAGAGGAGGTGAAAGGTTTGTGAACATGAAGAAAGAGGTCTCTCCATCCGTAGCGATTGCGGTTATCGCCATTGCGGTGCTCATTGCAGGCTTCTTCCTGTACCGGGCCTTCGTGGGGAACCGTCCCAGCACTGCTCCTTCGCAGATGGGGTTAAAGGTGAATGAGCTGGTCAATCGCACGGGTGGCGATGCCCGATTGCTTACACCAGAGGAACGCAAGCTGGTGGTAGAAGCTATCCAGAAGCGGGTGATACCGCCTGGCATCTTTAGAAACCTGGATATGACCCAGGCAAATCCAATCAACTAATCTCAAAAACCAAGGAGGTTCGCTGACATGTTACGCAACAGAGCGTTCACGCTCATCGAACTGCTCGTCGTCATCGCGATTATCGCGATTCTGGCGGCGATCCTGTTCCCGGTGTTCGCACGCGCCCGGGAGATGGCACGTAAGACCTCGTGCCTTTCCAACATCAAGCAGCTGTCCCTGGCGGTGCTTCAGTACACGCAGGACTACGACGAAACCCTGCCCTACCCTGGCTGGTCGCCTATTGAAACACCGGCCGGATTGGCGTGCCACGGCTGGCGATACGCCGTGCAACCCTATATCAAGAACACGGGCATCTACCTGTGCATGAGCTTCGAGCAGCCGGGTGAACCTATCTGGAACTGGTCGTGCTATCACGATACGGAAGGTGTCTACCCGCCGTCGCTCATGAGCCGATTAAGTGAAACCGGTTATACGATGGAAATGAACATCGGCATCAAGCGGTCCTACGCCGGCGCAGCCAACTGGGCGCAGAAGAACGAGGTCGGCGTGCGGCTGGGCTGGATTGTGAACCCCCTGTTACCTAACCCGGTACAGCTGGCAGCGATTCCTCGCCCTGCCAGCGTCATCCAGCTGCTGGAGTCGCGCGAGTACTGGAACGACCATGGTCCCTGGGTGCTGAACGGCGACTGGTTCCGCGCCTGGTTCGACCGTAACAAGGGCGTGGTTACCTCGCATAACGGCATCAGTAACTGGAGCTTCCACGATGGTCACGTCAAAGCCATCAAGATATGCGCCACGATGGGCGCGCTGAACTGGACTAACGAGCAGGGCCCTACCGACGACTATCTGTGGGACTGGAAGCCCGCTCAGCAGGTAGAGTGGTTGCGTGATTGGCGCGACCGCTGCCGCACCATTCCTGAGTACCAGTAATCTACTGAAAAAGGGCGAGGCTCCAAGAAGAGCCTCGCCCTCCACAAGTGACTGAGAACGCTTGCACTCTTGCTTCTCGCTGCGTGAGACGTACTACTCCTTCGGCAGCTTCTGTGCGTTCCCTGCGGAGACGGTAGGAACGGGTGACAGAGGCGAGCGCACTCCCGCATCAGGGGGACGGGCTCCTCCCTTTCCCCTGCGCCATTCGCGTAGACACCACACCACTGCGATGACCAGCAGAGTGAGCCCAAAGCCTACCATAATCCGCTGAACCAGCTGCTCACGAGGAGCCTCCGCTGTTGGTGCAATAAAAACCCACATGCCGATCATTATGAAGAACACCAAGAAACCAGCACTCAACAAAAACTCGTATGGGTTCGGCTGCCCAGCACGCAGGTAGACCGGGCGCTGCACCGCTGTCGAGGCGATGAGTATACCAATGAACTGGGGTAAATCCGAACTGCGAGGTACAATCAGCAACAGGAAATAGAGCACCGACAGGAGCTGCAAGCTGGCGTATTCCTGC
>BEHS01000310.1 GCA_002898895.1 bacterium HR16 | reverse complement strand
TCAGGCAGGGCGGCGGTAACCGCGTCACGTATTGCCTGTGCCTGGGCGTCGTCCCCTGCCAGCACCTGCAGCACCCATACGTCTCCCGCCCGATAGCGGTATCCGGGTGGCAGGGAATATGCCAGTCGTCCTTCCTGGTACAACAGCCGCACGGAGACGCCCTCTCCGAAGTCGCGAAAGAACACCGACTCGGCGGGAATGTCGGACCGCAGCGCGGTAGGCGATTGGACGCCTGTTGCTGCTAGTCCGACGCTCTGGGTTTCGTTATGCTGTATCAGCCATAACCCCTTTCCCAGTATCGCCGCTGACCGCGCAGGCAGTTTGGAAGCGGAGAGACGCTGGGGCAAGGCGACGATGCGTCCAATGACCGTGAAGCGTGCGCCGCCGTCTGTGCTCAGGCTCACCGTACCGCCCGGCAGTAGTACGATACGTGCTCGAAACGCCTCCACCTGTGCCACGGCGGGCAGAGCGAACGCGAGCAGCAGGAGGCAGATCACTGCCAACATGGAGAAATTCTGCCCCTCTCCTCGCAGGAGAGGGGTCAGGGGAGAGGTTTTCCGCAATGGACTTCTCATCGGGCAGCTGCGGTTACCGTCGGCTCGGCGCGCTTAGCCGCTTCGGTGACCTCAATCATACGGTCCAGCGCCACACGCGCCCAGTGCGCGATGTTTTCAGGCACTTTCACCTGGTTGACCACGTTGCCCCGCGCCAGATTCTCCAGCGCCCAGCACAGGTAAGACGGATGGATGCGGTACATCGTGGAGCAGGGGCACACGATGGGGTCCAGGCACATCACGAACTTATCGGGATGCTCCGCGGCGAGGCGATGCACCAGGTTAATCTCTGTGCCCACCGCCCACTTACTGCCCGGAGGCGACTCGCGTATCACCCTCACGATGTACTCGGTGGAGCCGTCGCAATCCGCTGCCTCCACGACCTCACGCCGGCACTCGGGATGCACCACCACCTTAATGCCCGGATACATCTTGCGTGCGGCTTGAATCTGCGCTACGGTGAAGCGCATGTGCACCGAGCAGTGCCCTTTCCACAGGATGAGCTTTGCGCGGCGCAGAGCCTCTTCTGTATTGCCTCCCAGCGGCAGGTCGGGGTTCCACACCACCATCTCGGTGTCGGGGTCTATGCCCATCTTGATACCCGTGTTACGCCCCAGATGCTGGTCGGGGAAGAAGAGCACACGCTCGCCCTGCTCAAACGCCCACGTGAGGATGGCTTTGGCGTTGGAGGAGGTGCATACGATACCGTCGCGCTCCCCGCAGAAGGCTTTGAGGTTCGCCGCGGAGTTCATGTAGGTCACAGGCACGATGCTCTCCGGCGGGAACAGGCTGGTCAGTTCGCGCCAGCAGGCACGCACCTGATAGATGTTCGCCATGTCCGCCATCGAGCAACCTGCAGACATGTTCGGCAGGATAACCTTCTGGGTATCAGGGGTGAGGATGTCGGCGGTTTCCGCCATGAAGTGCACGCCGCAGAAAACAATGAACTCCGCCTCGGGGTGGCGGGTGGCATCGCGGGCAAGTTTGTAACTGTCGCCGCGATAGTCGGCGTGCTGAATAATCTCGTCGCGCTGGTAATGGTGACCCAAAATCACGACGCGCTCGCCCAGCGATGCTTTCGCCCGGCGAATGCGCTCATGCGTTTCCTCGTCGGAAAGCTGGGAATACTCCGGTGGCAACGGAGCCTGAACCATTTTTCGCCGTCCTTTCTATGCTGTGCGCCAGTCCCGGTTGCACGGGACGGGGATGTTGGCACACAGCAAACGCTGTGGTGTTTTGTGTTCATAGTATACCGGATGTGAGAACAGGGATGCAACCGCTGTACATCGTGGGAACATTTTGAGACAGCGGTGCATCTAATATAATAGCAAGTCTGTAGGTACAACGACTTATCCTGTAGCAGCCATACATCTTACACCACATGGAAGGAAGGGAGAAGACATGTCGCGCGTTGCAACGCTAAGCACGCGGTACGGTAAGCCGGTGTGGGCAACTGTGTGGGTAGTCTTTATGTTGCTGCTATCGATGCCGATAGCCGCTCAGGGGCTGCTGCAGCCACCTGATGACTTCCTGAGGAACCTGAAAGAACAGCTCTCGCCGGAAAATGTGCTCCACTATCGTGAGACGCATCCTCGCAAACCGCTTTCCAGACAGCCTCCCCCCGGTCAAAACAGCTGGAACGTGGAACTGGTGGGTATGACAGGCGGTGCGGTGTACGATGTGGCGGTGCAGGGAGGGTATGCGTACTGTGCCAACGGAGCAGGGCTCGTCGCACTGGACGTCTCTACACCTGCGTCGCCGCAGTGGGTAGCCGGGTTGATGTTGTTGGAAGGTGGATGGCGTGTTACTGCGGCACCACCGTACGTTTATCTCGGTAGCATCTCCGGTGGTTTTTACGTCATCGATGTTTCTACCCCCCAACAGCCGAAGGTAGCAGGCTACTGTGACACCGGCAACCCCGACAGAAGGATACAGAAAATTGCCGTTTCGGGCTCTTACGCCTATCTTGCCAGTCTGTCCCGTGCTCTGCAGGTACTGGATATTTCAGACAAGCGTAACCCCCGCCTGGTCGCTTCGCTGTCTTTTCCCGACTATGTCTATGATGTCTTTATCTCCGGCTCTGTCGCTTACGTCGCAGCGGGAGGGGCAGGACTGCAGGTTGTCGATGTTTCTAACCCCTTGAACCCGCAAAAAATGGGAGAGTATACTCCCGACATCACCGGCTTCAGCGCGAGGGCGGTGAGTGTCACCGGTACGGTAGCGTACCTTGCAGGAGTCAACGGGGTGGTGGTGCTCGATGTTTCCAATCCGCAGCAACCTCAGAAGATAGCTTCCGCCAGCGTGCCGGGCACCGGCAGACACGTGAGGATTAGCGGCGCGCGGGTTTATGTGGCGAACGGTGCCAAAGGGATACGCATCATCGATGCCTCTGACCCGAACAACATCAAGGAGGTTGCATCGTTTGCTGAGGAGCAAAACGATGCGTGGAGCACCTTCCCGCTGAACAACTACGCCTATGTGGCGAACGGCTATCTGGGCT
>BEHS01000309.1 GCA_002898895.1 bacterium HR16 | reverse complement strand
CCCCAGCCGTCGGGCAGTACGATGCGACGCACGGTAGGATCCAGCGTGGCGAAGAGGTGCTCATCGGTGTAGATATGCGCGCCCGAGAGAGTGTTCAGCAAGGTGGATTTGCCCGCGCTCGTATACCCTACTAGCGCACCGAAGGGGAAAGGCAACCTGCGCCTGCCCTGTCGTTGCTGACTGCGCTGGCGAGCCACCTGCTCCAGTTCACGCTGCAGGTCGGCGATGCGCTCACGCACCTTGCGTCGGTCCTGTTCCAGCTTGGTCTCGCCCGGTCCGCCGCGCACACCGATGTGTCCTGCCTGCTGTTCGAACTTGGTGTACACGCTCATCAGGCGAGGCAGCTCGTAGGTCAATCGCGCCAGCTCTACCTGCAGTTTCCCCTCGCGGGTGTGGGCGCGCTGGGCGAAAATGCGCAGGATGAGCTCGGTGCGGTCTATCACGCGCGTTTGCAGGATGTCCTCGAGGTTGCGCTGCTGCAAAGGCGTCAGGTCATCGTCTACAATGACCACATCGGCGTTGACCTCGCGTACCTGCGGAAAGAGCAGTTCCGCCTTGCCCCTGCCGATGAAGGTAGCGGCATCAGGGCGGGTACGTCGCTGTCGGTTCTCGCCAACTACTTCCAGACCGGCGGTGTCGCACAGGGCGCGCAACTCTTCCTCGACGTAGCTGTCCAGTTCCGGGTCGGGGTTCACGAAGATGAGGAAGGCACGCTCGCGTTCCTGCACCGGATGCAGTCGCGTCGCGAGGTGCTGCGGTTCGCTCAGTTCAACTGACGGGCTGATGTTTCGTTGTGGCATCGCTGCCTGCACCTCTTCGGTGGAGATTCAGAACGGCACAACGTGCAGTTCCACCATTAGTATATCCTGCGGTGACAGGGGGGTGCAAGGGAATGAATCGGATGTCCGTTCTAAAACCTCACCGCATACAATCTGACCTCTGCTTCGGCGGTGTACGTTTCCTCCTCGCTGCCGAACTGCTCGCGCACGTAACGCAGTGTCCGTTCCATAAGCTCCCGATGCGCCTCGTCGGGAATGTCCCAGAGCTGAGAATAGGTGCGCTTCTCCAGTTCCTGCAGAACCTCCTGATGAGTGCGTCGCGCCTGCCAGCGCAGGGAGGGATGCTCGATAAGGGAGACTGCTCCACCTGTCTCCCGCACGTACTCCAGCGCTTCATCCGCGCTCTGCACCCCCAGCGCTGGACGCAACAGTCCGCGCTCACCTGCCAGCTGCACGTAGTACTCCCGTGCCGGAAACCGCTTACCGCTCTCATAGAGCAGGAACAGCACACCTTCTTGCCTCAACACACGCCGGCACTCCTGAAGCACCTCACGCCAGCCTGCAATGAGGTGCAGCACATGCGCTACCAGCACCGCCGAGATAGAGCGCGAGCGAACCGGCAGGCTCCTCAGGTCCGCCTGCGCCAGATACAGGTTAGCAGGAGGGGTCTTGCGCAGCAGCTGGCGCATCATATTGCGCGACACATCCAAACCCAGTACGTTCACGCCGCGCCGCGCTATCGGAAGCGCAAACCGTCCCGTGCCCACCCCTGCATCTACAAGCCAGTGACCGGGGGCGAGAGAGGCAGCGGAGAGAATCTGCTCCACCACTGCCTCCCGCACCGACTCCGGCAGGAATCGGGTCGCATCGTATTGCTCGGCTACGCGGTCAAAGCTCAGGTACTGGCTTGACGGATTTGCTTCCATTGCTCCACAATGCCACGCACATAGTTATAAGACTGCGCTACTCGCTCCAGCTGCTGCTCTTCGCTCAGGTTTTCGCCCTCGATGCCCTCCAGCTCCATCGTGAACGGTCCCCGGAAGCCATGTTCCAGCAACAGGCGGAAGATTTCGGGGAAATCGACGACGCCCTGCCCCAGTGTGGGAAAGTACCAGGTGCGAGGCTTGCCGTTAGTATCCTTCAGGTGTACGCTGAAGACGTGAGGAAGCACTTTTCGGACTTCGGTCACCGCATCCGTGCCTTCGTTGTAGTAGTAGATGTTAGCGGTATCGAAGTTGATGCCCACGTTCGGATGGGCAACCATCCGCATGGTTTGCGAAGCCACGTCGCCATTAGTGATGAGGTCAGGGTGCGTCTCCATTGCCACCTTGACGCCCAGGTCCCCGGCGATGTCGCCCAATCGGCGAATGCGGCGGTATACATCCGGCAAAGGTAAATCTCCAGCATGCACGCTGACAAAGGCGATCCGCGCTCCCATCCTCTGTACCGCCCTGGCAACAGGGGCGAAGTCCTCTGCGCCCTCGTCGGAAGAAACATCACAGGGGCATATCACGCTGGAGATACGCAGACCGTAAGGCTCCATCTGCTTCAGCCACTCGTCCGCATCCTCTGGCTTGCCGATACTGACCTCGGCATAGTGGATACCGATACTCTTCATGTGTTCAAACGCCCGTTGGCGGTATCTGCCGTAGCTGTACACGTTACAGGCGAGAGTGATGTCGTCCATGCAAGAATCTCCCTCTGTTTGACTTCAAACACAGAGATTCGACCTGCGAGGGAGGCTTCCTCTACACTCCTGTTATCTTGCGCAAGCGGCGCAGGGAGGCTCCAATAACGCCCGGCGAGCGTGAGGCGTCTCCTAACCGGCGCAACAGGCGGGCGAACCAGCTGCGGCGGCTTAGCCCTGTGCTGGTGCTGGCGGCACGACGGTCCTGCTCCGAAAGGCAATAGTCAAAACCGCCGTGCAGTATCGCCAGCTGGAACCAGTACTCAAACAGGTGAATGTCCGCTACTTTGCCTTTTCGCAGCTGGGCAGGCAGGCGGTTTAGCAGGGCGCGAGGCAGGTTCCATTCACCGCGGCGGTTGAGCAGGTCGGTGCCGAAGAAGTCGCTCACTTTTTGCACCAGATACAACATCCCCCTATCCACCACCAGGTCCAGAGGCAGCGGGATGCCCACATCCCACTCCAGGTCAATGACCGTTACCTCGCCGGTGGTTTCGTTCAACAGGCAGTTGCGGGGGGTGAGGTCGAGACTGTCAGGAGAGAGCCACTGGGTAGTCGGCGTGTACAGGGCGCGTCCCAACCTCTGCGCACAAAACGCCCCAAACCGCTCGTTGTAGTCGTAGTAGCCTTCGGGAACGACCCGCGCCAGCAAGGTAGCATACCAGCGAAGCAAAGC
>BEHS01000308.1 GCA_002898895.1 bacterium HR16 | reverse complement strand
AGGTGAATACGAGGGCGGATTGTAATGCGAAAACGTGCACGGCGAGGCGGGCAAGCCGATAGTTATCTCAGCCGAGGACCCGCGCAACCCTCCCGTCATTCGCGGCGGTGGCGAGTGCTTACATATCAGCAAGGCTTCCCACCTTGATCTCCGTGCTCTGGTGCTGGTTGGCGCGCGCTACAACGGCTTGAACATCGACGACGGTGGCCAGTACGATTCCCCCACTCACCACATCATGCTGAAAGACCTAACGGTCAGAGACATCGGTCCCGAGGGCAACTGCGACGGTATCAAGCTCTCCGGCATCACCGATTTTCGTGTGGAGGGATGTACTGTAGAACGCTGGGGCGATGGAGGTCAGGGAATCGATATGGTGGGCTGTCATCGTGGGGTGATCGAGGGATGTACTCTGCGCTTTGTGGACGACAAAGGCTACGGCGTACAGGCGAAAGGCGGATGCACCGACATCATCGTGCGTCGTTGTCGCTTTGAACACGCAGGAGCACGCGCCATGCAAATCGGTGGTAGCACCGGCTTGCAGTTCTTCCGCCCTCCGTTGAAACCCGGCGGCGAGCACGCCGAAGCGCGAAATATCACTGTAGAAGGTTGCACGTTTATCGGCTCGACGGCGGCGGTGAGCTTTGTGGGGATAGACGGCGCAACCGTGCGATTCAACACCATCTACCGCCCGAAGCGATGGGCAATTCGCATTCTGCAAGAGACACGAGCCGAAGGCTTCGTGCCCTGCCGAAACGGACGTTTCACCGATAACCTGATCGTCTTCCGCACCGGCGAGTGGTATGAAGGAGGCGTTAATATCGGTCCCGCCACCGCTCCGACGACCTTTACTTTTGCACGCAACTGGTGGTATGGTGAAGATGCGCCCGAACGAAGCAAACCCGCGCTTCCGGTGTCTGAAAAAGAGGGGGTGTACGGTGTGAACCCACGCCTGCGCGCACCGGAAAAAGGTGACCTTTCGGTAGAAGCGGGTAGTCCGGCGCACCGCGTGGGAGCACACGCTTTGCCGCCGCAGACTGGGGTGAGGTAACGATGCCATCACGATTCAACGAAGCATTACTTGCACAGCGGTTCGGCGAAATCCGGGAGGTGAGAGACCTGCTGGAGACCTGCACTCGTCTCCCCGTCGAGCAGTTTGTACGTGGAGGGACTCATGCGTAAGCACTTCACCGAAGCGGAGAAGAAACACATCCGACAGGTGCTGCACGAGCGGCTACTGCAGTGCGAGCAGGTGCGCTTCGCGTACCTGTTCGGCTCCTTTACACTGGAAGGCAGTTTTGAGGATATCGATGTCGCGGTGTATGTGACGCAGGACACCCTGCAGCATACAGATGCACTGACCCTGTCGTTCGATCTCGCAGACACCCTGGAGCAAGTGGTTGGGCTGCCGGTGGATGTGGTTATTCTCAACACCGCGCCTTTGGCATTGCAATTCGAAGCGGCGCGCGGTGAGCCGCTCATGGCTCGTTGTTGGGAGGAGCTTGCCGACTTTGCAGAGCAAGTTACCCTGCGCTGGTGGGATACGGAGGGACTGCGCTACGCAGCGATGCTGTGACCCGTTCACGGGATGAAACAGGAGGTGGACTGTATGCCACGCTTTCAGGAACCGCCATTTCCTCGTTCCAATCAGTACCAGCCCCGCCTGCCCTCGGACAACGCGCTGGACTACTATCTGGTCGCGGCGCGTTCGATACAGGGTAACGGAGACCCTGCACACCAACCGCCGAAGCCCGAAGACGTGCGCTGGATACAGCAGAACGAACGGGCGTTCCGCATCCTTCAGCAGGGGGTGAGCAAGCCATACCGCTGGGTGATAGAGTACAGGGTAGGTGACCCTCCTTTCCCCGATTTCGCCGCCCTGCGCAACCTGGCGCGTCTGGTCGCCGGGCGTATCCGTCTCGCCATCGCTACCAAAGACGGCATGGACGCTGTGCGAGACTGGCGCGTGGGGGTGCACATGGCGTGGGATATACAGGGTGATATGATGCTGAACTATCTTGTGGGCGTAGCAATGGAGGCAATGGTTCACGCTCCTATCGTCTCCGAGATGGACTTCTTCTCCTCGGCGGAATGCAGGGCGATGGCGGATACCCTCATCCGCATGGAACGCAGCCCCGACCGTTTTCCGAGCGCTATAGAGGGTGAACGTGCTTTCGCGCTGCGCTGGCTGGATGAAATGCTACCGCCGGGCAAGCCTGAAACCCTGCTGGAAGTAGTGCGTACGGACTGGAACATGGACCCGCAAACGGGCAAGCCCATAGAACCAGAAGAGCCTGCGGAAGATGAAGAGGAGGAAAAGCTGCGGGCGGAAGAACGCCGGCAGTACGAGCGACTGCGGCCGCAGATGCTTGCTATCGCTCAGTCGCCCACAGCCTACGAAGAGCTGAGAGCAAGCCTGCGTCGGGAGATCAATCGCTGGGCAGAGGAGTCTCTTCGCGTGTTGCGATTACCCTACGGCAGGCAGTTACAAGCACTGCGCGAGCCAGCCTCCCGTGAGGATACTCCCTTCAGCTACTTTGCCGAACTCCTTCGCCCGATGAGAAGCCCCTTGCTCTCCGGTTACCTTACCAACCGTGCTCGTCGTCGGCTGATGCTGGTGCACCTGATGCTGCGCGTGTACCGCCTGCAGTACGGCAATTACCCCGATACCCTGCACACACTCAAGCTGGAGGAGCTGATTATAGACCCCTTCAGCGGCAGAGAGCTCGTCTACAAGCGCGAAGGCGAACGATACCGCCTGTACAGTGTGGGGCAGGACGGCAAGGACGACGGCGGTCACCGCCCGCAACCCGGCGAGCACCCTGTAGAGGGCGATGCCATCCCCCGTGACCTGTTCCTGACACGCGATGGATGGAGGTGAGTGTAGCAAAACCTGCAGTATAATAATCCTGTCATGCCCAATCAAACGCCGGAACAGAACGATGCGGAGTTGTACGTGTGGAGCGCATGGTTGCTGCGTGCAGGCAACGCAGTAAGCGTCGTACTGCTCGTATGCGGCATCGCGCTTTCACTCTGGTATAGAAACCACATCGCGCATCGTTCACATTCCCTGCTCACCGCCTGGCGAAGCCTGCTGCGGGGAGACCCCGCGGGCTTTCTGGAGGCAGGGCTACAAATCGTTATCCTGACGCCGATGCTGCTGTCCCTGGCGATATGTCTGTACGCTATCGTCCGCAAGCAACGCTCTTT
>BEHS01000307.1 GCA_002898895.1 bacterium HR16 | reverse complement strand
GGAATGCTGCATCAGCTTCACGAACGGCGCGTAGTCGGGCGGGTCCGTCAGGATAACGCGGGCTACCCCGCCCAGCACTTCGGTAGCGGTCTGGCGCACCAGCGGGTTGCGGTGCATGGGAAAAACCACCTGAATATCGTCAAAGCGTTCCACCAGACGTTTTACCGCTATACATATACGGCGCAACGGCTCGCCCCAGTTCTCCCGGCGGTGTGCGGTAAGCAGCACCGTGCGCAGAGGTGACGCCATCGCCTGTTGCAGAAGCGGGTCCATAACGGGATGGGGTTGCTCCGCCACCATCAGCAGCGCGTCAATGCCGGTATTACCCGTCACCCAGATGCTGTCAGGGGGGACGCCCTCTCGCAGAAGGTTCTCTCGCGCTTTGGGGGTGGGGGCGAAGTGAAAATCGGCGATGGCTCCTGCCAGCTTGCGGTTCATCTCCTCCGGGAAGGGGTTGTACTTGTGGTGTGTGCGCAACCCCGCCTCCACATGCCCGAACGCCACCTGATGATAGAACGCCGCCAGCGCAGCGACAAAAGTGGTGGTGGTATCGCCTTGCGCCAGCAACACATGCGGCTTCTGTTCGCAGAGCAGAGCGTCCAGCCCTTCCAGCACGCGCACGGTAATCTGCGTCAGCGTCTGACCGTGTTGCATGATGTTCAGGTCGTGGTGGGGGGTGATGCGGAAGACTTGCAGAACCTGGTCCAGCATCTCGCGGTGCTGTCCAGTTACCACCACCTTTACCTGCACGAGCGGTTCGTATCGTTGCAGTTCCAGAACGACCGGAGCCATCTTCACCGCATCGGGGCGTGTGCCAAAGACCGTCATCACCTGCAGGGGAGCTGGCATGTACGGTTACCTCGTCATCCGGTAGAGGGTGAAAGCCGCCACGCTGAACACCAGACCGATGCCCCAGATGACAATGACGGCGCGCCGGTGCCCCAGTCGTCCCACCAGCCAGTGGTGAAAGTGCCTCATGTCTGCCTTGTGCAGGGGCTGGCGGGCAAGCACACGGCGCGAAACCACAAAGAAGGCGTCGAAGAAGGGCACTCCCAGCACCAGTAACGGCACCAGCACCGAGATGGTGGCAGCCACTTTGAACGTGCCGACAATCGCCAGCGTTGCCAGCACGAAGCCGATGAACTGCGCTCCTACAGTTCCCATGAAGATGGAAGCGGGGTTGATATTGTGGCGCAGGAAGCCCACACACGCGCCTGCCAGCGCGGAGGCAGGTATGGCTATCGCCAACTGCTTCTCTGAGATCGCCATCAGGGTAAGCGTACTGGCGGAAATCGCCGTCACACCGGCTGCCAGTCCATCCAGTCCATCGATGGCGTCCACCGTTTTGGTTACTACGAACACCCACAGCGCGGTAACAGGGACGCTCCACAACCCCAGCGGTAACCAGTATTCAGGGCGGTAGTCGCCGGGCATCAACGGGGCAAACGGATGGGTGACGCCTTCAATGCGGATACCGAACAGCGTCAACGCCACACCGGCTCCCAGCAAGATGACCATCTGCCAGAGTGGGGTGATTTGAACCTTGTCGTCGAGCATCCCGAACAACGCGATGAGCGTTCCCAGCACAAGTATCGCTGTCAGCGCATTGCTCCAGCTCCCCAGCCAGAGCGACATCGGGACAACCGCCACCCAGAAGGCGAGGTAGATGGCGATACCCCCCCAGCGAGGTGTCGGCTCGCGGTGCACCCGGCGTTCGTCCGGCTGGTCGATTACCCCCAGTCGTACGGCAAACGCCCGCACCGCAGGCGTCACCAGAGCAGCAGCCACCATCGCTATCAAGAAGGTGAAAAAGGCTATTCGCACCCGCGTTCTCTCCTCTTTCTTCCGGGGTAGAGAAGCTCCGCTGCGCCGTCACGCAACCGCACGAGCTCCAGCCCCGCCTCTTCGAACAGCTCCATCGCGAACGGGTCGGGGTAATCCCCTTCAAACACCACACGCTCGATGCCTGCGTTAATAATCATTTTGGCACAGGCGTTGCACGGCTGACAGGTCACATACACCGTCGCGCCGCGCGTGGACACGCCATTTAACGCCGCCTGCAGTATGGCGTTCTGTTCGGCGTGCAGGGCGCGCTGGCAGTGTCCGTCCACGATTTTACAACCCACCTCGGTACAGTGCGCCAGCCCATGCGGCGCACCGTTGTAACCGGTAGTTAAGATTCGCCTGTCCAGCACGATAACCGCACCCACCGACCGCCTGGGGCAGGTTGCGCGCGTGGCAACCTCCTTGGCGATGCGCATGAAATACTCATCCCACGATGGTCTGGTATCCGCCATCTTCCCTCCCCACTAATCATTATGCCAGAACCGGGAACTGGTCACAGAGGGAAAGCACCTCGTGACGTATTGCATCCAGTCGTGCCTCGTCTTCGGGGGATTCCAGCGTGCGAGCAATCAGATCGGCGATACGCTCCATCTCCGGTTCCGCCATGCCGCGCGTGGTTACCGCCGGTGTGCCCAGGCGAATCCCGCTGGTAACGAAGGGCTTCTCCGGGTCGAACGGTATCATATTGCGGTTGACGGTGATGTGCACGCTGTCCAGCACCACCTGCGCCTTACGACCGGTGAGTTTTTGCGGGCGCAGGTCTATCAGCATCAGGTGGTTATCGGTACCGCCGGAAACCAGTCGGAAACCTCGCTGCGCTAACCCCTCTGCCAGCGAACGGGCATTGCGGCGGATCTGCGCCTGATACAGCTTGAACTGCGGTTGCAACGCTTCCTTGAAACAGACCGCCTTCGCCGCGATGATGTGCATCAGCGGTCCGCCCTGCATTCCGGGGAACACCGCCTTATCGATAGCCTGAGCGTACTCCGCTTTGCACAGTATCATCCCGCCGCGCGGGCCGCGCAGGGTTTTGTGGGTGGTAGTGGTGACGAAATCGGCGTACGGGATGGGCGAGGGATGTTCGCCCGCCGCCACCAGCCCCGCAATGTGCGCCATATCCACCATTAACTTCGCACCAACCTCGTCGGCAATCTCACGGAAGGCGGCGAAATCGATAATGCGCGGGTAGCAACTGGCGCCCGCCACAATCAGCTTGGGACGATGCTGCCGGGCGAGGTCGCGCACCTGGTCGTAGTCTATCTCTTCTGTTTCGGGGCTTACACCGTAGTGCACCGCGCGATACAGCGTGCCCGAAAAGTTCACCGGGCTACCGTGCGTCAGGTGTCCACCCATCGACAGGTCCATAGCGAGGAAGGTATC
>BEHS01000306.1 GCA_002898895.1 bacterium HR16 | reverse complement strand
TGTAAAGGGTTTCATGAGGAGCATACGGGTAATGGAATTGGAAAAGATTTTCAAATGAGGCAACGAATGATTTTCAGAAAGGTTTTACGTGAGGCAAAACGTCCTCTTGCAATCTTTCCCTTGCAGGGTGTAAACTGAAGCAAAGGTGCACAAGGGGGCGATAGGGGTGACAGAGACGACCGCCACGCTGCAAACGGTCATTTCCCGCACCGTGAAGCGAGCACGCACAGGGTACATCCTGCGCGGTCTGTGTGCTGGCTGGCTTCTGGGGGCGGGGGCTGCCAGCCTGCTGCTTGCGCTGGCATGGGCGATGCGCTGGGATGTTCCCTGCGGCTATCCCATTGGCGTCGTCGCGGCGGCAGCTTTGGCCGGGCTGGCATACGGCGCGACGCGACGGGTGCACGAGCAACAGGTCGCCCTGTGGCTGGACAGGCAGGCACACACAGGGGAACGCCTGAGTACCGCGCAGTGGCTGTCGCAACGCGGGCTTCGCGAAGAGATGGAGCACCTGCAGTTGCAAGATGCAGAGGCTCACGCACAGAGCCTTGACCTGCGCAAGGTTGCCCGCGTGCCTTTGCCTCGCTCTCTTTGGGGTGCGATCGCACTGACCGCTCTCGCCGTTTTCCTCTGGTTTGCCCCGGACATCGCGTGGTTCCAGTCGCCACAGACTCGCCAGGAGAAGCAAGCGATGCGCTCTGCGGGCGAGCGGGCGGAGCAGCTGGCGAAGGAGTGGCGCAAACAGGCTACCGGACAGGACAGGGAGAAGATGCGTCGCCTCGCCGCGCAGCTGGATGCGCTGGCGAAGCAGATGAAACGCGCCCGCCTGAGCAAGCGCGAAGCGATGGTGAAAATGTCGCGCCTGCAGCGCGAGGCGGAAGAGCAACAGCGCAGGCTGGCGGAGGCGAACTCGGGCAAGCCTTTGCAGCGCGCCCGCGATGAGTTCCTGAACGCCCGCACGGTACAGCAGCAGATTCGGCAGGCAAAGCTGGAGCGCGAACTGAGCGCGCGTCTGCAGAACGCTGTGTTGAACCAGAAAGGCGGGCAAAACGCCCCGGCTTCGTTGCGCAACGCCGCGCTGAACAAACCCGCATCCTCTACCCCCTTTGCCAGCGAGATGGCGACGCAGATGGCTCTGGCGCTGTCGCAGCAGGACGCGCAGAAGCTGGGTGAGCTGCTGGAGCAAATCGCAAAGCAGTGGAACAACCTTTCTCCCGAAGAGCGCAAGAAACTGCAAGAGCTGTTGCGTGAGCTGGCGAAGGCATTAAAGGATACGAAACTGGATGCCGCCTCTAAGGAGCTGCTGGAAGCGCTGAAAAACATGCAGATTGGCGATCTGCAGAAAGCCATCAAGTGGATCAAGAAGGCGGGAGGTACTTGACTGTCTGCAGGCGCGTGCGCGCTGGATGCGCGCCAGTGGGCGGAGATGGCAGCGCTGCTTGCCATGCTGAAGTCGGAACTGGGTGGGCTGCCGATGGCTCAGAACTCCTATGAGAAGCGATTCGGCGGAGGACCCGGGATACCTGCAACCGGTCCCAGGATAGAGAAGCTGGAGTACCGTGCCCAGCAAGATAAAGATACGGCGCGGTTGAACGTGAAGGGCGGTAAGTTCACCCATGTGCCCGGCGTTGCCAGCGGGCCGGGCGAGGCGCCCGCCTTCGTCACGCGCGGTGCACCCGATGCCGTGCCCAGCGGTGCCCCCAGTATGGAGGTGTATCTGCAGTACCGACGGACGGCGGAAAGCGCGCTGCAACGCGAAACCATCCCGCCGGAGTACCGTCAGCCGGTGAAGAGATACTTCGATTCGATTAAGCCGTGAGGCTATCCATCAGAAAGGAGGAAGGGAGGATGAAACGGTTTGCACTTGCCTTAGTAGGCTTGCTGGTGCTGTGCGCGCCCGCACTGCACGCCGACATCCTGTGGGACCAGCCCTGGGATGGTGTGAGCCGAGGTAGCCCCGCACAGGACTTCACCGACACCGACTACAGAATATACTCGGTGTGGTTGTTTGACGACTTCACCGTGCCCGAGCCTGGCTGGTGGATTGACCGCGTGACGGTGTACGGCAGCGAGCAGGGCACGCCCTCGTATAACCTTGGTATTTACCTGTCTATTTCACCCGCGCCCCATGTGGATGTGATAGACGTGGTTGCCACCGGTACGGAAGTAGTGCTGGAGCCGGGCGAAGCCCCCCTGCGTCGACGGGCGAATCTGGAGTTCGAATTGAACGGCTTCTACTTGCCGCCCGGGACGTACTACTTGAGCGCGTGGGTGCAGCGCCCCTTTGAGCCCGGCGGGCAGTGGTTCTGGTTGCGCACCAGCCCCACGCTCGGCGAGCCTTTCTACCTGCATAACCCCGGCGGCGGCTGGGGCTTCGGAGGCAACCCGGTCGGCGGCGGCTGGCTTACCGAGCAAGACCTCAGCTTCACCATCGAAGGCAGGTCTACCGTCACCATCGCCGGAACGGTGGACCTGCAGGAGTATCAGGGCGACAAAACGGTCGTTCCCGTCACCATCGAGGTGCGCGAACCCGGCTCCCCTGATGTGCTGGAAACACATGTGGTGAATCTGGATAGCGGGGGCAGATACTCCTTCCAGACCCTGCTACAGGGCACGTACGACCTGTCCGCAAAGGCATCGCACTGGCTGCGCCAGACGGTACCCAACGTCACGCTGGCGTCCGGCACGATGGTGGACTTTTCCCTGACCAACGGCGACATCGATGGGGACAACGAGGTGACGCTGTTCGACTTCGGTGCGCTGGTAGCGGCGTTCGGCAGCGTGCCGGGCGATGGCAACTGGAACCCCGATGCGGATTTGGACGGGGACGAGGAAGTCACCCTGTTCGATTTCGGCGTGCTGGTGCGCAACTTCGGCGCGATAGGGGATGAGTAGCCATTACCTCCTTACCCCTTCCGAAAGCTTCGGGAGAGGGGATTTCGCTTTACGTTACCTCGCCTTCTGGCGCAATATCCGCAACACCCAGCCGATGCGCCCCTGCACGCTCCGCGAAGGCTCCGCCTGTAACCGCCCTTCCAGCACGGGTATCGCCGCCGAAGTGCCCACCTTTATCAACGCCTCCGCCGCCCTATACCGGATGTTGTCGTTCGGGTGCTCGCTCAGCAGCTTCAACAAAGCGGGTTCCGCACGAACATCCCCCAAGTCGCCCAGAGCATCGATAGCCGCCATCTGGACGTGAAAATCGCTGCTCTGCGCCAGCTCCAGCAGGTCGGGCAAAGCCGCAGGGTCGCCGATTTTGCCCAGCGCGTCACTGGC
>BEHS01000305.1 GCA_002898895.1 bacterium HR16 | reverse complement strand
GCCTGTGATGCGTGCGCCGCGGTGTACCCATTCTACTATCTGCCGCAGGTCGCGTAGCTTACCGGCGAGCGGTTTGTCAATCAGCACCGCTTTGCCTGCCTCTACAAAGGGGCGTGCTTTGGCAGTATGGGTATCCCAGTCACAGCCGTGAATGATAGCGCAGTCTATGTCCTTCGCCATCTCTTCTAGCGAGCGGTATACATGGGGAATGCGGTGCTCCTGTGCGAACCGCTCGGCGTACCCCGGTGGATGCACTGAACCGCCGTCCCATACGCCAACGATTTCATGTCCCAGCTCGCGCTCTATGGGAATCCAGCTGGGCGGATGCGAGGTGTCCAAATCCACGATGCCTATTCTCACCTAAGAAAAAAACCTCCTACAAATCCTCTCCTCCGCTTCAGGGGCGGCTTCCATGTTCTCCACGCGGTCAGCGATAATCCTTAAAGCCAGAGCTTTAACCCGGGCGACAGCCTCCTCTCGTGTGGGGGCGTACACCATAGCACCAGGGATGGCTGGTATCTCTGCAATCCAGCGGCCGTCTTCTTCCCGTTCCACTTCAATACACAGGTTCATAGAGAACCCTCCAGCATCAGGCGTTCTCAGATACATTTTACTCCATGAGACGCCTGCTTATCTACGACATCTCTTCAGCCCGTGAGGGTGCCTGGCTGAAAACCCTCTCGTCGCGGGGTCAGACTAACGATGTCGTCAGGGATGACTCTTCGCCGCCATACTGGTAATACCTTCTCTTTCGGCAGTCGTTGAAGTCCCTTTTGAGTGCAAACAACCTGCGAACCATTTCTGCCGCGACGGAATCTCGCTCGTTAAGCGAAGGACTTGCCACTGCCCGCCGAGAAAATGTGGTACATCAATCTGCTTGGGAGAGAAGCAGCCGATGGGAGAGACTTTAACACACCGCGAAAGATGGCTGAGGACGTTTCACTATGAGCCGGTAGACCACGTGCCCGACGAGGAGTTCGGCTACTGGACGGAGACATATACTGAGTGGCACAAACAGGGTCTGCCCGAATGGGTAAATGAAGAATGGAAGGCGAACCAGTTCTTCGGCTTTGCACCGCGTGGGGGAGTGCCCATCAACCTGGGGCTGATACCACCCTTTGAGGCAAAGGTGCTGGAGGAGACCGACCGCTACCGCATCCAGATAGACGGGGTGGGCGTGAAGAGCATTGTGTACAAGGACGGAACATCTACCATCCCGCACTACCTGGAGTTCCCTATCAAAAGCCGCGAGGACTGGCTGGAGTTCAAGAAACGCTTAGACCCCGATGACCCGCGCCGCTACCCCGCCGACTGGGATGCGTGGAAGAAGTCGGTGGCGAACCGCGATTACCCGCTGGGCGTCTACTGTGGGAGCCTTTTCGGCTGGATTCGCGACTGGATGGGCTTCGAGGGCGTCTCCTATGCCTGCGTGGACCAGCCCGAGCTGGTGGAGGAAATCATGGAACACCTGACCGAGCTCGCGCTGACCGCTCTCAGCAAAATCCCTGCGGACGTAGAGCTGGACTACGCCTCTTTCTGGGAGGATATGGCGTTCAATAAGGGACCCATCATCTCACCCAAACTGTTCCGCCAGTGGATGACTCCCCGCTACAAGCGTATTACCGACTACCTGCGCGACCGGTTCGGCGTAGACATAGTGTATGTGGATTGCGACGGAAACATCCTGCAGCTGGTGGAGCACTGGCTGGCAGGTGGAGTGAACGTGATGTTTCCGCTGGAGGTGCGCGCTGGCTCCGACCCCGTGCTGATACGCAGGAAGTTCGGCAAGTCGGCGTTGCTGATGGGCGGGGTAGACAAGACGCAACTCATCGCAGGCAAAGAGGCGATTGTCAAAGAGCTGGAGCGACTGAAGCCACTGGTGGAGGAGGGCGGATACATCCCGCATGTAGACCACCGCTGCCCGCCCGATGTCACTTACGAGAACTACCTGTTCTACCTGGAGACCAAGCGCAGGATGTTTGGCATCCCCGACCCACCGAACTGGGAAGAGGTCAAAGCGACCGTGCGCGAGACATCGCGCTGAGAGGTTGAGAAGAAAAAGGGGCAGAGGTGGGGGACACGCCTCTGCCCAGTGTAAACCTCAAGAGGAGAAGAGGGGGAGCGTATATGACAATTCCTCGCCGTCTGAATAAACGCATATCGCCTCACACAGGATACGACGAAGGTCTCTCATGCCCACCCCTTTCTCCTGTGCGAATTGCTCTACCCGAAGCAGGAAGTCCCGCACCAGTTGGGCGCCCTCGAACGCCTGCTCGGTAGGTTGCTCACCGCCACAGCTCCGCCAGTAAGCCTCTACTTCACCGTCAGTGGTAGAATGACCGTTATTCCGACTGCCGTTCCCTCTTCGGAACGTTCGCACTGGAGAGGTTTTCCCTTCCCGACACCCCATCCGGCTTAATAACTCTGCCAGCCGTCCATCGGTATCGACGTTCAGGTGCCAGTTCAGGCACTCTTCTACGCCCAGAGCCTCCGCGTAGTCCCAGGCCTCCACCAGCCCTTTCACCAGCAGGTTCCACTCGTCGAATCGGCGACGTTGCCATGCCTCTGGAACATACATCGTGGTTGCCTCCTTTTGGATTGTTCTGATAAATAAACGAGCCGAACACGGCTCAGCTAACAGTGTGAGCCCGTCTCCGAAAGAAACTGCGCGGTCCCGGCGAAGTGATGCCAGATGGAGAAGCAGAATCGGTGTCTATTTAACCGACGAAGCGCCAGAGTACCGACAAAAGTTTGCCGGATGGTGTATAATGAGGTATCTCTTGCCGGGAGGCAGCGGTGCAGACCGAGTCGCGTACAAAACTGGACAGGGCGCTACACTTGCTGGCAGACGCCAGCGAGGAGCGTGCGCGTGAGGCATGGGAACACCTCTGGGCAGTAAGCCGCCCGTACCTCCTTCGCTACTTGAGCACGTGGCTGCATAACCCGGACGACCGCGAAGACGTGATACAGGACGCCTCCCTGCGGATATGGGCGTTTCGCAACCGCTTTCACAATCAGGGCGAACAGGCGTGGTTTGCCTTCATCCGGCGTACCGCATACCATTGTATGATAGACATGCGCCGGCGCATGGTGCAGGAAACGCTCTCGCTGGACGACATCGAAGAACCTGAGGCAGCGTATATCGCCGATACAGCCGACTCGCTGGCAGCAGCAATGCTGGCTGACGAGCTGTACCTTGCTGCAAACGCTTTGTGGCTGGGGCTTAATGCACACATTCCATCTCGAATGCACCAGATTCATCTGCTTGCCGCTCAGCTCTATTACTTGCACGGTAAATCC
>BEHS01000304.1 GCA_002898895.1 bacterium HR16 | reverse complement strand
CGCACTTTTCAGAATATCCGTTTGTTCGGTTCGATGACGGTGTTGCAAAACGTAAAAGTGGGGGCACGCCTGCACATGCGTACCGGCTTGTGGCACGCCTCGTGGCGCACCTACTCTATGCTGATGGAGGAGCAGGAGGTAGAAAAGGAAGCCTGGCATCTATTGCGCGAGATGGGGCTTGATGATGTGGCGCACCACCTGGCTCGTGACTTGCCTTATGGTGAGCAGAGACGTTTGGAGATAGCCCGCGCACTTGCCACACACCCACGTCTCCTGTTGCTGGATGAGCCGGCGGCGGGTATGAACCCTCAGGAGACCGCCGACCTGATGGAGCTCATCCGCCGCTTGCGCGACGAGTATGATATTACTATTCTGCTTATCGAGCACGACATGAAAGTGGTTATGGGTATCTGCGAGCGGGTTATCGTACTGGACTACGGTGAGGAGATTGCGCAGGGTACCCCGCAGGAGATACGAACCAACCCGCGCGTTATCGAAGCGTACCTGGGGGAGGCGCCCGTATGAGCGTGCAGGAGAGGATACTTGAGATTGAAATGCTCAACGTGCGTTATGGCCCTATTCACGCACTGCGTGACGTGTCCCTGTATGTCGGCAAAGGAGAAATCGTTACCATTGTGGGCGCGAACGGAGCGGGTAAAAGCACCCTGTTACGCACAATCAGCGGGCTGGTACGCCCCAGCAGCGGCACAATAGTCTTCGATGGCGAAGATATTACCAGTGAACCCCCACATGCAATCGTGCGACGAGGATTGTGCCATGCTCCGGAGGGAAGGCGCATTTTTGCCAATATGACTGTGCGCGAGAACTTGTTGCTGGGTGCTTATGTGCACAGTAATCCCGATACCCTGATACAGGATTTCGAGCGGGTATTCACTATTTTCCCGCGACTGAAAGAGCGTGAACACCAAATTGCCGGTACCCTGTCGGGTGGGGAGCAGCAGATGCTGGCTATCGGAAGAGCGTTGATGTCCCGTCCGAAGATGCTGATGCTGGAT
This sequence comes from bacterium HR16, assembly GCA_002898895.1. Lineage (GTDB taxonomy): Bacteria > Armatimonadota > HRBIN16 > HRBIN16 > HRBIN16 > HRBIN16. Next base: position 2,331 of record BEHS01000304.1, on the reverse strand, counting down.
GAGCCCTCCTTAGGGTTGGCTCCGAACCTGGTACAGGAGATATTCCGCACGATCGAAAGTATCAACCGTGAAGGTACCACAGTGTTGCTGGTAGAACAAAACGCGCACATGGCGTTGCATATTGCGCATCGGGGATATGTGCTGGAAACAGGCGAGGTGGTACTGGCGGATTATGCGGAGAATTTGTTGCGCAACGAGGCGGTACGCAGCGCGTACCTAGGGGAATGAACTCTCCGAGCGTGAAAGATATCGCCCGAGTCGCTGTGATACTGCTGTTCATTATCAGCGGCACAAAAGAATACACCCGTCGGCTGGAACGAGCGGCGGAGCGACAAATCTTGCAGCAACTTGGCGGGAGTGGGCAGGTGCAGGTGCATATTCAGCCACGTTGGGGCGCGCTGGGGGTGTTGCTGGCGAGGGCAGAAACCATTCGGGTTCATGCCTCTGGTTTTCGCACTGCGCAGATGCCTTTTTTCACCGAAACGCCCGTTCCCGCCTGGCGCGGCAGAGCGGATAACGTGCAGATTGTGCTGGAAGATTTTTATCTGGGCGGACTGCCTGTGCGCCATCTGGAGGCAACTGTACCCGACATCTCTCTGGATTCCAGAGAAGCAGCCCTTCGTCTGCGCATCCGCCTGTTTAGTGCGGGCTGGGGCAACGGATGGGTGACCCTCGACGAAGAAAGCCTGACCGAGTTCGTAAGACGCCGCCTGCCGGAGGTACGCTCTCCGCATGTCCAGGTAACGCCTTCGGAGGTCCGTATCACAGGGGAGCTGGTGGCGTTGCTCACCCCGTGGCGGTTTGAGGCAAAGGGCGGTGTGGGCGTGCGCGATGGTCGGCAGGTGGTGGTGGAAAACGTGCAGGTGCGTGTGGAGGGAGAGGAGCTTCCACCTGCGGTTGTGCAAAAGATAGTTGCCGCGCTGAATCCGGTGCTGGATGTGGAACGCGACCTGCGCCTTGGCGGCGCGTTTGTGGTGGAGCGTGTGGAACAGGGAAACGGCTTCTTAAAACTTATCGGGCGGGCAACGGTGCCGCCCCGTGAACCAGGAGGTATCTATGGCAACAGGAAGCGGTAATCTACGACGCACCCCCCTTGCTGATACTCATCCCCGTATGGGGGCGCGCATGGTGGAGTTTGCCGGATGGTGGATGCCCGTGCAATACGGTGGCATCATCCAGGAGGCGCGCGCGGTGCGCGAAAATGTGGGCATGTTCGACATCAGCCACATGGGCAGGTTTCACTTGCGAGGTGCAGAAGCCATCCCCGCCCTCGAGACACTGACCACCAACGATGTTTCCGCTTTGACCGACGGCGCGGCGCAGTACTCTCTGCTCACCAACCCGCAGGGCGGGGTTATCGATGACATTATCGTCTACCGCCTCTCTTCCGAACACCTGCTGGTGGTGGTCAACGCCGCCAACGCCGACAAAGACAGGGGGTGGATACAACAGCATTTGCCGCCATCGGTTACTCTGGAGGATGCTACCGCGCAGACCGCCATGATAGCCGTGCAGGGTCCGAAAGCCGTCGATCTGGTAAGCCATCTCTTCGCGCAGAATCTGGCGGAACTGCCCCGCTTCCACGTGACAAGCAGTCGGTGGAGCGGACACCCGGTGCTTGTGGCGCGCACCGGCTACACGGGCGAGGACGGTGTGGAGTTGATTATCGACGCTCCGGCGGCTCAGCTGCTCTGGAACGCCCTGCACGAGGCGGGAGCAGTACCCTGTGGGCTGGGCGCGAGGGATATGCTGCGCATTGAAGCCGGGTATCCCCTGTACGGACACGAGCTGAATGAGCATATCAATCCCATTGAGGCGGGGCTGGGTTGGGTGGTCAGTAAAAGCAAGGAGTTCATCGGGGCGGACGTTATCCGCCGCATCCGCGAACAGGGGCCCGCTCGCAAGCTGGTGGGGCTGGAGGTAGAAGGGCGCATGGTGGCACGGCAGGGCTACCCCGTGCAGGTAAACGGGCAGACCGTTGGCGAAATAACCAGCGGAACCTTCTCGCCCACTCTGGAAAAGAGCATTGCGATGGCTTTTGTCAACAGCGAATACGCCAGAACGGGCGGTGAGGTGCAGGTAGACGTGCGCGGAAAACCCGTGCCTGCGCGGATTGTGTCCAGAAGGTTCGTCAGTCACGTATGAGGATGAGGGAGGTCAGCATGAACATACCGAGCGATTTACGATATTCCAGGACCGACGAGTGGGTGCGCGTGGAGGGCGACATCGCTACCATCGGCATCACCGATTACGCGCAATCCGAGCTGGGCGACATTGTATACGTGGAGCTGCCCGAAGCCGGGAGGGTGCTGCAAGCGGACGAAATGTTTG
>BEHS01000303.1 GCA_002898895.1 bacterium HR16 | reverse complement strand
GGCACTGAGATGGAACCATTAAGCCTGCTGACCGTTTGTGCGGCTTCGGTGGTGGCGGGGACACTGGGTGCGTTGCTGGGGCTGGGCGGAGGCATTATTCTCGTCCCCGCGCTGGTACTACTGCTACACGTGCCGGAAAAAGCGGCGGTGGCTACCAGCTTGCTGGGCGTTATCGCCACATCGGTCACCGCCAGCACCTCGCACCTGCGCCACCGTTATACCAACATCCCGCTGGCGATGTGGCTGGAAAGCGCCACGGTACTGGGAGCGCTGGTGGGCAGTACGCTCTTTCGGCTCCTGAGCGCGCGCTGGCTTGCCTTGCTGTTCGGGTTGCTGCAGGGGTATGTGGCATGGACGCTGAGCAGGCGTCCTCCCGAACCGGTCGCACAGGAAGCGGCTGTAGAAGATGCCAACGGCGCAAGCGCATGTTATGTAGACCACGCCACAGGCAAAACGGTTTGCTACACGCCTACGCGCATGGCGGTCGGGTGGGGTTTCAGCCTACTGGCGGGCATCATCTCGGCTCTGCTGGGAGTCGGTGGAGGGCTGATTAAAGTGCCTGTGATGAACCTGCTGATGAACGTACCGCTTAAAGCGGCAGCGGCGACCAGCTCGTTCATGATTGGCATCACCGGTAGTGTGAGCGCAGCCATCTATCTGCTGCACGGCTACGTAGACCCCACGCTGGCGGCTCCTGCCGTGCTGGGGGTAATGGCCGGGGCGCATCTGGGCGCGGCGTTATCCCGACGGTTACGTTCGCGCGTGCTGCGCAACGTACTGATTGTGCTGCTGGTTATTAGCGCGATACGTATGGTGTGGCGTGCGTTATAGAGAAGGTGTCTGCAGGGAGAAACGCCCGCTTGACGACTTTGGTTGGGTACACTAAACTGTTGATGTGGGCAGAAGCCTGATGCCGCTGGAGGGTCACGCTCCGTCGTGACTTCGGGATGCGACAGAGCGCATTCCTCCAGACAGAATATCTTTTGGAGGGTCGCGCTCCGTCGCGACCACAAACCGGTCGGCTCGGACGGAGCCTCGCCCTCCAGAGGGTGAAATGGACTTCAGAAAGGAGCGTGCATACGATGCATTGTCGGATGTTGCCTGTAGCCCTCTTGCTGGTACTCCTGTGTGCCGTTGTCAGCGCACAGCGCAAGTACGACTTCGTAATGTCGCCTTCAGACAGCGACCTGAACGTGAACGTCTCCCTGCAGGCGTTCACCTCCGGTACGCTTATCGGCAACTACGACCCCAACACCAACCCCACCGGCACGCGCACCAAACCCGGTCTGTTCGGCAGCTTTGGCTCTACCGAGAACGTGCCGGTTCCGGTGGAGGTGAACCCGTCGGTGGAGGGCAACGTGGCTTCCAAACCGGCAGGCACGTTCAGCATGGTGTTTCATCCCGACGCGGGGCGGGTGATTCTGCTTGACCTCTTCTCCGACCTGTTGCACTCGGGCGCGGTCAGCTTGCCCGCCAGTGCAGAGTTTGCCACCGACGGCTTTCGCACACGCAACCCCACCTCCACTTATCCTGCCGGACGGTTTACCGTGCCTGTGGGCGAGGTGCTGGTCACGATGCTGACGCTGGCGCAGGTGGGTGACCCGGCGGTGGGTACGCTGACCCCGCTGGGCGGTAATCGCTACGCCTTCGCCGTTGCGCCGACGGTGGTGCTCACCGTGCGGGCGGAGCTGCAGGGTAGCGTGCTGGAAAGCACTTCCAACCCGAACCCGCTGGCACTGGTCGGCGAGGTGGAGATACAGGGCGATACCGCCACCATTCTTTCGGTGAATACCATTGACTGGTCGGATGTGGATACGCCTAACCAGCCCATCCCGCAGTTTGCGATGGATTTACCTACCGTCCTTCCACCTGGAGATGTAGCGCATTTGTTGTTTAACCTCACACTGAACGAGGTGCGCACTCGTGTAAACGGAACGTATACCATCTCCGCACTGGGCAATATCAGCCTGCGCATGGTGAGCGGAACGATAACGCTGGGCGATTACACCGCGCCGACGGGCGGGTTGAACGTGCCGGTAGAGGTGCGCTCCCCCGGCGAGACCGCACCGCTGGAGACGCATATTGTTGCACTGAGCGACACGGGTGAATACCAGTTCCAGACCTCGCTATGGGGGACGTTTGACCTCTCCGCGAAGGGTTCGCACTGGCTGAGACAGACGGTGGCAGGCGTCTCACTGGAGAAGAATGCACAGGTGGACTTCACCTTGACAAACGGTGACATCGACGGCGATAATGAAGTGACGCTCTTCGACTTCGGTGCGCTGGTAGCCGCTTTCGGCGGTGTGCCCGGGGACCCCAACTGGAACGCGAATGCGGATTTGGACGGGGATGAGGAGGTGACGCTGTTCGATTTCGGCGTGCTGGTGCGCAACTTCGGCGCGATTGGGGATGAGTAGATCCGTTATTCAGGAGAATCATAGAAGATGAACAGATTTGCCCTGACCAGACGCCAGTTTCATCTGGCGCTGATGACATCTGCGGCAGCTCTGGCTGCGCGTAGCAAGGCGCAGGAATCCCCTGCCCAACCGGCGGATACCTCACCGACATCCGCCGTCAACTCCTGGCTGCCGGTCCCGATGCCTCCGGAGCAAGCGCAAAAGGTGGCAGAGGCGGTCAAATCCATGCAGAAGACACTGGAAAGCTTGCGCTCCTGTCCCTTGCCCGAAGGTTCCGAACCCGCCTTTGTATTTCACCCATACCCCTTGCAGAAGGAGAGAAGATGAGCAGCGACCTGTTATTCCTTACAGTAACCGAACAGGCGAAGCTGCTAAGGTCGCGCAAAGTCTCTTCGGTGGAGATCACGCAGGCGTACCTGCAGGCTTTGCGCACGCGCGGAACCGCCCTGCGTGCGGTGGCCGAAATCACCGAAGAGGTTGCCCTGCAGCAGGCGCAGCAGGCGGACAAAGAAATCGCCTCCGGCAAGTATCGCGGTGTGTTGCATGGCATCCCCTATGGCGCGAAAGACCTGTTCGCCACGAAAGGCATTCCTGCACGGTGGGGTTCACCTGCTCACCGCGACCAGTGCTTTGACTACGACGCCTCCGTTATCGAGCGACTGCATCGCGCGGGCGCGGTGCTGGTTGCCAAGCTGGCGATGATTGAACTGGCAGGGGCGGGAGGCTACGAGTTCGCTCATGCCTCATTAACAGGAGCCTGCCTCAACCCGTGGGATACGACACGCTGGGCAGGAGGGTCTTCCAGCGGTTCAGGTGCAGCGGTGGCAGCGGGTGCAGTTGGCTTTGCGCTGGGCACGGAGACATGGGGTTCCATCACTGTGCCCGCCGCTTTCTGCGGGGTGACCGGCTTGCGCCCAACCTACGGACGGGTGAGCCGTTACGGAGCGATGGCGCTCTCGTGGACGATGGATAAGATAGGACCTATGGCTCGTAGCGCGGAGGACTGCGCGCATATCCTGCAGGCGATAGCC
>BEHS01000302.1 GCA_002898895.1 bacterium HR16 | reverse complement strand
TACATCTTAATCTCTGGATATGCATTGTTCTGTACCAAAGATGCTTTTCAGTCTCTTTTGTCATGCCGAGCGTCAGCGAAGCATCTCTGCGTAGCGGTAGAACGAGATTCTTCGCTTCGCTCAGAATGACAGCCACTTACTGTCATGCTGAACGAAGTGAAGCCTCTCTGCGTAGCAGCAGGACGAGATTCTTCGCTTCGCTCAGAATGACAGGCAATCGGAACCATTCTGCTCATAACCAGGTAATCGCGTGTGCTCAAGTACTAGAACAGCCACTTGAGCAGCTTGGTCAACAGCCCTTCTCGCTGTTTGTTGCCGACCGGACCTTTGCCCTCGTAGTGAATCTCCGCCTGCGCGATGGCGGTGGAGGGGACGGTGTTTTCTGCCGAGACATCCTCCGGGCGCACGATGCCCGTCAGCACGATTTTCTCCTTCTCACCGTTCACTCCGACGGTGCGCGTGCCTTCCACCTTCAGGTTGCCGTTGGGCAGAACCTCCTTCACCACCACGCTGATTTTGCCCACCAGTGTGCCGCTGCGGGTGGTGCTGCCCGAAGCCTGTGAGTTCGTCTTACCGCTGAGCGACCATTCAGGCAACATGCTTAACAGTGGCCCCACGCCCGGCTTGGTGGAGGCCGAGTCGCTTTTGCTGGTCTTGGTGTCGGCGCGACTGGAGGCGGTAGTGCTCTCGTAAATCAGCACCGTCAGCACATCGCCCTCTTTGACCGCCTTCCGGTCGGCGTAGAGGCTGCGGTTACCGTCCTTCCACAGTGAGTCCGCCGGAACGCATCCACACATCAACAGGATGAGTAGCCCTATCACGAACGTTCGCATCGTTATGCCTCCATCTCAGTGCACGTCCACTGTGACCGTCTCCGCATCCGTCACAGTAGCCAGCACGGTCTTGCGCGTGTCGGCAACCTGCACGCGGATACGTGCGCCCGCTTTGCCGTCCTGCAGGGCGACCGCGCCTGTCTCCACGACAGCTCCATCCAGTCTGACCAGCAGCTTCACATTCTGCCCACGCCGCACGATAGCCGGTTCGTCCACCGCTGAACGCTTGAGCGGCTGTCCGGCGGTAAATGGACGGCGAGCGATTTTGCCGATGACCTCTGCAGGGTCGGTGAGCAGGTCCGGGCTGTCCGTATCGATGGCGATCCGTTGAATCTCCACAGCGTCGGCATCTATCGCTTCGCCGGTGCGTATCGCCCGTCTGGCTACCAGCACCTCGCGCCACTGGCTGACGCGCAGGCGCACGCTGATCGCTACAGGCGGAGTTCCTTCGCAGGCTATCTGCACCGGAACCACGTATAGATTCGTGCCCAGCGCGCGAGGTTCGCCTGCTGTGACCTGCACATCGTCGGTCGGCAGAGAAAGGTCACGTAGAGGCGTATCGCACACTACCTGAGCATCATCCGGTAGAGAGGTCGCTTCGCGCAGTTTCTGAATAGCCACCTCCACCGCTCGCTGCGCCCGAAAGAGATGTATCGCTCGCCGTACCACGATTTTCTGTGGGGCGACGATATCAAACGCCTCCGGGCGAAAACCGTGCTGGCGCAGGCGAGTGGCAACCTGCTCCGATGTAACGACGCGCTCCAAGCCGGGCAGGGGAGAGGTACCCAGCACGATGCCCGCCAGTCGTGCCTGCGTCTGGGCATCCACGCCGGTAAAGGTCGCCACATCGCCGAGGGTGAACTGAGCGTTCTTCACAATGCTCAGGTCACGCAGTTCGATACGCGGTTGCGGGGCGCACCACGCGCAGGCTGCCATCACTGCCATAATGGTCAGAACAGACAGTTTCACCAGCTATCACCTCTATCGCCGCAGGTTGTTGGCGATGTTCAGCATCTCGTCCGAGGTCTGGATGGCTTTCGCGCTGATTTCGTAAGCGCGCTGGGCGATAATCATCGCCACCATTTCATCCACTATCTGCACGTTGGACATCTCCAGCATGTTCTGGGCGACTGTTCCGAAGCCTTGCTCGCCGGGCGCGCCCTCTACGGGGTCGCCGGAGGCGGCGGTGGGCTTGTACAGGTTCTGTCCCAGATGCTGTAAGCCGCTGGGGTTCACAAAGCGCGCCAGCTGGATTTGCCCCACTTCATCGGGCATCGTTTGCCCTGCCCTCAGCACAGATACCGTGCCATCCTTGCCAATGGTGATGGTTTGTGCATCCTGCGGGATAATGATTTCCGGCTCCAGAGGGTAGCCATCTGATGTGACCAGCCGCCCCTGAACGTCCAGCTTGAACGCGCCATCGCGAGTGTACGCTACCGTACCGTCGGGTAGAAGCACTTTGAAGAATCCGTCGCCTTCTATCGCCAGGTCGGTCGGGTTGTCGGTCTTTTGCAGTGTGCCCGTGGTGAAAATGGTGGCGGTAGAAACGGGACGCACACCCAAGCCCACGCTTAATCCGGTGGGAACCTGCGCGCCTCGGGCGGCGGTAGTGCCCGCAGGACGAAGTGTTTGATACAGCAGGTCCTGAAAGTCCGCCCGGCTGCGCTTAAAGCCAACGGTGTTGACGTTCGCCAGGTTGTTGGCGATAACGTCCAGATGCAACTGCTGTGCTGCCATGCCGGTCGCCGATGTGAAAAGCGCCCGCATCATCTTCTGCAAACCTCCTCCGTACGTTTTGAGTCATCCCTTGTGCCCCCTCGGTCGGTCAGGGGCAATCATCGGCTTCCGTGCCTGGCGCACGCACGGTCCAGCCGAAACCTCATGTTACACTTTACCGACATCGTTTACCGCTCTCTGCAGAGTTTCATCATGCGCCAGAACCGCGCGGTGCGACGCCTCGTAGGCGCGCATCGCCACGATCATGTCCACCATCGCCTGCACGACAGACACGTTGGAGCGTTCCAGCGCACCTATCTGCAGGCTGAACTGTTGCAGAGGCTGTGCACTTCCCGCAAAGCGGTTCGCGCCCTCTTTTGAAGCGTTCTGCAACTGCACGATACGCAGGCGGTCTATCACCTGTCCGTTTGCCAGCACGTCGCCGTTGGGCGCGATGGTCAGAGGGGCATTCGCGCTGCGGATAATGCCACGCATGCCCAGTACCGGCATCCCGTCGACGGTTACCAGTGTGCCGTCCGCTGATTGCCGAAATGCGCCGTCGCGCGTGTATCGCTCACCCTGCGGGGTGTTGACGACGAAGAAGCCCTCACCGTCGATAGCCACATCCAGCGGACGCCCGGTGAGCGCAATCGCTCCGGGGCGCAGGTCGGTTACCACTGCGTCCACCTCTGCGCCAAAGGAAAGTGTGCCCACCTGTGGCGTCGGTGCGCCCTTTTGCGGGTCGCGATGGCGCCAGATTGCGGTATCCAGAGCGGCACGAAACACCGCCTCGTCCGCCTTGTAGCCGGTGGTATCGGCGTTGGCGAGGTTGTTGGCGATAGTTTCGTGCAGAACCTGCTGTGCCAGCATTCCCGACGCCGCAATGTACAGTCCGCGTAACATAGAGCCTTGTTCCACCTG
>BEHS01000301.1 GCA_002898895.1 bacterium HR16 | reverse complement strand
CAGGCATTGTCGCAGATGCAAGGTACGGCGTCCACCGATGTGGACACACAGATTCTGCAGGCGAACTACGAGCTCCAGCAGGTGCTGGATAAATACAACCTGCGTAACTATTTCCCCGGCTTCGTGATTAGCGGAGACGGCGGATTGAACCTGCGCAGTATCTTCGGGGGTTAACCGGTACGCATGTGGACGCCAGAACAGATTCGCGCCATCCCGCAGCTCCTGCTGGAATGGTACCAGGCGAACGCGCGCCCCATGCCCTGGCAAGAGAACCCGGACCCCTACCACCTGCTGGTCGCTGCGACTATGCTACAGCAGACGCAGGTGGAAACGGTGTTGCCGTATCTGGAGAGGTTCCTTCAGCGGTTCCCCACCATACGTGACCTTGCCGAAGCGGGAGAGGAAGAGGTATTGCGCTACTGGGCGGGATTGGGCTACTATAACCGCGCCCGCAATCTACATCGCGCTGCGCAACAGATAAGCAGGCGACACAACGGTAGCGTTCCCTGCAGGGTAGATGCTTTGCGGCAGCTCCCCGGTATCGGGGAGTATACTGCCGGTGCGGTGGTCAGCATCGCCTGTGGCAAGCCCGAACCTGCGCTGGACTCTAACGGGTATCGTATCCTTGCCCGCCTGCTCGCTTTCGAGGAGGACATCACGCTCAGCTCCAGCCGCAGGCAGCTTCAGGAGGCATGTCGCCAAATCCTGCCAGAGCACGCGCCCGGAGCGTTCAATCAGGCGTTGATGGACCTGGGCGCGATGGTATGTACCGTCCGCGAGCCGCGTTGTCTGGTGTGCCCTCTTGCCGAACAGTGTCTTGCCTTTCAGCAGGGGCGTCAGGCGAGCCTGCCGGTGCTCCCACCGCGCCAGGTCGGTGAGAAGGTTCAGGATGTGTGCGCGATCATAGAGCACCACAGACGGTGGTTAATGCGGAAGCGCACGGATGGGCGTTTGTGGCACGGGCTATGGGAGTTCCCGCGCGTGCGCATGGAAGAAGGCGAAACACTGGAGCAAGCCGTCCGGCGTGCAGCAAGCACGGTAGGAGCACAAATAGACGGGTGTGAGACCGTTGCGGTCATTCGACATGGCGTCATGCACTACTCGGTGACACTGCACGCGGTGCGCTGTCACCTTCGCGAACACCCTCCTGAAGGGAGCGATACACTGCGCTGGGTATCTCCCAAGGAGGCGCAAAGGTTGCCTCTTTCGTCCCCGATGCGCCGCGTGCTCGGCAAGCTGATGCAGAAGCGAGAGAAATAACAAAAGCCGTCGCGGGGTATCCCGCGACGGCGGTGCGTCACTCCTCTTCGTCTTTGAGCAGAGCGCTGACCTTTCGCTTGACGCGCTGTAGCGCGTTATCGATGGACTTGGGTCGGCATCCCAGCACTTTGGACATCTCGCGGTAGGACATCCCTTCCAGATAGCATTCCAGCACCCGCGCTTCCAGGTTACTCAGGTGCCCGTCCAGCATCTCCAGAAGGTTGCGAGGCTGGCGCTGGTCCACCACCAGGGTGGCAGGGTCAGCGACGCTCTCATCGGGAATGATTTCCAGCAGGGTGGAGTCGTTATCATCATCGTTCAGGGGGCGGTTCAGGGAGATGTACGCATTGAGCGGGGCGTGCTTCTGGCGAGTGGCCATTTTCACTGCGGTGATAATCTGCCGAGTGACGCACAATTCGGCAAAGGGACGGAACTTGGTCAGCTTATCCTCACGGAAGTCGCGGATGGCTTTGAACAGCCCAATCATGCCCTCCTGCACCACATCTTCGTGGTCGGCTCCCATGAGGAAATAGGAGCGTGCTTTGCTCTCCACCATACCGCGGTATTTCGCAAGCAGATGCTCTGTCGCTTGCTGGCTACCGCACTTCGCGTAGACGACGACTTCCTCGTCCTGCATGTTCTGGAAGCGCAGGCTTCCGTCGTCATAGCGGGATGAAATCATCCTGCTTGCCTCCCGACAGTTCTGGTTTGCTTTACCCGATTTTTGGTTTGTGCAAGGTGAAGGGCATCACCATCGAAGTGCCGCACCTCGCGACGCAAAATGCCCTCGTACCTTTGCTGTATTCACTATAAACCAACCGTTCGCACATGTCAACAGGTTTTCGAGGTTTTTTCGATTTTTTTCTCTCAAGATGAAGCAAATTGCTGGTTCGAGAACGATATTATGCCCGAAAAATGTGCACCGTTGCCTGTTGAACCGAAAACACCTCTCGTGCGTCATCAAGAAAGGGTTACAGCATAACGGGGAAACCGCCCGGCGAGTAGTTGCGGTAAGCGATGGAGACGCAGGATGGCGAAATCGGAAGTGCAGATCGCGCAGGAACACACATCCACCGGCACCCTTTCCGCCGGCGCGCAGTTTCAGTATGCGGATGGCGCGGAGGCGATTCTGCATGACATTTTCCAGCGTGACGACTTTGACGAGCAGCGCACTTGGATGGAGTACAACTGGTGGCCCCTGTCATACCACCTCTCGCCTGCGCGCGCCAACATTATCAGCTGGTTGCCTGCCGGCAGAGATGGGCTGCACGTGCTGGAAGTGGGAGCCGGTTGCGGCGCTATTACCTCCTACCTCTGTCGCGTGCCCGCCGTCCGTCGCATCGTAGCGGTAGAGGGGGCTCCTCAGCGTGCCGAACTGCTGCGCCTTCGCTGCCGACATGTCTCGCACCTCGAGGTAGTGAGCGCCAATGTCGAAGACTATCATCCCTCCGAACCCTTCGATGCCATCTTGCTGATAGGCGTGCTGGAATACGCGGGTAGATATATCGCACGCCCTGATGCCGCCTCCTACTTGATTAACCTGCTGTGCCGCTGGCTACGTCCCGATGGCAGACTCGTCATCGCCATCGAAAACCCCATCGGGCATAAATATCTGGCAGGCTATCGTGAAGACCACTATGGAGTGCCCTTTGAAAGCGTTTCCGGCTACCCCGATTACAACGGCATCCGCACCTTCGATAAGGGATTACTGCAGAGTAAGCTGGAGGATGCGGGACTACATTATCAACTCTGGTTCTACCCCTTTCCCGATTACAAGATGCCCGACGTGATTCTCGCCGAGAGCAGCTTTAGCGAGCCCGGCTTCGACTGGTTGACGTTGCTGAACCTGCCCACCGTGGACTACTCGCTGCGTCAGCGTCCTCTTTTCAACGAGCGCGAGTTCTTGCGCATGATAGCGAGGAACGCACCGCCTTCCGCCTTCATGAACTCCTTCCTGGTCATTGCCTCGCGTCAGCCGATGCCGGAGGCATGGGAGTCCATCTTGGCGGTAAAGATACGAAGCCAGTGCGCGCCCCATTTCCGCCAGACCAAGTTCTTCCTGAAGGAGGACAACTGTATCACGGTGGAGACGACACGCGGCGAGTGGTTGAATCGCCCTGCTCCAATACACCTGCACAGCGACACCAGCGAACCGTACTATCGTCATCTGAAAAACATCGAACATCTGTTCATCGACTGCCTGTGGCATCAACGCTATGCCGAAGC
>BEHS01000300.1 GCA_002898895.1 bacterium HR16 | reverse complement strand
GACGCAGGTTTCCGGCGTCCTCCGCAAGCAACCGCTCCTCTGTGAGGTCATAGACGAACTGTCGCTGGGGGAACTGCAGGTGCACCACACCGTCTCCCACCGAGTGTATCGCCAGAAAAGGCGGCGCCACACGTACCACGTCGCTACTTTGCGACCAGACGTGCACCCCGGCGTACCGGCATAACCCGCGCAACAGGTCGATATTGAGCTGACGTTCCCCGATGAACACCGAGCGCCACGTGCCCATATCCCTGACCGCTATAGAGGGCAAGCCAGTCTGGATATACTCACCCAGTACAACCGCCTTTTCGTCCAGCACGTAGAATGAGGGGTTTATTCGCTCACGCACGCCCACTTGCCTGTTGCGTAACCGCTCCGAAATGGGGTGCCGGTCGTTGCTGATGATAGAGCCTGTTTCACTGTTCCACGGTTGCGCCTTGATGGCTATCCCTGCCACGTCGCGCGGTCCGTCAGGGGTGTAGCCATTCTCGTCGTACAACGCCACCGCGTACAGCCAGACCAGTGTCTTCCCATCGCGCTGGAGCCGTTCCCGGATCGCCTCACGCACATCAGAGTCCACCTGTATCGGGTTGAGGAAGAGGTACATCTTCGCGTCGGGAAACGCTTTGCGCACCAGGTCGCTTTGCAGGTAGATTCCGTAGTGCATACCTGCCCGCGCAAGCACCTCTTGCTGCTGTATCAGTAGCGGCTCCAGTAGTGCCCTGGGTGCCTGGATGCGCGTGAGGCTTCGCTCGTCCACAATCACCGCCACTTCGGGGGCCTCGGGCAACCGTTGCCGAATGTGCGCCAGGTAGAGGGTGGATAGTTTCTGTGCCTGTTGCCAGATTTCGCTACTGCTGACCCATCCCTCGCCCCACAGGTCCATCCAGGAGATGCCTGCATGGTGCACCAGAGCGGTCGTTGCGTTACGCAAGCGCACATGGTGTGTCGACTCAGCGTCCGGACAGCGGGGGTTATAATCGTCAGGGGTATCGGTGTGCGCATTATGGGGTTTGGTGTCGTCCTCCAGTACAAACAGTTTGCCGTGCAACCTCACCGAAGCCACCGGTACAGGCACGCTCCCCGGCTGTGCAGGGCGCCGGTCGCGATATGACACCGGTGCGCATATCAGGTCAATGCTCTGCGCCGATAGTACCTCCGATAGCGCAAGGTGTCCGCTATGGGGCACCGGAAAGTCCATGATATAGCCGTACGACACCGCCACCAGGCGACGGTTTTCACAGTTTTTCTTCACGGTGCGCGAGAGGGCGACAATCCGCCGGGCGATGGTCTCGGAGGCAAAGCGCAGATAATCTACATATCTCTGCCCCTTGCGGTATTCGTATAGCACCGTGGCGGAAGCGGAATCGCTCCGGTAGGTGGGTACGCTGGCGCTGGTGAACGTCACGGAGCCATCATGCCATGCCGCCCGGAGCGCAACCACATCGTTTTTGTACCGCCCGCGCAGCCACTGTCGGAACGCCTCCTGTGCCGCCGGGCTGTAGTCGTAGCCCCGCTGGTACTCGTAGAACCACTCACGGCAGTCCAGATGATAGCCCAGTATGTAGCGCGATTCCTCTGTTGCCTCCAGCTGGCGCACCAGCAGGGTCAAAGCGGCTTCTGCCTCCTGCCAGTAACGGTCGGAGGCAAATGAAGGCTCGCCGGTAGAGCCATCGGCGTAAGTGGTCATCGCTTCGGGGTACATCTTCTGCCAGTCAGGCGGCGGGCTGAATACCACCCGAAACATCACGTAGCCCTGTGGGTCGTACTGGCGCACCAGATGCAAGAGGCGCAGTGCTTCGTTAACGCTGTAGGAGACCATCGCGACCGACACAGGCAGCTCCAGCAACAAGGAGTGCAGGTGCACACCCGCGGATGCCGCCTGCCGAATTTGCTCGCATACCCTGCGCTCCGCCGCAGCCGAGTCGATGTTGCCGAAAAAGAAGAGAGGCACTACCGGCTCGCCGTCGATGATTATCTCCGGATGGCCCTGCCGGATTCCCAGGCGAACCCCCTCGCGTTTACGCCTGCGCTGTTCCACGCTCTCCTCTTCGGCAACGGTTTCCACCGCCGCTGTGCGGCGGGTGCGTCGCCGACGACGGGCAGGTGGCGTGACCACTTCGCCCGGCACAGGCTGGGGCGTCTCGGGCTCTGCGACTTCTGCCCCCAGTAACGCCATCTCTGGCTCGGCTACCTCTACCTCGTGCGACACCGGTCCGAGAAGGGTTCCCTGCTCCGCAGCCTCGTCGGGCGGTGTTGGGGCAAGTGTCTCTTCGATGGGGGCTTCTGTAACCGCCTCTGCTACCTCATCCGAAGGTTCCACAGTTGGCTCGGCAGCCGCCTCTGCCGCAGCCTCCTTCCGCTTTGTCCGTCTGCAGGTGGAGCTGCGCCGGCGGCGCGTGGTAGTTGCAGGCTGCTCGGCGGGCGCAGGCTCAGATAAAGCCTCTTCTGGAGAGACAGCCGTGCTGTCATCTGGCTGACTGGTTACCTCTGGTGTTTGCGATGACTCAGCTGCTAACTCTGCGCTCTCCGGCGCGGAGCGACGTCGACGTGGTGGCATCTTGCTGAATAGCCTCCTTGGTTCTCACGGCGTTTCGTCCGCCGTGGGGATGCCGACACGTGCCACCTCTGGCTCGGCGCGCCGTCCGAGCAGACGGAAAAACTCCCGGAGCTGAGCAGGTTGCTCAAAGAGCCAGTCGGGCGCCTCTGCACGCAACACCTCTATCGGGTGCGCGCCCCAACCGACCGCTACCACCTTCACCCCGGCCTCACGGGCACACCGGATGTCGTACACCGTATCGCCCACGAAAACTGCTTCCTGTGGTAACGCGCCCAGCCTTTGCAACGCCACCAGCACCGGGTCGGGCGCAGGCTTCGGACGAGCTACGTCGGATGCGCTGACCACTGCGTCTACCCAGCCGTTCACGTTCAAACGTGGCAGGAACGTGTCCAGCTCAATCCTGTTCTTCGAGGTGACCAGAGCCGTTCGCAACCCCGCGCGCTTCGCCTCCTTCAGCGCCTCTACCGCCTCAGGAACGACCTGTTCCAGATGCTTGTGCGCCTCATAATAGGCGATTTCGTCCTCCTCCATCGCGCGGTGGTCTGGCACAAAGTCCACCAGATGGTCGAACAGGCGCACTTGCTTGTGCAAAGGAAGCCCAATCGTTCGACGCAACTCGTCTCTCGAAATCTGTACTCCCAGATGTTTGCGGAAAGTATGGTCTAATGCGCGGACGATTAACTCCACGGTGTCGACCAGAGTACCGTCTATATCGAACAGCGCGCAACGAAAAGGTGGCTGTGTCGCTGTCAATGCACTCCTCATTACCTGAAAAATAATGGTGAGAAAGTTCTATCCTTGTGCATTATACGGGCAAAACCGGTATGTTGTCAACCGCGCGTTTGACAACACCACCCCTGTCGGGATAGAATAACCTTCGAACCCTTGTGCAGGAGGTCGGTGCGTTGGTCACAACGGACGTTTCTCTCGAACAGCTGGAACGAACCGCTCGCAAGCTGCGTCGGCACATCGTGAAGAT
>BEHS01000299.1 GCA_002898895.1 bacterium HR16 | reverse complement strand
CTGGAGTATCTTTGCCAGAATGCGCAGCAGTTCATCACCCTGCTGGTGACCATATGTATCATTGTAGCGTTTGAAGTAGTCCACGTCTATCATCAGCAGCGTCATGGAGTGGTGGTAACGCGACGAGCGAGAGATCTCTTCTTTCAGTCGTTCGTATAACCGTCGGTGGTTCAGCAGTCCCGTCAGACCGTCGCGCACCGCCAACTCGGCTGTCTGTCGGTAGAGACGCATGTTCTCGAGCAGAATCGCCAGGTGGTCTACCAGCACCTGTATCGCCTCGTAATCCGGGTGTGTAAACGGTTCGCGTTGCGCCGTACGTTCAAGTACAAGCACGCCCCACGTATACTCATGCACTATCAACGGGACAATCAACAGATGCCCTTCGAAGTGCTCGGCGACCTCGTGCAAACGCGTGCGCAACGCATCTGAAAGTACCAGAGGCTTGCGCTGGTCTATTGCCTTGCTGAAAATACCCTCCACCAGAAGATAAGCGGGGAAAGCTGCCCGTTCCCGCTGAGGATGTACACCCACAATCTGGATGTGCGCCTCCTGGCGCGAGTAGCTCCACAGGCTCAGTCGGTCAAAAACCAGCAAGCGGCGCAACTCCTCGCCCAGGTCCTGGAGCAAACGGTCTGGGTGCAGATGGGCGATCAGGCGATGGTGCAACGTTCGCAAAGCGCGCACCTGACGCTGCGCCTGGTGAGCATGGATGAGTGCGCGCGCCGCCACCAGCCCCGCTGCTCCTGCCGAACATGCCGGTAACACCGATCGCCACCCCCACTGTTTCTGCGCCAGCAACGCTGCCAGCACGGTAGGTAGTGTTACTGTCTCTACAATGAACTCCACACGCGCTACCTGTCGCCAGTGAGCGTTTCGTCTCCCTTCACCCCACCATAGCAATACCACGCGCAGCCCAACGAATAATACTGCTGTCACCAACAGGCGTAGCCAATCCGACCAGCTCAGGGGGACGAGACCGTAAGCCTGTTCGTGATAGTAATAAAATGCCACGCTGACCAGAACGGACAGCGCAAGCGCAGGTGCGTATACAGGAATATCGTTTTGCTCCTTCTGGCGCAGCCTCTGTGCAGCTACACCGGCAAGCAGACTAATCATTGCCCCCACACACGCGCCGTACAGTAACGCGGTGTAGAAAACCACTGCACTGCCAAGGCGAACCCTGCGCGTGCCAAACCGCCCGACAGGCAGAGCCATCGTCAATACGGTCAACAGCAGGAGCAGTAACACGGGTAGCGGATGGAGAACCGGTACAGGCTGTAGCCACCAGCATACCGGCAACCCGATGAGGGCAAGCAACCATATCCTCCACGGCTTCGATTGGAGACCGCGCACCGATAAGTACCTCACTTCAGGCTCTTGTGGATATTATATGGCGAAAGCAGGAAAAGTGCAAACAGGACAGCACCTGCGGTATACTGTACGAAAGGGAGGTTGATCCTATGCAAACTCTTATCTGCCGTGGGAAAGTTGCGGGAAACACTATCATTCTCGAACATGAACCGGGTTTACCAAACGGTACGCCTGTGGAGGTGCAGCTCCACCCTCTTGTAGACGCCGAAGAACAGGAA
Source organism: bacterium HR16 (assembly GCA_002898895.1). Taxonomy (GTDB): domain Bacteria; phylum Armatimonadota; class HRBIN16; order HRBIN16; family HRBIN16; genus HRBIN16. Next base: position 2,051 of record BEHS01000299.1, on the reverse strand, counting down.
AAACGTGAAGAGGCTCTTCAGCGGATACTGTCCCTGCAGCTTTCGGTCAGCGACTGGGAGCAGATGGAGGAGGAAATCATTCGCGGAGCCACTGAGCAATGAGTGCGTCTGTCATGTTCTTGCTGGATGTAAACGTTCCCATGTATGCTGCTGGACGAGAGCACCCCTATAAGGAAGCTTGTCAGAGTGTGCTTCGCGCCGTTACTCGTACACAAATTACCGTAGCCATTGATACCGAGATTGTTCAGGAAATACTTCATCGCTATGGTGCGTTAGGAAGATATACAGAGGCATCTACTTTGGCAAGTGATTTATTAACTCTTGTTCCCACTGTATATCCTGTTACTTTACGCGATGTAAAGCTAGCTATTGAACTATTCCGTCAATATGCTCCGCAGGGCGTACGTTCGCGGGATGTTATTCATGTCGCAGTGATGCTTAACAATGGTATAAGAGAGATTATATCGACAGACAAACATTTCGATATCATTGCAGGTATTCACCGGGTAGACCCCACCGATCTGGCACAGAGGTTGTGACCCACAACAACGACGTTGCGTTCATTGCCCTCCTTCCCGTATAATCTAACCGTTATCCCACAGAGGAGTACGGACGATGAAAAAGGTGGTTCTGGTCTATTCCGGGGGGCTGGACACCTCGGTGTGCATTCCCCTGATGCGTGAAGAGTACGGCTACGATCACGTCATCACCGTGACGGTGGACGTAGGGCAACCGGAGGAGGACATCCAGGAAGCGGCAGAAAAGGCGCGTGCGCTGGGTACCGAGCACTACACTGTGCCTGCTAAGGAGGAGTTTGCCCGCGATTACTGCTTCGCGGCGGTGCGAGCCAATGCCAGCTACGAAGGCTACCCGGTCAGCACCTCGATAGCCCGCCCGCTTATCGCAGCGAAGGCGGTGGAAGTGGCGAAGCAGTTAGGTGCAACCGCGTTCGCGCACGGTTGTACAGGCAAGGGCAACGACCAGTTTCGCATCGAATTTACCATCCGCGCCCTGATGCCCGACGCTACTATCCACGCTCCCATCCGCGAGCGCAACATGACCCGCTCATGGGAGATCGAATATGCTAAATCGCGCGGTGTGCCCATTACCCAGAGCGTGGAGAAAATCTGGAGCATCGACGAGAACTTGTGGGGACGCTCCATCGAAGGCGGTCGCCTGGAGGAACCCGACTATGCCCCGCCTGAGGAGATTTATCGCTGGACGCGCAACCCGCAGGATGCTCCCGATGCGCCGCGTGAGCTGAAGGTGGACTTCGAGGAAGGCGTGCCGGTAGCGATAGATGGCGAACGCCTCTCACCCGCCGCGCTGATTGCTAAGCTCAATCGTATCGCCGGCGAAAACGGTGTAGGGCGCATCGACATCATGGAAGACCGGATGCTGGGGCTGAAGGTGCGCGAAAATTACGAATGCCCTGCAGCAGTTACCATCCTGACTGCGCATCACGCTCTGGAGGCGCTGGTGTTGACTCGCGAGGAACTGCGCTTTAAAGCACTGGTAGATGCCGAGTGGGCGCAGCTGGCGTACTACGGGCTGTGGTTTGACCCCTTCAAGGAAGACCTCGAGGCGTTCATCGCCAGCACGCAAAAGCGCGTGACCGGCACGGTGTGGTTGCGCCTGTACAGGGGGAACCTGCAAGTGGTGGGGCGAAGCAGCCCATGGGCGCTGTACTCGGAGGAGCTGGCGTCGTTTGACACCACCGCCTTTGACCAGCGTGAGAGCACCGGCATGGTGAAGATTTTCGGTTTGCAGGCGCGGATGTACCATGCGCTAAGGCAGAAGCACCAGGGACAAGCATGAGCAAACTGTGGGGAGGACGTTTCGAGAAGCAGACCGATGACGCGGTAGAGGCGTTCACTGCCTCGCTCGGTGTGGACGCGCGGCTGTGGGAGGTGGATATCCGCGGCAGCATCGCCCACGCGCGGATGCTGGGCAAAATCGGTGTGTTGACACCGGAAGAGACGGACGCTATCCTCTCGGGATTGCGGGCGTTACGCGAGCACATCTCGGCGGGTAACGTGACCTTCGACCCG
>BEHS01000298.1 GCA_002898895.1 bacterium HR16 | reverse complement strand
GATGTTCTACCGCATCGCGGGGCGCAGTGTGGCGGCGATAGACGGTCCCACCCCCTACACTTTGCCGCCGTATAACCGCTATGCGTCGCTGGCTCCCAAGAACCCCAACAAAGTGGCTCAAGACCTTGCGGAAGAACTGGGTGTGCCCGTTGCCATTGTGGACGCCAACGATTTGGGCGTGGAGGTGCTGGGCGCCAGCCGGGGGCTGAACCGCGCGCTGGTCACGGAGCTGTTTCGCGATAACCCGCTGGGGCAGGGCAGTCAGCAAACCCCGCTGTGTATCCTGCGTCGCCTGGGCTAGAGGGTCGCCATCTGCCATATTCGAAGCAGCTCCGCGACACTCCACGCCTGCGCGAAACAGCCTCGAGGATGATGTGGAGGGTCGCCGTCAAAGATTTCGGATATCGTTCCTAAGCCTGCATCGCGCAGGTGCTTTTCGAAAGGCTTCAGTAAATTGCGCAGGCGAGAAAGGGTGTAGGGTGTTCTGCCGGAGGTGAAGAGCAACGCGTCCGCGTAGGGGCCCAGCAGCCACGTCCACACTGTGCCCTGATGATATGCGCTGTCGCGAGCGGTGACATCACCTCCATAATACCCTCGATACTCAGGGTCAAAAGGAGCCAGCGTGCGCAGTCCGTACGGGGTCAGCAGGTGACGTTCCACAGCGCGTACCATCTGTTTCGCCAGATCGCGCGGGACGGGGGGCTGTGGTATTGCCAGCGCAATCAGCTGGTTCGGACGCAAGCGGCAATCCTGCCTGCCCCGGTCATCCACCACGTCGGCAAGGTAGTGCAGTTCCGCAATCCAGAACGCGCTCATGAACGACTCGCGTGCCCGCCTCAACAGGTCGCCGGCTACCGAAGCGGTAGCCGGGTCGTCGTAGCGATGCGCCGCTTCGGTGAGCACCTGCAAAAACTGCAACCACAGGGCAGCGACCTCCACCGGCTTGCCCTCGCGCGGGGTAACCACCCAATCGCCTACCTTCGCATCCATCCAGGTTACTTGCCAGCCGGGTTCACCCACGCGCAAGATGCCGTCCGCAGGGTCTATTCGGATACCGAAGCGCGTGCCCTCGCGATATGCCTGTAAACACTCCCGCAGGCGGGGGTATACCTCCTCCCTGAAGAACTGCTCGTCGCCCGTCTCCCGCCGGTAACAGTCCGCCATCCAGGCAAACCACAGTGTGGCGTCGGCGGCGTGATATTCCGGCTCTTCGCCTGTGTCAGGGAAGCGATTGGGAATCAGCCCATCGCGCATGTATCCGGCAAAAAGGCTCAGCACCTCTCGCGCCTGCTCGTAGCGCTTCCGCACCAGCAAGATACCGCGCAGGGAAATCATCGCATCGCGCCCCCAGTCGGTGAACCAGGGGTATCCCGCGATGATACTCGTGCCCTGCGGGCGGTGGATAACAAACTGCTCCGCCGCGCACCACAGCGCGCTCGCCAGCGGATGCTCGCAGAACGGAGGAGGCACCTCCATCTCTTCGGGTGGCTCTGCAGGTATCTCCACAAAAGGCTCCAGCGATACCGCAACGGTTACGCTCTGACCGCGCTGCAGGTCGCAAACCAGCGTGCCGGGCGTCCACAGGTCTTCCGTATCGTCCAGTCCACGTTCGGTTTCTGCGGGGTAGTGGAAGGCGTAGTACCAGTCGGGATGCGCGACCAGATGGGCGTCGCCGGTGCGCAGGTAAACGGCTGGAAAAGCCGGGTACGGAGTCAACAGATACACACCGGGTGCCACCTCTTCGGCGTGCGGGTTCAAAGCGTTGTTGGCGTGTGTGAGCATGTGGTAGTCGCGGCAGGCGAATAGAGGAATCAGATGTAGCCGTACTGTCCTCTGCCTCGAGAGAAGAGTGTAGCGCACCACGACCGCGTTATGGTGCGGAACCAGCCAGACCTGCCGTTGAATCACCACGTTGCCCACCGTGTACAGATGGGTAGGGCAAGGATGCAGGCTGAACCGTTGCAGGTGGTGGATGCCGTTCGGGTGAATGGCGCCGTGGTACAGGTGGCTGGAAATCGGGTGGCTTTGGGAATCGATATCCACCCATGCCTCTATCTCTGCCAGCACCAGCACTCTGCCGGCAGGGGGTGGGGCGGCGGCGGTGAGCAATCCGTGATAGCGTCGGGTGCGTAGTCCACCAATAGTACCGCACGCAAAGCCTCCGATACCGTTGGTCAGCAACCACTCCTTCCGGCACGAAGCTTCCAGCTGGTGAAGCGTGTCGCGAGTAAACGACAGATTAGGTGGGCATTCCGCACGCATCTTTTCCCTTATGAGGGGATTACACAGGCTGGCGGTTGATTCCTGCACGGATTTCTGGCTAACCGATACGCTGAGCGGCTTCGTTATCAGCACGACAAGACGGCTCGGCGGGAGCCTCGCCCTCCCCACAGAGCACGAATCGAATGGCTTGGCGGGAGCCTCGCCCTCCCCACGGCAGGAACTTTTACCCTCTTGCAGAATAGGAAACAGCAGGATTTTATCCCCTGTTTTCAAAATGTTATAGCTGTTTTGTATGAGCGTTATATATCGGAGGAAGATCTTCACCAATGCAGAGGACAGCAGTCACTGCCTCGCCGGACACAGCGCAAAGAACGGACGAACCCGCCTCGTTGACTCCTCCTGTTCGTCCGCGCGCACTGGTGGTAGGATTTGCGGGGATTATCGCTCTGTGCGTGATTGTATCCGCCGGCGAGCTGATTGCAAAGAACATCCAGATTGGCATGATGCAGCTGACTCCTGCGCTGGTGGGAGTGTTGTTCGTGCTGGTGGCTGGCAACCAGCTGCTGGGCTGGGCATTTCCTCGTGCGAAATTGACGCCTGCAGAGATGGCGGTAGCGTTTATTCTGATGATTCCCGCTCCGATGATTGCCTCACGCGGGCTGATGGAAAGGTGGCTGCCTCTGCTGGTGGGTGTGAACTACTACGCGCCCGGCAACCGCTGGGATGTGCTCTTTTTTCAGCATATTCCGCGCGCACTGGTGCCCTGGGACCCCGATAAGGGAGCAAGGCAGGATGTGGCGGTCTGGTTCTACGAGCGGCTACCCGCTGGCATGGCGCTGCCGTGGGCGCAGTGGATAACCCCTCTGCTGGTGTGGCTCATCCTGATACTCGCCGTCTATGCCGCCTTCTTTTGCATGACCGTGATCCTGCGCAAACACTGGGTGGAAGGTGAAAAACTCTCTTTCCCACTGGTACAACTGCCTCTGGAGATGATGTTGCAGCCGCAGTCGTTCCTGCGCAACAGGCTGATGTGGGCAGGATTCGCGGTATCGTTTGGTTTGTTCTTGCTGAACGGTTTGCACCAGTGGGTTCCTACGGTGCCCGAGGTTCCGTTAATGTTTCACCTGAACCCGTTGTTCACGGAGCGCCCCTGGAATCAGGTGAGCTACTGGGCTATCTGGATTTCTCCGGCGGCTATCGGCTTCTTCTACCTGATGCCTACCGATTTGCTTTTCTCCTTCTGGCTGTTCTACCTGCTGGGCAAGTTTCAGGAAGCGATTGCCGCCGCCTACAGCGAGAACATTCCCTTCGAGCACGCCACCTTTGGCGCACATGTAGCGTATCAGGGAGCAGGGGCGTTCTTTATGCTGGCGATACTCACCCTTTTCAGCGCACTGCATCACCTGCGCCATGTATGGCGTCGCGCAATCGG
>BEHS01000297.1 GCA_002898895.1 bacterium HR16 | reverse complement strand
GGGGGCGAAAGAGCAACAGGCGCGTGCTCAGGGGAGCAGGGGCCTCGTTGTGCAGGCGGTATTCGGTGCGAGTGGCGGGGGTGGCAGGTAACTCTTTCTCATCTACCTTTTCCGCCCGCACCCCGCGTGGTTTGGGAGGCAGTTCGCCGTACTCGTAGTGCAATACCAGCGTGAGCCAGTGCTCGCGCAGAGGTTTCCACTCACGCGGCGAGGTAATGCGCTTCCCATCGGGGCGCAAGAAGGGGTCGGGAAGTTCCTTCTGGACGGGCAGACACTCTGCAGAGGGAAAAGTCTTTACCGGCTCTGTTTGCATCCTATGCTTCTCCTCCTTGAAAAAGCGAGATTCGAGGAAGGCAGGGCCCCTGTCGCCTCACATCTCCTCATAGCTTCGTTCACGATCGCGCCTGCGCGCCAGCTCGCTGGCGTAGCGACGCCCCAGATGCTCTGCATTTTCCCTCGCCCATTCGCTCAGCCTCGTCTTGCCTGCCGGCGATGAGGACGTTACCAGAAGATTCGCCATCAAGCCCTCTATTTCTTCCCGTGTGATGACCACATCCTTCACCAGGTAGCCAACAAGCTTTGCCACCAGCAATCCCACGAACGGCGGCACGCTGATAATGGGGCGATTGACCCCGATAGCTTCAGCGATAGTCCGCACCAGCTCGCGGTAGGTAAAGGTCTCCGGTCCAATTGCGTCGATAACCACATTCTCTTCTATCTGACCGTACTGCACCGCCAGCTCTGCCAGGTCGTCCACATATATCGGCTGCAGTCGGTAGTTGCCATCGCCGAATACCGCAAACACCGGGAACCGTCGCAGCATCCATGCGATGTTATTGATGAGGATATCCTCCTTGCCGAATAGCACGGCAGGGCGCAGAATCGCATAAGATAGTCCCGACTCCTGCAACGCTACCTCCAGCTGCGCCTTACCGCGGAAATAGGGCAAAGGTGAATCAAGGGAAGGGTTGGTAATGCTGATGTGCACCACCCGGTGCACCCCGGCACGACGCGCGGCGTCAAAAAGAGTCAACGTGTTCTGCACTGCCTGCGAATGGGTGAAATCCCGATGGTCAAAGCGCACCCAGTAGGTATTGTACAGCACCGCCGCGCCGTCCAGCGAGCGGACCAGTTCGTCGGGGCAGTCAAAGTGGTACGGATGGGCTTCTACCAGACTGCCGAAGGGGTTGTGCCGCTGGATAGAGTTGGTCAGAGTGCGTACGCGCTTGCCTGCCTCCAGCAACCGTCGGGCGATATATTTGCCCGAGTAGCCGAATGCTCCGGTGACGACGTGTAGCTCGGTTGAAGACTGCATGATGCCCGGAAGCACCTCAGCTTATAGTTTGAGAGGCAGGCATACTGTCTCCCCGGTGGCTTCATCGGTAACGCGAATCTCAGAATCTGTCAGGAAACCCAGCTGCTCGTTCGCGTTGAGCAGTTCGACTCCGAAGATTCTGCCGTCAGCAGCGATGTCTACCAAAACCTCGTCGCTCAGTTGGATGGTTTCCACCTGCTCATCGGATGTTCGAAAGCGGAGGTAGGCTATGTTGTGTTTCGGATCGTATCTGATTTCCAACGGTATCGCCTCCCTCAAAAGTACTTGACGACTACCAGAGAAAGGATCCTCACCATCTTCTCACTTGGCTCGTTCTGCACCGTTGTCCACTCCTGCTATATCCTGATCCCGATACAGCTCTGGGCAGGGGTTGCCGTGTTCATCGTACCAGCCGTAGCGCTTGCGCATCTCCAGCATCAACAGGTAACGCTCCAGAGGCAACCCCTTAAATGCCACATTGGTAGTAGCGTAAACGTATCCACCGCCCGGCATTCCGTGTCGCAGAACGTACTTGCAGTTTTCGATAATCTGCTCTTTCGTACCGGTTTGCAAAAGGCTACACTGCACTCCCCCCAACAGGCAAAGCTTATCGCCTGCCAGCGCTTTAACTCTGGCGATGTCCATATCCCTCGCCTGACTGTCGATGGAGTGCAATCCGTGAGGTTCTGCCTCTACAATCTGGTCCAGGATGGGCATGATGTTGCCGTCCGTGTGTTTGATGACGTACAGGTCCATCGCGCGATACCCTGCTACCAGCTCCTTCAGATAGGGCGTGACGAACTGCCGGAACATGCGCGGCGAGAGAAAGGGACCATCGTTAAAGGCGTAGTCGGCACACAGGGCAAAACCGTCAATGCCGTACTCCTCGCGCAGGCGTTTGCCCCGCTGGAGCGCCCATTGTACGTTACGCTTCGCGATTTCATGCAACTCATCGGGACGCTCGAAGAAGGCGGTAGCCACCTCCACCATGTCGCTGCCGGACGGGATGGCAAAAGTGGCGTCGCCATGTGCGATCAACAAGTATTTATCGCCAACGATGTCGCGGATGTGGCGAATAGTTTGCCCAAGCCCGTCATCGTCGGGGGCGTGTACAATCATAATGATGCTATAGTCCAGCCGCTCGGCGACCTCGATGTACAGCTCGGCGTTCTCGCGCAACATGCGGTCACGCTCGACAGCGGTCGCGTTCTGGAACTCGTGCCAGTGATGGTACTCCTTGCCCAGCAGCTCCTGCGTCAGCTGGAACTCCAGCTCAAAGGTAGGCACTTTACTGTTGGGGCGTGGGGGCTTACGTTCCAGCGCCCAGATAGCCTGTTGTTTGGGGGTGAGAGAGTCTGTTGCCATGTCAGCAGAATCCTCCTTGCTGGCTTCACCTGTCGAATACAAGGGGAGAGCAGGTTTTTCCTGTGGGCGCGGTGGAACATGTCATATCACTTGGAGGGACGTGCTCCGTCGCGTCCGAAATCTGTGGTCACGACGGAGCATAACCATCCAAGAGGGCAATCGGTCACGATGGACCCCTGGCATGTCGAGATAAGAGGCAGGCTCTTTTACGCGGCGGTTTCTGCCAGCTTCTGCGCTTCCTGCGTGTCCACGCGGATGCCGGGTCCCATTGTGGAAGAGACGGTGATGCCGCGCAGGTAGCGTCCCTTGGCGGCAGCGGGTTTCGCCTTCAGCAGCGCGCTGATTGCCGCGTTGAAGTTCTCCACCAGCTGGTCCACCTCGAACGACGCCTTGCCAATAGGCATGTGCACAATGCCCGCTTTCTCCACGCGGAACGCCACACGCTTGCTCTGCTTCAGGTCGCGCACCACGCGGTCGATATCGTTGGTCACCGTGCCCGACTTGGCATTAGGCATGCGAGGACCCAGCAGGCGTCCCAGGCGGCTGACCTGCGGCACCATATCCGGGGTAGCGACCAGCACGTCGAAGTCGCGCCAGCCTTGCTGAATCTGCTGGATAAGGTCTTCCGCGCCCACCACATCAGCACCGGCGTTCAGCGCTTCTTCCGCTTTATCGCCCTTGGCGAACACTGCCACCTTTATCTTCTTGCCGGTCCCGTGTGGCAGGGTAGTGGTGCCACGCACCATCTGGTCGCCGTGTCGAGGGTCTACCCCCAGGTTGACGGCGATATCGATGGTCTCATCGAAGCTGGCGTTCGCGAGCGACTTCGCCAGCTCCAGCGCTTCACGCACCCCGTAGAGTCGGTTGCGGTCTATCTTTTGCTTTGCTTCCAGGTAGCGTTTGCCGTGTTGTGGCATCGTTTTTTCCTCCTGTGGTGTATTTTTCGGGTTTACCCCTCCCACAATTGGTCATGCTGAACGAAGTGAAGTATTCCTGAGATTCTTCGCTTCGCTCAGAATGACACCGAATCGTTCCCTCTTGTCATGCTGAACGAAGTGAAGCATCTCAGCGTATC
>BEHS01000296.1 GCA_002898895.1 bacterium HR16 | reverse complement strand
ATTTGCATCCCCAACTGCGACAAGATTGTGCCCGGTATGTTGATGGCGGCAATGCGCGTGAATAGTCCCACCGTGTTCGTTTCCGGCGGACCGATGGCAGCGGGCAAGACGCCCGACGGCAAAGTGGTGGACCTCATTTCGGTGTTCGAGGGCGTGGGCGCATACAAAGCGGGGCAGATCGACGACCGCCAGCTGAAGGTGCTGGAGGATTTCGGGTGTCCTACCTGCGGTTCCTGTTCAGGCATGTTTACCGCCAACTCGATGAACTGCCTGTGCGAGGCGCTGGGCATGGCACTTCCCGGCAACGGAACCATTCTGGCAGGCACCAGGGACAACCTCAATCCCGCACGAGTGGATCTGTTCCGCAAGGCGGCGTTTGCGCTGATGGAGCTGATCCGGCGCGACATCAAGCCTCGTGACATCGTGACGCGCGAGAGCATCGACAACGCTTTCGTGCTGGATATGGCGATGGGTGGTTCCACCAACACGCTGCTGCACACGCTGGCGATCGCACATGAGGCGGGTATCGACTACGACCTGAGCCGCATCAACGAGCTCTCCAAACGCACGCCCAACATCTGTAAGGTCGCGCCCAGCAGTCACTACCACATCGAAGACGTGGACAGGGCAGGGGGCATCAGCGCGATACTGAAGGAACTGACGCGGGTGGATGGATTACTCCATCTGGACAGCTTGACCGTGACGGGCAAGACGCTGGGCGAGAACATCGCCGATGCGCGTATCCTGGACCCCGAATGCATCCGTCCCATCGAGAAGGCGTATTCGCAGAGCGGCGGGCTGACGGTGCTCTTTGGCAACCTCGCGCCGGAGGGAGCGGTAGTGAAAACCGCCGGCGTTGACCCGAAGATGCTGGTGTTCGAGGGACCCGCCGTCATCTTCGAGAGCCAGGAAGAGGCGTGCGAAGGCATTCTGAACGGCAAGGTAAAGCCCGGCGATGTGGTGGTCATTCGTTACGAGGGTCCCAAAGGTGGTCCCGGTATGCAGGAGATGCTTGCGCCTACCAGCTACATCATGGGACAGGGGCTGGGCGACAAGGTGGCGTTGATTACCGACGGACGCTTCTCCGGAGGCACGCGCGGGGCGTGTATCGGACACGTCTCGCCGGAGGCGGCGGAGGGTGGACCCATCGGCTTGCTCCAGCCGGGCGATGTTATTTCCATCAACATCCCCGAAGGTCGCCTGGAGGTGAAGCTGAGCGAAGAGGAGCTGAACCGTCGTCGGCAGGCGTGGAAACCGCTGAAGCGGGAGATACCTGAAGGCTGGTTGCGCCGTTACGCCGCGATGGCAACCAGCGCGAGCACCGGCGCGGTGTTGAGGATACCGTGATATTCCGCCACCACCTGCAAGGGCAGACACGCAGGTCTGCCCCTGCAGGTTCGCCCGCCAGAATGGAAGGAGTCTACCTCACCACCTGAGTTGCCAGCAGCTGCGCCTGTCGGGCGTAATCCAGTGCTTCGTTCAGTTCCCTCATCACCTCTTCGGGGTTGTGGAAGCCCATGCTGTTTTCGGAAACTATCAGGTTCTCCCAGCGCACATGCGCCTGCTGATGCAGGAGCACCGCCTTCTTCAATGCTTCCTCATCCACGGCTTTGCCGCTCGCTTTCGCCTGCTTCGCCGCGGCGATGGCGTCGATGCTATCGCTCAGTGCCTGCTGCACACGCTTCTGTGCCTCATTCACATGCCGTTGCACACGCAGCACCTGTTCGCGCAGGTTCTGGGGCGAGACGTTATGACACTGGGCGCAGGGGTACGCCCCCAGCTTCTCGCCCTTCAGGTATTGGTCGATGTAGCGCAGAGGCGATACTAACCAGTGCGAGGTCAGCCAGCGTCCGTTCACGTTCACCTTCGGCATGTGGCAGGTAACGCACGATGCACCCGCCCGTTCATACTTGCTCTCCCAGAAGGTTTCCGTTTCGGGGTGCTGGCTCTTGATGAGCGGCTCGCCGATAATTTCGTGTACCCAGTCCTGCTGGTATTTGTGGCGCTCCATGTAGTAGGCGTGCAGGTCGCGCACCTTGCGCCAGCCAAATTCAAAGCGCGCCTTCTTGTCTGCGCCGGGTCCGCACACGTACTCCACGTGACACTGTGCACAGACCAGAATCTCCTTTTGCTGCTTATCCGCCCTGGCGAAGCTGGTGGCGTTGCGCTCCTTCCAGTAGGGGTTGACACCACGCCGCTCGATGGCGTTTATCAGCCCTTTATTGATGATTTGCAGTTGCGCGGTATGTGGGTTATGGCAGTGCGCACAGGACGCACCGTAGTCCTGCATCTCTTTGGGGATGCGGTTGATAGCTTCCTGCCACTTCGCCACCACGTCGCCGTCGGTGGTAAGCTCCAGCCCTTTCCACTCCTTGCCCCAGTAGTAAGCGACCTGTGTGGACTTGCAGTTGAGGCAGGCGAGGTTTTTGCCTCGTTTGATGTCGATGTGATCGCGCAGCATATAACGATGCGAACGCTCTTCGTTGTACTCTTTTGTGAAACCGTGCCCGGCGATAATTTTGTTGTACAGGGGGAAATCTTTGGTTTTGGGATGCTCTTTGGGGTCGGCAGGAGTGCCGCCGAACTCGCCTGCAGTGCCTGGCTCGCTGGTGAAGTAGGTCTCATACTGGAACTTGTGGCACGACCCACAGGTCTCCGAGCGGAAGTCCACCACAGGGAGCACTTCGGTAGGGTCGTCTGCGTTCTGATGCGCCAGCGCGTTCGGATGGCACTGGGAGCAGTTCAGACCGGCGTGGGCATGTTGCTTGAAAACCTCTGCTACTTCAGAATGGCAATCGGCACACTGCTCCTGCGCTTTGTCCGCGGCAGGCTGGGCGGTCTCGGGTTGTACATTTGCCGTCACCGCCCATGCGATGGCCATCAGCAATGTCGACGAAAGCAGCATCATTTTACGATGAAGCATGTCGGTACCTCCGCCTAGATTTTCCGTGTAGCCGCAGGCTTATGAGTTTTGAAAAAATAGTCGTATTTATCCCCTCATCTCCTTTCCCGCAGCTTTGGGAGGGGTCTGGAGGCGAGGTGTATTCAACCTAACCCCCTGTCCCCCTTCCCTACGAAGGAAGGGGACATTCGACGCGAGGCTCCCCTCTCCTTGCAGGAGAGGGGCCGGGGGAGAGGTTGAATCGCTTTATTTTTTTCAAAGTTCATCAGCCTGCGCAAAAGGTCTTAATTTATTGATTCGTGAGGAAAGACCTCGGAATCCTCTTTGAGTGGTATAATCCAAGCGTAACCCTTCGAGGAGCGAGGCGTTGTTCGGATAATGCACCCTATCCTGTTTCATATCGGTTCCTTAGAAGTGCGCTCGTATGGCGTGATGATTGTGATAGGCTTTGCGCTGGCGGTGTGGTGGTCGATGCGGGTTGCGCCACGCTACGGAGTGGAAGCCGAACAGATTCTGGACTTCGTGTTGTTGACCGCGCTGGCGGGTGTGCTGGGGGCGCGTCTGGTGTATGTGCTGCTGGACTGGGGCAGCTTTGCGGGGGAGCCTCTGCGCGCGCTCTATTTCTGGGAGGGCGGTCTCTCCTTTCACGGCGCAGTGATAGGCGGTGGGCTGGCGGTGGCGTTGCTGGCACGGCGCAAGGGCATTCCCTTCCTGCGGCTGGCGGACGTGCTGGCGCCGGGCGTCGCACTCGCCTACGCGATTGGGCGAATCGGCTGTTTTCTGGGCGGATGTTGCTACGGCGTGCCTACCGACCTGCCGTGGGCGTGTTCGTTTCAAGACCCCTTCCATCCGCACAGAT
>BEHS01000295.1 GCA_002898895.1 bacterium HR16 | reverse complement strand
AAGTTCCTGCAGGTGTGCAACCTGTGCATGGAGGGCGAGGCTCCTGCCGAGCCGTGTGAATGCCCCATCCTGACCTCCCCCGTGGACGGGGGAGGAAAGGCTCCCTCCCAGCGAGCGTGGGCGATAAACCGGCTCACCCAGAGGTTCGTCCTCCAGTCCACGCTGGCGAACGATGCCATGAAGGAGGTATACTAAGGTCAAGTTCACGCCGCCTCAAAACCGAGCCGGTATTATCTATGCGAGTGTTGCTGTTCTCAAAAGCTGCCACGCGAGCGGTCTACCACAAGCAGTATGAGCACCTCGCAGCACAGCCTGACGTAGAGGAGCTGCTGGTAGTGGTGCCGCCGTACTGGCGCGAACCTCATGTCGGCAAAATATACCTGGAGGCGGTTACTCCACAAAGCTACCACCTGCAGGTTACCCCCCTGCGCTGGAACGGGCAATACCATCTCTACTATGCGCCCGGTCTGCCCCGCCTGATTCGGCAGTTTCGCCCCGACCTGGTGCACATCGACGAGGAAGTGTACAACTTCGCTACCTATCATGCGACACTGGCGGCACAACGGGCAGGAGCTCACGCCGTGGCGTTCTGCTGGCAGAACATCTACCGCCGCTATCCCCCACCCTTTCGCTGGTTTGAGGTATCTCTTGCGAAACGGCTCAGCGGGGTCATCGCCGGCAACCATGACGCGATGCAGGTACTCAGGCGCAAGGGGTTCACCCTGCCTGTCAGCGTTATCCCGCAATTCGGTGTCGACACGGAGCTCTTCACGCCGGGCGGTATGCCCGCACCGCCGCCGTTTCGCATCGGCTATCTGGGGCGATTGGTTCCCGCAAAGGGGATAGATGTGCTGCTGGAGAGCCTGAAAAGTTTGCCCAATGAGTGCGAAGCGTGGATTGCCGGAGAGGGTGATGAGACGCCCTGGCGGGAACGAGCGGAGCAATTGGGTGTAGCGCAACGGGTGCGCTGGTTGGGCGCGATTCCCTCCACGCATGTTGCCGAGTTTCTGCGCCAGCTGCATGTGCTGGTACTGCCCTCGCGCACCACGCCGCGCTGGAAGGAGCAGTTCGGCAGAGTGCTGGTGGAGGCAATGGCGTGTGGAGTGCCCGTAATCGGCTCGGACAGCGGCGAGATACCGCGCGTTATCGGCGACGCCGGTCTGGTTTTCGCAGAGGGCAGCGCGGAGCAGCTGGCGAACTGTATTCGTCTGCTGGTGGATCAATCGGAGACGCATCACAACCTGGCGCAAGCCGCCCGACGGCGGGCGATGGAACACTTCAGCATGAAACAGGTCGCCGTGCAATATGTAACTTTCTGGCAACAGGTAATTGAACGACAGCGTACCCGTTGACCTGCCTTTGACAAAGCGGGTATCCTAGACGTGCAAATCATTTTGCGGGAGACGGCAATGAGTGAAATCGGAGTAGCGCTATCGCTTCCTGATGTTGCTAACCAGGAAGACCTGCGTCAAATACCCATCCCACGAGTAGGCGTGCGGGGGGTGCAACTGCCCGTACAAATCGCCAATAGCGACGGCAGTGCGTTCCACACCATTGCTTCGGTGGATTTCGCGGTGTCCTTGCAGCCGAACAAAAAAGGCACACATATGAGTCGCCTGATGCAAATACTGGACGAAACAAGCCGGGCTCCCCTTACCCTTCACGAACTGCAACGGATGCTTGACCGCGCCCGCGATGCACTGGATGCCGACCAGGCAGAAGTCACCATGCGGTTCAAATATTTCCTGCGCAAGCACGCTCCTGTCACCGGCGCAACCGGCTGGCTGGATGCGGATGCGGAATGGGTGGTGATGCTGGAAAACGGTACCTGCACGCGCCTTGTCAGGGTAAATGTGCCCGTGAAATCGCTGTGCCCATGCAGTAAGCAGATCGCGCTATACGGCGCGCACAACCAGAGAGCCTACATCCGTGCGGAGATCGAACTGCTCCCCTCCACCCGGGAACCGGACATGGAAGAGCTCTGCAGGCTGCTGGAGGAACAGGGTAGCAGTCCGTTGTATCCTGTACTCAAGCGCCCCGATGAGAAGCATGTGACCGAGTCCGCGTACGACAACGCCAAGTTCGTAGAGGACATGTTGCGCGATTCGGTGCTGGCGCTGAGGCGGTTACCCGGCATACGACGGTTTAAGGTAGAATGCGAGTCCATAGAGTCTATACACAACCACAACGCCTTCGCCGCAACCGAGGAGTGGCTCTCGCCCTTATAATTGTGTTCCTGTTGGCAGTGGTTGGGGAGGCAGACGAAGAGATAGAAAATCCCCCTCCCCCGCCTGTGTGGAATGCCTCAACGCATCCCGGCTTCGAGGCGCAGACGCTGGAACCGTTAACGCCATCCACAGCGGCGGTTGTGATAACCCGTCGCCTGAACCAGACGGGTATTTCCCGAACAGACCCCAAACACGGCTGGCGATTCACCGTTGCCTGCTATGGCTACTTTCGCACCGAGCACCTGAGCCAGCCCGAGTTACGCTTTCGCGTGTATGCTCAGCAGACCGAGGACCTGCCCGATACACAAAGGGTGTGTCGTTTGCTTCTGCGGCTGCAGGAGGTTGCCTGGCAAAGGTTGCGGCTACAGGTAAACCTGCAGGGTGAGCGGGTGTTGAACGTGTGGTTGTGTCGGCAGGGCAACGCCGGTGGTGAACAGTGGCGAAACAATCTCTACATCTACTCGATTCAGGAGATTCGGGATGGGTTGGAATGGCTGCGCGAAGTGGCGCATGAGATCTCGCACGCTCTGATTCCGGGAATCACAGGCTACTCCGCCCCCGAGCCATGGGCAAACGGCTATATAGGGGAACGCCTGCTGCTGACGTGGCTGGAGCCGCTTGCGAACACCGGAAAACTCTCTGCCGAAGACCTTTGCGGAGCTTCCGCGTCGGATGTTCGCAGATTCGTGCAACAGCGATGTGTACCCCTGCGCCAGCGCTGGACCGCAGGTGGCTTCCCGGAGAAAGACCTCAAGCGGGCGGATGCCACCGGAATGGGCACGCTCATCGGGATGGTGCTGTATATCGACAGCGTGTACGGCAGTACGACGCTTCGGGCAACTTTTGCGCGGCTCGCGGAGCCCCAACCCATTGCGCTGTGGAAGGCGTTTACCGAGGCGGTTAGAGAATCGGACGAGGTACACATTACCCCACCTGACAGCGCAACCCAGGTGTGGCTGCCATCCGGGCAATGGCAGGTTCAGGCAGAGGACAGAAGAGCGATTCTGCAGCTGGGCAAAACCCGCTGGCAGGCAGCACAGCCGGTCTGGCAATTGCCTGTAAGCGGCTGGTACCGTCTGACAAGTAATGCTTCGGTGCGCCTGCTGAAACCGGACAGAGCAGCCGGAAGGACTAACGCCCCGGTGGAGCAGGGTTCACCGACGGAGGCGTGGTCACCGGCGGTGTGGTGGTCACCGTCACTTTGACGCTTTTCGTCACCACCTCCCCTGCGTCGTTCATTGCGGTGAGAGTATAGGTGGTATCCTGTGTGGGGGAGACAACGGTCTCTCCTTGAGGCGCCACCTCACCTACCCCGTTGTCGATAATTACCCGCGAGGCAGCCTGTACCCGCCAGCGCAGAGTAACCGTTCCCCCTGCAGTGATAACTGCAGGCTCCGCCTTGAACTCCAGCACCTACAGCGCGTTCGGGTAGCGCACCTTCACCGTGACCTTCTTCTCCACTTTGCGTCCGGCGGAATTGATGGCGACCAGCGTATAGGTGGTGGTGAGGGCAGGTGTATCCCGCACCGAGGTGAGCAACGGGTCCAG
>BEHS01000294.1 GCA_002898895.1 bacterium HR16 | reverse complement strand
GGTCAAGCCTTCGCTGTTGAACTGCAGGTCCAGAAAGAGCGGAGCGCGCGTGTCGATAGTATACGCAGTCTGGTTGTCTATCCAGAGCAGACCACCCGCATCCACAAATTTGCGCAACTTCTCGCGCTGTTCCGGGGTGAAGCCGATGTTGCTACCCTGTGTGGCGATGACCACCGCATCGAACTTGCGCAGGTCTTCCATCGATATCTGGTCCAGGTTCACCACCCAGTACGGCGCCATGTTCTTGCGGCTGCCCGGACCTGCCAGCGGGTTCACAAAATCCCAGCCGGCGGGCTTGTAATCTGTACGCCGGTCCAGAACATACCACACAAAAGGCGTCAGCACCGGGTTATTGCCGATTTGTATTACGCAGACGCGGATCTGCTTGCGCACGGCGGTGTAGGTGTAGGCGTCGCTCTGCGCCGTGCGAACCATGCCCAGCCAACCAGCCAGAATACCCAGCCATATCAGTGGAATCAGTCGGTTTCGCATTGTCATCACCCTTCTCTCGGCTCAAATCTGCTCGGGGTCGATACCCAGCTCTCGCAAGCGTTGCGCCAGTTTTTCGGCACGCTGCCGCTCCTGCTCTGCCTGCCGTTGCAGTTCCAAATAGGTCAAAAATCGCTGTCCGTCGGGACGAATGATACGCAGGTCGCCGTTCTCCTTTTCGAAGCGCACGCCCAGACGTGGGCTTATCCAGCCCTCAATGGGGTCTATCACGTGCAAACGACCGTCCTCGCCGCGTATCCAGCCGGTGAAATCGCCCGAGTCGGGGTCGTACAGGTAGTACTCTTCCACGCCGTAGCGGTCATAGAACTCCAGCTTCTTCGCCATCTCCAGCAGAGAGTTGCCCGGCGACAGCACCTCGAAGACCACCTGTGGAGCAATGCCCTCTTCTTCCCACTGTTTGTAGGAGCCTCTATCCCCCTTGGGGCGCCCGAACACAATCATCACATCAGGAGCCATGCGTATGTCCGGTCGTCCTTCCACTGGATACCAGAACAGGTCGCCCGCAACGAACACGTCCTCGCGGTCGCGGAAGAGCGCCTCGAAGCCCCCCTCGAGGGTCACAATCCACCGAAATTGCTTCGTGTTATCTGCCATTGGCTTCCCATCGGATTCGGGATAGACGATTTGCTCCTTGCGCGATGCGACAACCGCCATCTTACCTCATCTCCCCGACATAGAGCAGTCCCGGACACACCGGCAGGCGCGGCACCGGAGGCAACCGGCGTCCATACTGATCGACGCGCACTACGCCCGCGCTGGTAAATACCGGGTCGTACTCCATGACCAGATTGTAACCCATCGGCAGTGTGCGGGCGGGGTCGCTCGGGTCGTACAGATGGGTAGGCGGTATCGGAATACCCGAGTTACCGTACTGGGGCGGTATCCAACCCCACTTCTTCAACCATTCGCCCTGGTCCTGTATCGCCCAAGGCAGGTTCTCGGCTATCGCGCCCCGAATCACGATGCGAATATCCAGCGGCTGCCCGTAGAAGGGATAAACAGGCGATAATACTCCATACAGCTGCCTGCGCAGGTTCTGGTCTACCGAGGACGGACTGGAGCCAACGGGGAAAGTATCGCGCGGGTCGGTGTTGAACCATTCACCCGGCAGCACCACGAACGAACCATCCTGCGCATACATCAGCGCCTCGATAACGATATCCAGAGGCTGTACCGCCACCCGGCTGAGATGGTACTCGTTAGCGGGCGCGTTGCCCCATCCGCTATTGACCTCGAAGGTCAATCGGTTCTCCGCACCGGGCGCGGTGTTCAGCACGTAATCGCTGCGCGGATTGGTCGGGTGCGTGGGCGGATTGCTGTTGAAGGGCGACATGTTCCGTAACAGCTCCAGCCCCAGGTGCTCGTAGTTCACCCCCGAAGCGTTCACCAGATAGATGGTGGGCAAGCCCAGCGCGTCCAGAACGCCGCCCGGGAAGCGGTACAGGTCTTCATCCAGCACACCGTTGCCGTTCGTATCGTTCACCGGATAGTTCACATGCAAGAAAATGCTGGTCTGTTCGTTCTCGATGGCTGCATGGCGCACCAGCAGCTTCAAGCCGTGAGGCCAGGTGTTACTGTAGTAGTTATTCAGCGGGATCGCCGACGAGAACACAAATGACTGCCTCTGCGTGGGCAACATCGCACGGTGCCACGATGGGAAGTTCAACGGCGCATCCTGCTCGTTCCAGTTGCCCGCTTCGGTGCCCAGTTCGGGGTCGATGAACAGTGTCGTATTGACCACGACGTTCTCTTTCGCCAGCAGGGCGATCGCGCTGGTGTTGTCGGGCTGACCGTTCGGCAGGCGAGGCTTCATCAGATTGCCTTCGATGAAGATATTTCCTCCCGAAACCACCGTCAGCTGCTTGCCCTGCGGGATGATGCCGCGAATGCGCACGTTCCCTTCCGCGTAAATCACGCCGGAGAACGGGGTTACGAAGGGCAGTCCCACAGCCGGCTTATTCAGCGAGGGGTCCAGCAGGTCTTGCGATAGCCGCCCATCCGGCAGGTATGTACATACCATCGTGATGGCGTTGGTGTTTGCACCGTTGGGTGCGCGCCATCGCCCGCGCGTGAGCTGGATGGTGAAGCCGGAGGGGTTCAGGCGGATAATCGCGCCCGGAGGCACGTAGTACGGTCCCTGCCAGTTGCGCGAGTCCACCAGTCGCAGGAACTCGCTGCGCACCGTGGGACCGCCGAACAAGCCCGGCTCACGCAGCTGGTCGGCGCGGTTATTGATGTAGATACCCCTGCCGAAGCCAAACAGCCCGCTATTACGTCCTCCCACCAGCGCGCCGGAGTTGCGCGTCATGCTCCAGTAACGGTTGACGTTGGTAGCGGGGTCGGTCAGGTCGATAATCGGTGGCTCCAGGCGCGTAATGGAGCGTCCGCCGCCGTCTACCCCCACGCCGGTACGTCCGTCGCGCACGATACCGCCGTAGGTGTTGAAGCTCGCACTATTGCTGGGCAGCACTGCATTGTTATTTACGGTCACCTGCGCGCGCGGTGCCAGCAGGATGTCGCCGGCTACCTCTATCCGGTCACCGTTTTGCGGGTTGAGGGTCAGTTTCACCCCGCCGTACCACTTGAGGTTGCCGTTCACTCGAATGGGAGCGCCGCTGGTGTTACTACCCCAGATCAGCCGAACCGGCAGAGGGTTACCGCTGGAGTCATGCCCCACAATGCCCTCTGGCACCCCCAGTTCTACCACCACGTTGGCGCGGTTGTCACGGTTGGTTATGAAGCGCAGGTAGTCGGTAATGCCGATAGCCTTGTATGCCACCAGTTCACGCCGCAGACCGGTGGCGGCAGAAGTGAGCGTGGTTGGGTCATTGGGGTCAATCCGCCCCACTCGCCCGATGGATTCGATTTTAATGAAACGCGAGAGCGGCCCCGATTCCGGGTCGTTCGGGTTGTACGGACGAGGGTTATAGCTTACCCGAATCAGCGCACGTCCGTTTTCGAACAACACGCGACTGTAGCCCCCGCTGGGTCCAGCCACCGGCGTACCGCACGGGTTTAAGGTGGTGGACTCGGTGGCGGCGTATGGGCGCAGCCATGCATAATCGGGGTCACGGCACTGGTCGGGAGGCAGGTTCGCCGGCACAGGACGCCAGTCCGCGCCCTCTTCGCTGAAGGTCAGCTGCTGGTCGGCGTACTGGATACCCGCTTCAGCGAAGTACTGGGCGTCGGTCACCCTGCCGCTGCGTGCGGCGTTTTCGAGGTTGCGCCCGATGATTGCCACGAACAGCGCACCCATGAACATCATCACAAACATGACAATCACCGCCACAACCAGCGTCTGCCCACGCTGCGTGTCTGCGGCGCGAG
>BEHS01000293.1 GCA_002898895.1 bacterium HR16 | reverse complement strand
AATCGGTGCTGCTCCCCCCGACGAGGCGGAGAAGCGAGAAATGTTCTCCTATCGAGTGGCGGTGTGGGGACTGGTGGCGAGCCTGCTGGTGATTCTGCTCTGGGCGCGCTATTTCGGCATGACGTGGCAGGTCGCGTTGTTTCACTTCGGGGTATATCTGTTCGTGCAGGCAATCATCATGTCGCGCTGCACGGCGGAGGGCGGCTTGCTCATCACCGAAGGTTGCTTTACGCCGATGGACATTTATACCTTTGGCGAGCGCCAGATGTTAGGCGCACGCCAGCTGACGTTGCTCTCCTTTCTGGACGGGATGCACACGCGCGACCTGCGCGGGATGCTGTTGACTGGGTTTCTGGACGCGCAAAAAGTGACGGAGCAGGCGCGTCTGCGAGCGCGTCGAGTGTTCTGGCTGCTGGTGGGCGGGATGCTGTTCGCCATCGCCATCGCGCTGGTAGTGCAGATGTGGTTGCCTTACAAATACGGCGCGGTGAATCTGTACAGCTACGTGTACAGCGCGGCAAGCATCCAGTTCTTCCGCGAGAACGCGCCGTTCATGGGTGGCGTGCCCACCCGGCGCGAGTACCCCAACGGCCCATTGTTCGCGATGGTTGGCGCTCTCGTGTGTGCGCTGTTGAGCTACTTCCGCTGGCGCATCGCGGGGTTCCCGTTACACCCGCTGGGCTATGCCATGGCGCCCTCGTGGGGCATCGTGGTCTTCTGGTTCTCCATGCTGGTAGCGTGGCTGATTAAGGTGCCTCTGGTGCGCTACGGGGGAATGCGTGCCTTCCGTCTACTGCGTCCGTTCTTCCTGGGGCTGATATTCGGTGAGTTTCTCTCGGCGTGTATGTGGTCGCTGATTGCGTGGTTCTGGCAGCTGCCTACGCCGACCTTCCCGTGGCCGTAGTGGTTTGTCAATCGTGAGCCGTCACACCCTCTTGGGAAGAACGAACTTCGCGGTGAGTCAGTTTATCTCCTACCTCATCCCTTCCCGTACCCAGCAGGTTACTAGAAAATCGCACAGGTTCACCGATAATTTAGATAGTATAAACGTCTTTGCCCGGGAGGTTTGCCAATGGACAACCTGTGCACTTTCATGCACATCAACGAATCCAACCTCAGCCTGCGGCGGCGATTCATCGACCTGAATGAGGATGACATCCGCATCCTCAAAGGGTTGCGACCGTGGGCAGAGCGCGTTGCCGACAAGATAGCAAAAGAGTTCTACGACGTGCAGTTTGCCTTCCTCCCAACCCGCGAGTTCTTTGAACGCCATGCCCAGAAAAAGGGTATCTCTCTGGAGCAGCTGCGACAGGGGCTGGAAAAAACGCAGGCGCAGTACTTTCGCGACATCTTTCAGGAGGCGGCAAATGGCGGTCGCTTCGGCAGGGATTATTTTGAGAAACGTTTGCGTATCGGTTACGTCCATGTCGTCATCGATTTGCCGCAGAAGTGGTACGTGGGCAGCTACACCCTCTATCAGCGACTGGTGCGCAAATACCTGCAGCGCGATTTTCGCTGGAAGCCATCGTTTCGCGCCCGTGCCGAAGAGGCAATCTTCAAGGTGTTCAACTACGACATGCAGGCGGTCACCGATTCGTACCTGTTGAACCTGATGCAGACATTTGGGATTGCCGTTGATGCAGTACAGTCTGTTGTCCAGCAAGCCGATATTACTGAACACGTGGCCGAGATACAGCAAATGATGAGGAGACTCGCCTTTGCTCTGGAAAGCCTGGGGCGTGGAGACCTTACTGTGCGTGTTGGCACCAGCAAACATCTGACAGAATCTCTGGTGTCCCGGTTTGATGCAGGGGTTGCCAATCTCGCTGAGACTATACAGAACACCCGCCGCATGGCATACGCGATGCAAGAGCACGTTCAGCGCACGAACGAGCTGTTACAGGCGTTTGTCTCCTCGGACAGCGCGGGCGGCGACAGCGTGGTGGACCTGCTTCACCAGCTGCAGAAGGCGGTGCAGGAGGTCGCCAAAGGGGCAGAGCAGACCGCCCTCTCCGCCTCACGTGGTGTGGAGAGCGTCAGCGCGATTGTGGAAGACATTCGCATTATGTCCGAACAACTGCTGGGCGCACAACAGACCGCCAACGAGGTGGGCAAGGTCGCCGAACAGGGACGCGCAGGGCTGAAGCAATCCGAACAGGCGATGCAGTCGCTGGAAAAGGATACCCGCGTTCTGGCAGAGCAATTGCAACAGCTGGTGGCGATGGCGTCCAATATCGGCGGCATCCTCAGCACCATCGAGGAGATTGCAGGGCAGACCAACCTGCTCGCGCTGAACGCGGCGATTGAGGCGGCACGCGCAGGCGAGCATGGGCGCGGTTTCGCGGTAGTCGCCGATGAGGTGCGCCGCCTCGCCGAACAGTCCGCACAAGCCACCCAGCAGATTAAGAAGATCATCGACGAGGTCACTACGCAGGCGCACGCCGCGGCACAGGCAATGGACGCCAACCTGACGGCGGTCAGCGACGGTGTGAAGCAATCGCTGGAGGTCGGGCAGGGTCTGGCGGAGATTCTGCACGCAGTGGAGAGCATCATTCGGCAGGTTCAACAGTCGGCGTCGTCGGTGGAGCGTGTGCAGACGAACGCCCAGCAGATGTTGAGCGAGATAGAGCACATCGCGGCGATAGCGCAGGAATCGAGCGCGGCGGCGGAGGAGATGCTCGCCTCCAGCACCAACGCGGTAGATAGCATCACGCGCGTGGTAGATAACATTGGCACAGAGGCAGAAGGGCTGTACGGCGTGGTGGATAAGCTGCGCTTCTCGCTGGGCAAGTTTGTGCTCACTCAGGAGGAGGCAAACGATATCCATCGCAAGATAGACATCTTTAAACAAGCGCACCTGCGCTGGGTGGAGCGATTAGAAGGGCTGGTGTATCGCGGAGTAAAAATCCCGCGTGAGGAACTGGTGTCGCATCACAACTGCGCGCTGGGGCAGTGGTACTACTCTTTCGGCGTACAGCGGTACGGACACCTGTCCGAGTTCCGCGCCATCGAGCTGCCTCACGAAAAGTTACACACCATCGCTCGGCAAATAGTGGACTGCATCGACCGCGGCGACAGGGCACAGGCGGAGCGACTGCTGGAGCAGGTGCGCGGCATGAGCCAAGAGATTGTGGCAGGACTGGAGAGGCTGCGCGAGGCGGCGGAGCGGGAGGATCAGAGTTCCTTGCCCCGCGCGGCATAAAAACACCAAGCTGATTTGGAGGGCGAGGCTCCGTCCGAGCCGTTTGGTCTGAGGTAATCGGCTCGCCGAGAGGTTCGCCCTTTGTACATCCAAACAGGTGGAAGGTCACGCTCCGTCGTGACCGCGTATTTGGGGAATGCGACGGAGCGCATCCCTCCAGGGTGAACAGGCAGGGAAACGCCCCGCAGGAATCGAAACTGCCTCTACACATCGAGCGACAGCGAGGACATCCCATGCAACTGCGAGCGTTTCTCTGCCTGTTGATTCTGGGCGTCGCAGCAGCGGTAGCTCTGCGCGGAGCGCAACCGCCTGTGGCATCGTCCGGCATTTTGCACGATCCGCGCGAGAGGCATCTGGCAAACGTGCAACAGCTGACCGACGGTGGCGAGAACGCCGAAGCGTACTTCTCTTTTGACGGCAAAAAGGTCATTTTCCAGTCCACACGCCCGCCCTACAAAGCCGACCAGATGTTCACCATGAACGCCGACGGCTCGGACCTGCGGCTGGTCTCGTCGGGAAAGGGGCGTTGCACCTGCGGTTTCTTCTCGCCGGACGGCAAAAAGATACTCTACAGCAGCACCGACTGGTGGTCAGACGAGCCGCCTCCTCCGCCCGACCGCTCAAAGGGCTATGTGTGGGGGCTATATC
>BEHS01000292.1 GCA_002898895.1 bacterium HR16 | reverse complement strand
GGACAAGTGCCTGCCTCTCCGGCTGGCACCATTGACCGCCTGGATGTTCTTGAGGTGCTACCCGCTATCGAGGTGAACGGCACGGTTGCGCTCGGCGATTTCGGTGGGGATGTGGGTACGGTACCCGTCGTCTTCGAAATCCGCAACCCGGGTGAGACCACTCCGATCGAGACGCACGTAGTGCAGCCCGATAGCACCGGCGCGTACGCGCTCACCACCTCGCTATACGGCACCTTCGACGTTGCCGCGAAGGCGTCGCACTGGCTGCGCCAGGTGATACCCGGCGTGAACTTGACAGGCACACCGGTGACGCTGAACTTTAGCCTGACCAACGGAGACATCGACGGCGATAACGAGGTAACGCTGTTCGACTTCGGTGCGCTGGTAGCCGCGTTCGGCTCGGTTCCGGGCGACAGCAACTGGAACCCCGACGCCGACCTAGACGGGGATCAGGAAGTGACGCTGTTCGACTTCGGCGTGCTGGTGCGCAACTTCGGCGCGATTGGGGATGAGTAGGTCTCGTCGCCCTGTATAGACCGTAGACTTGGGTTACAGGTGTTCGGAGACATGGGTAACACCTGTAACCCTCTTCATGATACGCCTTCACCCGGAAAATCATTGCGCTTCCCCTGAAAAACGCTTGACAGGCTCTTCACATAGGGTATATATTGCAAGCAAGCCTGTTCGGTGGACGACAAGACCATGAAGAAGAGAGCTAATATGAGGCGCAAAGCGCTTTTCGCAATCGCATTGACCCTGCTGTTTGCGCCGGTAGTGACGGCGGACCTGCCTCAGCCTAAAGACCCGCTGGTGATGCCTGCTATCGCTCTACGGCAGACGCCAGCACAGTGGGTGCGTATCTACCGCGAGTCTGAGAAAGACCCCGCTACACTCTTGCGCTACCTGGACGAGCACATTCGGTTCGTCAGCACACGCCGGAGTGCGCCGGTGGAGGAACCGCTTTCTGACCCTGAAGGCCTCAGGCAGTTGGAGACCCGAACGTATGTGTTCAACCGGTTAGGGGATGTGGGCACACCCGATTTGATACCCGCGATAGAGCGGTTCATCCAGCGCAGAAGGGAGGCGAACGACTGGGCAACGAGGTCAGACATAGTATTGGCACAGTTGACGATAGAGCGCATTCAGGCTCGCGCGAAGGGTCGGGAGGCTTATAAGAACACGATGCTGAACTGGATAAGAAACACCGCGAGTTATGCTGACTCGGTAGATGCAAACGGAAGGTTCAACGCCATGGCAGTGGTGCGTTTTGGTTATGGCGTTCGGGCTTTAGCGGTGATAGGTGCCGGCGATACAGTGCCGCTTATCCTGGACGCGATACAGGAGGCAGACAAAAAGATGCCCAGAATGAGCTGGTTCTTTAATCGTCCCCACGTGATTCATTGGTTGGCGCAGCTTGAGGACGCGAAGCTTTTAGAGGAGCTGCGGAAGGGGTTTTTCTCCTATGGCACAACAACGCCTTTCTCGACCTACTATCTGGAACCGGTGGAGAAGGACCCTATCTGGTTGTACTGGCAGATACGCACCAGAGGAATGGATGTTGCCCAAACTGTGAGAGTAATGTTAGAAGCAGCTGGCGGTGAAGGACCTCGCAGAATGATCAGCCGGGTCATAGCATGCTTGGGTGAAACCGCAGTACCGCCTCTTTTGAAGTATATAGTGGCACCCCCCGTTTGCAGTGACCCTGAATCTGCACAAGCGGCGGCGATCTCGGCGATTGGGGAGATAGGCAGCAGCTCTGCTGTGACAGTATTGTGCCGGATGCTGGCAACAGGCTCGCCACGATTGAAGGCCGCTGCTGCTTACGCGCTTGGCAAAATCGGCGACCCGGTGGCTTTACCCGACCTGCTGAAGCTGGCGCAGAGCAACGACTTTTATGTCCAGATGTCGGCGATTAGGGCTTTAGGCAACCTGGGAGATATTCGTGCGGAGCCAACGTTACTGAAACTGCTGAGCGAGCATCCCAACGACAACGTCCGCTATGCGGCGGTAGAGGCGTTGATGAAGGTCGGTACGTCGGCAGCGATACCGGTGCTGGAAGGGCGGTTACAGGCGGAGCCTTCGCGGAGCGTGCAGGGGCGCATCGGCTGGGCATTGCGGATATTACGCCAGAAGGCAAGGTAACGTAAAGCGCTCCCTTCCCCACCCTGCGACCTGAGCGCAAGGTGATCAGACCGTTAAGAGAATGCTCACCAAGCCGTTGGCGCACAGTACCCTTGCAAAGAATATGCCTTTCTTGCTATACTGCATTTGAAAAATATCGCTGAATTGCCGAATCAACCCTAAAGTTTCTCGACAGGTTTGCCGATAATAGGTAACGACAGGCGGATCCGATAAAGGCAAACCCACAGAAATGTGGGGACGCAAAGCCATTGGGGTCTAAGTCCCGACGAGGGTCGGGATATGATCGCCCGGCTGCCGAAGTTCTGCCGAACGACACGACGCATCTCCGCGAGGACGTCGTCGAAGGAGGCAGGATTATCATGAAAATATCGCTGGACGAGTACAGCCGGGTGTTGCAGTTAAGCCGCACGGGCAGGGTGGGTGCGGCAGTGTTGCCTGCCCCTCCGCCGGTCGACGCTCAGGAGGAGATTCCTCCCGCCGCCTCGGTGGAGCTCTCACCCCGCGCACAGCAAATCCGGCAAATCAAGTTCATTCTGGACGAGATCCCGGAAGTGCGAGAAGAAATGGTGCAGGAGCTTCGTCGCAAGATTGAGGCGGGCGAGTACAACGTCTCCTCTGCGGAGATCGCGGACCTTATCGTTCGGCGCACTATCGCCGATAACGTGCGGTAGTCTGCCTTCCCGGTCTGCAGCGACATGGGCGACCGTTTTTCGGATCAGGAGCCTGATTCGCGGGGGCGCAGTGGTGCGTCCCCGCGAGTGCTTATATCAGGCGCGGATAGGAATCCAGCACCTTCATGTAGTTGGCACGCTCAAAGGCGGCGGGTTCCTTGACGTTCTTCTGACTCACACTGCCAATCATCTGGCGCACTGAGGTGTACTCGTGCTCCTCCATCCACGCCCGCATCTCGTCCAGAATCTGTCCGATGCGCTCCATACCGTTCTGCAGCAGCTCCGACGCCATCATGGTTACTTTCGCCCCAGCCATCAAGCCCTTGAGAACATCCTGATAGGTGTGTACGCCGGTGGTAATCGCCAGGTCTACCGGCACGCGACCGTACAGTATCGCCGTCCAGCGCAGGGGCAAACGCAGCTCGTCCGAGTCGCTGAGCACCAGATGCGGGGTGACTTCCAGGTTCTCGATATCGATGTCCGGCTGGTAGAAGCGGTTGAACAGCACCAGCGCGTTCGCGCCTGCTTCCGCAAGGCGTTTCGCCATGTTGGGGATGGAGCTGAAGAAGGGACCCATTTTGACTGCCAGTGGGATGCTCACCTCCTGCCGCACCGCCTTCACCACGTCCACCGTCATCTGTTCCACCTCAGTGCCGGGCAGATCGGGGTCGGTGGGCAGGTAATAGACGTTCAGCTCCAGCGCATCCGCGCCTGCTTCCTGTATCATGCGGGTGTATTTCACCCATCCGCCGGCGGACACGCCGTTCAAACTGCCGATAACAGGGATGTTTACCCTCTCTTTCGCCTTGCGGATGAGGTTGAGGTATTCGTCCGGTCCCACGTTGTATTCGCCGAGGTCCGGGAAGTAGCTCAGCGCCTCGGCGTAGCTTTCGGTGCCATGCGTGAGGAAGTAGTCGAGTTGCTGGCTCTCGCGGGTGATTTGCTCCTCGAACAGCGAGTACATCACCACTGCGCCGATGGCTGCCTCCTCCAGCTTGCAGATGGTATCTACCTTATGCGACCGGGGCGAGGAAGAGGCAACCAGTGG
>BEHS01000291.1 GCA_002898895.1 bacterium HR16 | reverse complement strand
GTGCCGTCGTACTCCGTGCAGTATACGCATGCTGGCTCTTCGCACTGTTTTGTGTAGTAGGTAAACCTAGAGCAAAACCTAGCACAACTTGGATAGATTCCGCACTGGTTGACCACCGTAACATCCGTCCGGGGTTCACAACCCATACCAACTCCACCGGTTGGAGCCGAAGCTGGCATCATGCCGATCAGGGAGTTCCCCACCGTCCACACCACCAGCGCCACCAGGAAAGCGAACACGTGCTGTCGCATGGTTGTAACCCTCCTTTGAGTATTCTGTATATATTATCGTTTTACCCCCTCAAAAGGGGACATCTGCTTCGCAGCTTTTCTCACCTAATATCTGTCCGGTAAGTAAGCGTGCTGATAACGGACAGGAAAGAGCAGTTTGAGCAAAGAGGCCACCTCCTCAGGTAGTGGCTCTGACAGGCGGGCACACAGGTCATCGGCGGGAGCGAAGCCCAGCGCAAGCCGAGCCAGTGTGCCCTGCGACAGGCGGATGGCGTACGCAGTACATGCCTCAACCTGCTCTCGCGCACTGCGAACCTCTTCCTTACCGATTAGCAGTGTGCCCTCACCCAGATCGGTACGGAAGGTAATCTGGCAGGGCGCGACCCTGTGCTCGCATTGCCGAAACTGCCGGCTGATCTCAGGCTCCAGCGCACGCAACAACCGCTCCACGCTCAGCACACGCACCATCGAGCCGCCGCCTGCACTGTACAACTGCACTGCACGAGCATCGGTATAGCGCGCCGCATATGCTACCAGACTATCGGGAGGAACGGGCAGCAACGCTTCTTGTTTGCCCTCCTCAGCAGCGCGCCGACGGCAGGTTGCCAATAGAGCATCCGCTGCGCCTGGCGTGATCGCTATCACCTCGCCAAACGCAAGCGCATCGGGGAACTCGCGCTCCAAAATATCCCGCATCGACCAGCACCATCTCGCCCGCCACGCATAACCCTCCACTGCCCCTTCGGGCGATACCACTACCCAGCATTCGTCTTGCGGGTAGTTGCCGGGCGTTTCCAGCAGCTTCTGCCATACCCGAGAATCTTCCGCTCGTACCACCGCGCCCGTTGCGAACGCCGTTGCCTGCTCGTATATCCGACGAACAGAGGCGAAATCCTGTGAGGTAAACTCGCGCACCGTCCAGCCCGGCGGTAACGGTTCATCCCGCTTCACATCGTATAGAAATACCCAGTACTCCGGTCCTGCCGTCACGTAGCCAAAACGGTGGTAGAAGTTGGGGATGCCGTACAGCATGGTTATCGCTGCGTCGCCGGCGGTCATCTCCTCTATCGCCCTCTGTAACACACGGCTGGCATAGCCCTTCAGGCGATGTTCGGGTTTGGTTGCTACCCCGCCGATGCCGTCCATGCGCACCGTTGCCGTGCCCACACGGATGGTCAACGGGATAATCCAGCACTCGCTCGCCTCTTCGCCGTTTATGGTAAGTATCACACGCCTTGCGTCGTTCTCCTGTCGGACGTCTATCTCCTCCGTCGCCATCGCCCTTATCCTTGCTGCTGATCTGTATCACAAATATAGCATATCAGACGGAAGATGTCTACGAGTTTTTGCCTCATACCGAGCTACGGCGCGAACGAGAGCATTATCCGCCAGATTAGCAGCGAGACAGACTTCAGCAAGCAGTCAGGTGTTGACCGCCCTACCCAACCGCTCAGGAAGCCTCCCTGCATCCGCTGCAGGACTCCCTCGCTCTGTGGAGAAGAATGGTCGTGTCAGCGCGCGCTCTTGTACCTGCCTGAAAATTGGGAACCGAGGTGAGGGTGGATGTTCAGATCTGTACGGTATACTGCGGTCGTCCTCTTACTTTTCTTGCTCCATACGGAGCATACTACAGCGCAATCCCCTGTTGTCAGCGGTTCGTTACGCTGTATCCCTCTGCGCGAGGGCAACCGCTACACCGGCTTTCGCCTGCAGGAAGGCAACAGGGTGATCGGCGATATACTTTTCCATGCGAACGGTGCACTTGTCGCCACTCGTGTCCAAACGCAGGCACAGCAGATACTCTTCTCCGGATTCCGCACCGACGGCTCGTGGGAGGTCGGCGATGATACGGTGGTGAGCGTAGGTTTCATACAGGGCAACCCCTACCCGCAGGTCTCTTTCCGCGTCTCCGTCAAGCGGTTCGCGCCAGTGGTGTGGGAAGCCACGCACGGCAAACAGCCCTTGCATCTGTTCGCCTGCTCTCTGCCGGGTGCGCCCATCTTCCACCAACGAGGCTGGGTGATACCTACCCCCGTGATCGACGACCACGTGATGCAGGGGGCATTCGGCACTTCCAGCGCAACGGTGGTGTCGGCATGGTCACCGGACTGGATGTACGCTCCCGCGATTGGAGCCTACCCTGTACCGGTAGTGGGTTTATGGAAGCCCGACGAGGGCAAATATATCGCCTATGAGTTTTTCGATGCTCGCCTTACCGACCACAGCGAGCACAATCTGGGAAGCACCTACTGCTGGCAGTCACGGCAGGCAAAGCAGTTCTTCTGCCTTACCCTGCCCTATGGCAAGCCTTACAACCAGATTCGCTACCCGCAAGATGGCGAGCTGTTTGCTTCGCGCTTCCGTATCCTGTACCATACCGACCTGCACTATGATGACGACCCTAACCTGTTCGTCAACGACTACATCTGGCGCACCTACCGCCAACGGCTCGCCTCCGCCCCACCACTGAACGACTTGCAGTGGCTACCCAAACCTTACCGACTGGAGCGTTTTCCCACGCCTTCGCTGGGCAGACTGCTATATCGGACGAAGGGTGATCCCTTCTCGCTGGATAACAATCTGGAGAGCTATGGGGTAGATTGGGATAGCCCCATCGATTACGTGTACGCCCAGAACAGCCAGCAGGCTATTGCCGGACTGCGCGAAGACCTGGCGCAGCTGGCGAACCTGGCACAGAGGTTTACGGTAAACGGTGAGCAGTGCGTCGCCTGGCGCAAGCCGCTGGAGGGTGACTGGAGACCACAATTCGGCAAAAACGTACCTACCCTGCACAACGTGAACAACTGGCTCATCGCCCTCGCCTTTCTGGACGCCTACCGCAATGAGCGCAACGCCGAGTGGCTACCTATCCTGGATGGCGTGGTGCGCTGGAGCAGGTACATCCTGTACACGCGCAACTGCTATCCCGATGTGCCCGCCGCGATGTTCGCATGGGACGCCGCGCCGATTGCCAGCTTCCTGCTGAAATATCACTTCACCTTCCGCGACGACCCGCAACGACAGGAGCTGGCAAACCTTGCTCTCAAGCTGGCGAGGAGCCTTGTCTATCGCTGTCTGCCTATCTTCGCCTCCGACAATAACCCGGATGATGATATCGACGCCTCCTTCTTTATGGAACCAAACTCCGGTCTGCCCTGGCTGGGGGCAGCTTGTGCTAACGAAATCTGGGAAACCGCCGTTGGAGTGTTGCTGATATACGTGCACACAGGCGACCCGGTGCTGGGACACTACCTGCGCGGGATGATAGAGCGCTTCCCTCTGCTCTTCCGCGACGAGATGCACCCCTCTGTCGCCGACTACGGCAACGCATTCGCCGAGCGATACGGGCTGTACGACGGCGCAGATCAGCCGGTGGGCACGCGCAGCACATACGGCGGCTTGTGGGGAGGACTGGAAAAGCTCATTTATCCCGTAGCGGGCACGCAGGTGCGCGTGGTGTGTGGTGAAAGGGCAGCGATGGCGTTCAATATCGCGGGCACGCACACCGACGTTGCCGAGTACCGTCCCGCAAAGAACGGTAACTTTGCCCTGCGCCTGAAGGGCAAGCCTCCTTCGGTAGATGCAGAGGGACGCTTCGACGTGGTGCTTACCTTCCCGCTCGCCGACCTGCGCAACAAGCGCGTGTTCATCAA
>BEHS01000290.1 GCA_002898895.1 bacterium HR16 | reverse complement strand
GCAGAGGTTGTTGCCGCCGAGCTTGGGCTTTCGCCAGAGCAGGTACGGTATGTGCAGATTCTGACCGAGCGTGCCAGGCGGTTGCTGGCTCCTCCGCTGAGAGTGTGTTAAATTTGCTATTCCTTGAGGGCGAGGCTCCTGCCGAGCCGTTGCGTTTGTCCCCTCACGGTTGAAGCCGTCCCCCTGCAGACGAAGCCAGCCCGCGCTGGCTATGGAAACCCTGCGCAGGTTGACTCTATAAATCACTTCACAGAACCGATAATATCACTGGTATCGCTCCTTCAAAGAAAACAGGCGATAAGCGTTTTGAGTGGTTACCATCGCCAGCTCCTCGAGGGGAAGGCTCTTCAGTGAAGCAACCATCTGAGCAATCAGCGGGATGTAAGCGGGTTCGTTGCGCTTGCCGCGATAAGGCATCGGCGCAAGGTAGGGGGCATCTGTCTCCAGAAGCAGGTTTTCTGCTGGTGTTTGCTGTACTACCTCGCGCAGTGTGTGGGCGTTCTTGAAGGTCGCGACGCCCCCAATACCCAGATACCAGCCCATCTCCACCGCGCGTCGCGCATGATGCAGGTCGCCGCTGAAACAGTGCAGCACCCCGCGCAGGGGATACTGTGAGAGAATATCCAGCAGGTCGTCGTATGCGTCGCGACAGTGAATGATGACGGGTAGCTGCAACTGTAAAGCCAGACGAAGCTGGGCTTCGAACGCCTGTCGTTGCACGTCTTCAGGCGAGAGATTCCGATAGTAATCCAGACCGATTTCGCCGATTGCCGCCACACGGGGCTGTGAAGCCATCCGCTGTAAACCGTGCAGGGTGTTCTCATCGCACTGTAGCGCATCGTGCGGATGGATGCCAACCGATGCCCAACAGCCCTCGAACTGGCTGGCAACCTGCAGAGCGGACTCACTACTGGCGAGGTCGTACCCGACGACGATAGCGTGAAGTACACCTGCCTCCCGCGCGCGGTCCCAGACCTGCGCCGCATCGGAGGCAAAATCCGGGTGGTTCAGATGACAATGCGTATCCGTCCAGATGCTCATACCGATAGAATGCCCGAAAGCATCCCTCGTTGTCAAGGGCACGAGAAACCTTATCCGGTAAACAAACGTCTAATAAATGCGTAGCAATGGGAAGAGTACCAGCAGGGTGATTCGCAAGGTTCGGAACTCAGGGCAAAAAACCGGTATGGTGCGCGTGTTCCGGTTGTGGAAATCACTCAGTGGAGAACAACGCCGCCTACCGTGTATGAACATCGTTGACGTAAGGAGAGGTCAACCATGCCACAACTGAGGAAAGACCCTGTCACCCGCGAATGGGTGATCATTGCGACCGAGCGAAGCAAACGCCCGTCGGATTTCAAGACGAGCGAAGTAATAGAGAAGCGACCGGAGTATGTAGCGGACTGCCCGTTCTGCCCCGGCAACGAGCGCCAGACACCGCCGGAGGTGATTGCCTACCGCAAGGCAGGAACCTATCCCGATACCCCCGACTGGTGGGTGCGTGTCGTGCCTAACAAGTTTCCTGCCTTAGCCATCGAGGGTGAACTGGAGCGAAGCGGTGTGGGCATGTACGACTACATGAACGGCGTCGGGGCGCATGAGGTGATTATCGAGACGCCTCGCCATGACCAGCACCCTGCGCTCATGCCCGAAGAGCAGCTGGAAGAGGTCATCTGGATGTACCGCGACCGCTCGCTGGACCTGGCTCAGGACAAGCGCTTCCAGTACATTATGGTATTCCGCAACCACGGGCGCGTTGCGGGCGCGTCGCTGGAGCATCCGCACTCGCAGCTGATTGCTTTGCCGATGGTCCCTGCGGATGTGCGCCGACGCATCGAGGGCGCGTCGTTGTACTACGACCTGCACGAGCGGTGCGTGTACATCGACATGGTACGGCAGGAAGAGCGGATGGGCGAGCGCGTGGTGGTGGCGAACGAGGAGTTCCTGGCGTTTACTCCCTTTGCCTCCAAATATCCCTTCGAGACGTGGATTATCCCACGCCGACACCAGCCGTCCTTCACGCAGATTGACCGCGAACAGGCAGCCGCTTTCGCCCGCATCCTGAAGGAAGTGCTGTTGCGCATGGACATTGCGCTCAACCACCCACCTTACAACTTTACGCTACACACTGCGCCCATCAATCAGGAGCGCAACTACCACTACTTCCAGTGGCATCTGGCGATTATGCCGCGGTTGACCATCGCTGCGGGCTTCGAGCTGGGCACGGGCATCTACATCAACGTGACCACGCCTGAGGACGCGGCGAAGCACCTGCGCGAGGTACAGCTGGAGTCAGAAGCCCGACAGCCCGAGATAGCCGTACCGGCGCATTAGTGGTGTGTCAATTCTTATTCTTTGTGGAGGGCGGGGCTCCGTCCGAGCCGTCTCCCCTTTGGTCACGACGGAGCACGACCCTCCACACAAAAACACCCTCATTCGTCCGTGTAGATTCGATTCATTCCGCCATCTCTCTGGCCACCGCGCGAGCGGGGGCACCATCACCACCCTCAACGCGCAAGGGCAGGCAGATAAACCGCACCCAGCCCGGCTCCAGTGCACGCAGGTTCAAGCCTTCTACCACAATAACCCCCGCGCCCAGCAGGGTGCGATGTATCAGCGGCTGGGGAGCGCGGAACTGTTCAACGGAGAGATAATCTATCCCCACCAGCCGAATACCCCTGTGCACTATCCACTCCGCCGCGTCCGGCGCAAGGTACACGAAGTCAGGCTGGAAGCCGGGCTTGTCCCATGCGTTGAAGGAGTTGTCGGTCTGGATGAGCAGGCGTTCGGCATCCTCAGGTATGCCCGCTGCGTCGAGTGCATCAGCAGTTACCGCAGACGCACCGCGTATGCTGACCACATACGCCTTCCCGATGAGCAGGTCCAGCGGAAGTTCATCTACCCGGATGCCCTCTTCCACAAAGTGCCAGGGCGGGTCCACATGCGTGCCGGTGTGCGTGCCCATCTGCAAGGCGGAGAGGTTGCATACCTTGCCGTCCGCGATGCGCAGCAAAGGTTTCATCTCGAAGGGGGTGTCGCCCGGATAGGTGGGCATCCCCGCCTTCAGTGGAATACTAAGGTCTATCCACTCCATAGGCGTTCTCCTCCATGTGCCAGGGCATTTTCCATCGCCGCCTGCATTCTCTGCTCAACAGGAATCGGTATTCCCTGCTCATCTACCACCTTCACGCTACCGCGTATCACGCGCGTTTGCCAGCGTACGGCGTGGACGAACTCCTCACGCCCCTCCCACAAGTAGGGCACGGGCAAGAAGCCTGCCCACAGAACCCTGTACAGCCCTTCTGCGCTGTACGGGTCGGGAATGCTCTCCTCGATAGCCTTCAGTACGGTACGGGCATCCTGCAGCAGCTCCTCCGTGCGCGTCTTCACCTCCGGGTGTTGGGACATATCCTCTACCTCTCCCTTCTTCCGCAGACGCCGATACTCCTGCAGGGCGGCAGCGGTAATCTGGATGCTCTCGTTCACGACGGGCGGGTCAGCCAGATGAGATGCCTCTGAATAGCTTACTACATGGATGACAGGCGGACTGTCGGGATTGTGCGGTTCGATATCGTCCATCAGTGCGGTAACCGCCGCGAGTTGCGCCTTTGCTCGCTCTAAATTGGGCGAGAAGTAATCGAGCCCGGCGCGCGGCTGCAGGATAACGCGGAACTGTTCGTCTTCCAGCTCGCGCACCAGTGTGAGCAGCGCACGCGACTTTGCCAGGTCCTGGATACCCCATGTGGCTTTGGGTGTGTTCAGCATATTTTGCAGGATAAGCATACGCACACCCAGCCGCTTCGCCGTGCGCGCCGCCAGCACCGAGGAGACCACGTAGCTCACATCGTCCGCGCCGCGGAAGGCGAAGTGGTGCGGGATGTTCGGCTCGAAAGGTTTG
>BEHS01000289.1 GCA_002898895.1 bacterium HR16 | reverse complement strand
TGCCCCCAGCGCAGGCTCACGGCGAGGGGCTGGGCGCAGGACAGGGCGACCTGCCGGCGGACGGCGTGCTCAGCCGGTACGGCGCGGGCGGCATCGGTAGCGACCCGTTTGTGGTGTTCAATCCCTCACCGTGGACGGGCGGCGAAGTGGTTACCACCCGCATCTGGGACCGTGACATCGAGACGCCGTACTTGGCTGTACGCGACGACAAGGGCAACCTGTTCAAAGCGCAGGTGCTGGCACGCGGACACTACTGGCAGCATAACTACATCGAGGTGGCTTTTCCCGCACACGAGGTTCCTCCGCTGGGTTACCGTACTTACAATGTGCACCGCGCGGTCACCGCAGCCGACGGCACGGGCTGCACCGGCGACGGCAAAGGCACTATCGAAAACGAGTTCCTGCGCGTGACGGTGGAACAGCAATCGGGCGCGATAGTGAGCCTGGTGGATAAGCGTACAGGCGCAGAACTGGTTCCTGCCGGAGAGCGCATCGGGTTGCTGGAGTATCTTCTGGAAGCGCCTCACGGCATGACCGCGTGGGTGCTGGGGCAAATCAAAGACTATGTGCCTTTTACGGAGGGAGCTACCCTGTCGTTCCCCCACAACGGACCCTATCTCGCCAGCGTGCAGGCTCACCACCGCTTCAACGATAGCCGGCTTACACTCACCATCAGCCTTGCTGCGGGCGTGCCACGGGTGGAGTTTACACTGGATGTGGACTGGCTGGAGCGAGGCTCGCCGGAGGTGGGTGTGCCTGCATTGCGCATGCAGTTCCCGCTGGCGATAGAGGAGCCGAAGTGCCGGATGGAATGCCCCAACGGATGGGTGGAACGTCCTACCGTCGGCTATGCGGAGCCGTCGGAGACCTTCAAGCACGTGGGCGGGCAGGGCATTGCGATGTATCCGATGGATATGCCCGCGCAAAAGTGGGTAGACCTGTCTGGGGTGCACTCCGAGACGGGCAAACCGGTGGGCGTGGTGCTGGTGAACGACCGCGTGTACGCGCATAGCGTGTGCGGTAGCACGCTGGGCATGACGCTTCTGCGCAGCTCGTATGACCCCGACCCGTTGCCGGAGCTGGGGCATCACACCTTCCGCTTCGCGCTGGTTCCCTTTGGCGAGGGGTGGACGCCTGCGCATTCCGCACGCGCCGGCTATGACTTTAACCTGCCCTTCAACGTGGTGAGTACCGATGTGCACGAGGGTGAACTGCCCCCTTCTCAGGCGTTTGCGGAGGTGCTGACGCCCAACGTGATGCTGAGCGGTATGAAGAAAGCGGAGGACTCGGACGCACTGATTCTGCGCCTGTACGAGGTGGAAGGCAAAGCGACCACGGCGGAGGTGAGGCTGAGCAGTGCGCTGGCACGACCGAACTCGCTGGCGGTGGAGACGGACATCCTGGAGCAGCCGTTAACGACCAACACCGCCCGCATGAACGGCGATGTGCTGAGCGTGCAGATACCCGCGTTTGGGCTGGTGACGGTAAAGGTAGGGTAAGCGGTTCGAGGCTCCTGCCGAGGATGCCCCCTGTGTCATTGCAGGGCACAGTGAGTCCGTTGCGCTTCTCCTTCGCAATGACACAGGGGCAAGAGACGGCACAAACGCTTTTCATTCTATTTTGTCATGCTGAGCGTTAGCGAAGCATCTCATCCTGTCGTTAAAGCGAGATTCTTCGCTTGCGCTCAGAGTGACAGGCAGGCGGAACCTTCTTGCCAATATCAAAATAATCGTTGTAGCCGCGGGCTTTAGCCTGCGCCAAAGGCACGCAACCCGAAGGTTGCGGCTACATTCAGAGTAACAGACAGGTGGAACTGCTCTGTTCACCATCCAAATAATCACGTGTGGTAAAGTAGTACAATCTACCACTCCAGTCCCAGCTTGGCAGCAACGTCCTCTGCCGCTATCGTCTCACTGCCTTCGCGTACAGATTGAATAGAGCGCAGCAATGCTTCCCGTATCTCTTCCCTCAGTTCCAGCCCCGCATCGGGGTCGGAGAGCAACTCTGTGATAGTCTGGGTGACCACTTCGCGTATCAGGTTCCGAAACTCTTCTATGGTCAGGTCAGCGACGGTGGCTTTAGGCATAGCAGGTCTCCTCGCTTTACTCCAGATTCCCGTCCACCCCGATGCGCGTGGCGCCGTGCAGGTAGGGACGCAGCACCTCGGGTATCCGAATGGTTCCGTCGGGCTGCTGGTAGTTTTCGATGACCGCAATCATCAGGCGGGGCAGAGCAAGCCCAGAGCCGTTGAGCGTATGCACGTACTCGGGCTTTGCGCCGGGTGCGGGACGGTAGCGGATGTTCGCCCGACGCGCCTGAAAGTCGCGGAAGTTGGAACAGGAGCTCACCTCCAGCCACTCCTGACAGCCCGCCGCCTAGACCTCGATGTCGTACTTCATCGCGGCGACAAAGCTCAGGTCGCCCGTGCACATCTGCACCCACCGGAATGGCAGTTTCAACTGGCGGCACACGTCGGAAGCGTCCTCAATGAGCTTCATCAGCTCCTCATCGGAGGTGTGCGGTTCCACGAACTTCACCAGCTCCACCTTGTCGAACTGGTGTCCGCGCTTGATTCCGCGCACATCGCGCCCGGCGGACATCTTCTCCCTGCGGAAGCAGGCGGTGTATGCCACGTAGTAAATCGGTAACTGCTCCTTTTCCAGTATCTCCTCGCGGTGCAGGTTGGTTACGGGCACTTCCGCCGTCGGGATAAGCCAGAAATCCTCCTCCGCGTCGTGGTACAGGTTGTCGCCGAACTTGGGCAGGTTGCCCGTGCCATACAGACACTCCGACTTGACGAGATAGGGCGGATAGACCTCTGTGTAGCCATGCTGGCGGGTATGCAGGTCCAGCATCCACGTGATGAGCGCACGCTGTAGCGCGGCTCCCGCCTGCTTGAGGATGTAAAACCGCGAACCGCTTATCTTGATTCCCCGCTCGAAGTCCAGGATGCCCAGTTGCTCGCCCAGCTCCCAGTGCGGTTTAGGGGTGAAGTCGAAACGGGGCAGATCGCCTTCGGTCTTGACCACCACGTTCTCGCTCTCGTCCTTGCCGACGGGCACGCTGGGGTGGGGGAGGTTGGGCACTTCCAGCATCCGTGCGTGGAAGGTCTGTTCTACCTCTTCCAGCTCTTTCTCCAGCTGCGTAATCTGTTCGCCCACCTGACGCATCTGGACGATTCGGGCGTTGCGCTCGTCAGGGTCCTTGATTTTAGGGATTTCTTTCGAGACCGCGTTGCGCTCTGCCCGCAGAGCCTCCACTTGGGAGAGCAGTTCTCGGCGGCGCGCGTCCAGCTGCAGTATCTCGTCGATAAGCGCAGGGTCTGCGCCCACCTTCTGCAGACCCTCTTTAACGAAATCGGGTTGTTCGCGGATGAGACGGATATCCAGCATGAGCCTCTGTTCTCCTGATAACAGGGTTTTCGGTAATAGTATATCAGCTCATGCTGGGGTTTGTCTGCTTTCAATCTGCGTAGCGCGTCCACATATTCGGCGCGGTCTGATACAGCCAGCGTGTATGCCCATCAACGAACAGAAAATTCGCCCCCTCGCGATGTCGTTTGTCTACGCGCCCCATTTTTCTGCCGCCGATGTAGCAACCGACCCCGACGTAACTGTTGCCGTAGGGGTCATACTCTACGTCTGCATCGCGTGGATATGAATAGAATGAGGCGATGGCAGAAGCGAGGATAGAGCGGTCGCAATTCGGGTTGGCATCTGCTATCACAATGGTGTTAGTGGGGTCCTCGACGTCTGATAGCTTAACGCCAACGTCCATAGTAGTGTCGTTATAGTAGGGGTCATAGTAACTGTGGTGCGTCATCCCGTGGTAACAGTCTAAGCCCTCATAGCAAACACATCGGTTGCAGAACTGGTTGTAGTAGTTGTAGCTCTCGTTGAAAAGG
>BEHS01000288.1 GCA_002898895.1 bacterium HR16 | reverse complement strand
GCATCACATACGTCCTGAAGGTCTACGTATGCCCACAGCTCGTCCTTGCCCCATTCGGCGCGCATTTCAGCGGGCACGCGCCTCCACCAGGGAAACGGTTGCGCAGTGTTGACCACGAAGACCGGTCGGAAGCATATCGTGATGATGCCGTACCGCTCGGTGTAGCTGCGGCATACCTCTTCCGCCAGATGCTTGGATAACTGGTAGGGTGTCATCGGGTGGCGCGGATGGAAATCGTCCAGAGGAAGATACTCCGGCGGACGATGTCCCCCCACACAACCCAGCGCGTTAATGCTGGAGAAATACACTACCCGCCCAACACCAGCCTCTGCGCAGGCTTGCAACACGTTCCATGTGCCCTGCACGTTCACCGCCAGTACCTCATCGGCGGCATTGCGGCGGTCGCTGGACATCGCCCCCAGATGCACTACCGCATCCACGCCCTGCACCACGCGCCGAACGGTAAACACATCGCGCAAGTCACCCGCCACATGCTCCCATTCTGTGCTTGCGCTGGCTGTGCGGTCAAAGGTGCGCAGGGTATACCCTTCTTCCAGTAGCCTTTTCACCAGCTCCTGTCCGATAAAACCGTTGCTTCCTGTTACCAGCAGACGCATCGTCACGTTATCCTCCACAGTGTATATCCTGCCTGTGTATTATAGCACTTTCAGGATGCGAAGGGCGCATCCATCCGACAGCCCCACCCGACTCGCCCGCATGCGGGGGAGCGGGTGTGGAGGGTCACACTCCGTCGTGACCACCTTTTCTGCATCTTGAGATGAAGTGGGGTAATCTTTCCCTCTGCACTTGCCCGCGCAATTCTGGTAAAATATTACAGAACGCTTTGAACAGAGGATGATAACCATGAAAAACTCTCTGCAAGCGAAAGCCCTTCTTCACACTCCCTCCGGAGATGTTACCATCTATCGTCTGGATGCGTTACAACGCGCGGGTGCTGACGGGCTGGATCGCCTCCCCTACTCGATCCGCGTGCTGCTGGAAAACCTGTTGCGCCATGAGGACGGTAGTGTGATTACCACAGAGGACATCCTCGCGCTGGCACGATGGTCGGGCGGAGGTGAGGCGTGCGAGATCGCCTTTATGCCTGCCCGCGTGGTGATGCAGGACTTTACCGGCGTGCCGGCGGTGGTAGACCTCGCTGCGATGCGCTCCGCCATGCAACGGCTGGGCGGTGACCCGATGAAGATTAACCCCATTGTGCCGGTAGACCTGGTGATTGACCACTCGGTGCAGGTGGATGTGTTCGGCACACCCGACGCCTATGAAAAGAACGTCGCTCTGGAGTATCAGCGTAATGTGGAGCGCTACACCTTCCTGCGCTGGGCGCAATCGGCGTTCGGCAACTTCCGCATCGTGCCGCCCGGCATGGGCATTGTGCACCAGGTGAACCTGGAATATCTCTCGCCGCTGGTGCATCGGCGTGAACAGCACGGGGAGGTCACCGCCTATCCCGACACACTGGTAGGAACCGACAGCCACACCACCATGATTAACGGGCTGGGCGTGCTTGGCTGGGGGGTAGGCGGTATCGAGGCAGAGGCGGTGATGCTGGGGCAGCCCTACTACATGTTGACGCCGGAGGTGGTGGGGTTCCGGCTCACGGGTGAACTGCCCGAAGGCGCAACCGCCACCGACCTGGTGCTCACCGTCACGCAGATGCTGCGCCAGAAAGGGGTGGTGGGCAAGTTCGTGGAGTTCACCGGGGACGGCGTCAGCCGACTTAGCTTGCCTGACCGCGCCACCCTCGCCAACATGGCGCCCGAATACGGCGCGACGATGGGGTTCTTCCCCGTCGATGCAGAGACTATCGCCTACCTGCGCGGAACCGGCAGACCCGACGATGTGGTGGAACTGGCAGAGCGGTATTGCAAAGAGAACCTGCTGTTCCGCACCGACGATGCGCCGGAACCCCTCTTCAGCGACATGCTGGAGCTGGACCTGAGCACCGTAGAACCCAGCCTTGCCGGTCCCAAGCGACCGCATGATCGCGTGCCTCTGCGCGACGCGAAGAAATCGTTCGCCATCAGTCTGCGCGCGCCGGTGAAAGAGCGTGGCTTCGAACTGAGCGAGGAACAGCTGGATAAGCGCGTGGCGGTAGAAGGCACGGACTACAGCCTCACGCACGGCGACGTGGTGATTGCCGCCATCACCAGCTGTACCAACACCAGCAACCCCTCGGTGATGATCGGCGCAGGACTGCTGGCGAAGAAGGCGGTAGAGCGCGGTCTGCAGGTAAAACCCTGGGTGAAGACCAGTCTTGCGCCCGGTTCGCGTGTGGTTACCGACTACCTGCAGGCGTCAGGGCTGATCCCCTATCTGGAGCAGCTGCGCTTCCACGTGGTGGGCTACGGATGCACAACCTGCATCGGCAACAGCGGCCCCGTGCCCGAACCGATTGCAAAGGCAGTGAAAGAGGGCGACCTGGTGGTCACTGCCGTGCTCAGCGGCAACCGCAACTTCGAAGGGCGCATCAACCCGGTGGTGCGGGCGAACTACCTCGCTTCGCCGATGCTGGTGGTAGCGTATGCGCTGGCGGGCACGATGAACATCGATCTGTACAACGAACCGCTGGGCACAGGCAAAGACGGTCAGCCTGTTTATCTGCGCGACATCTGGCCCTCCCAGCAGGAGATTCGCGACCAAATCCACCGCTCACTGGACGCCGAGATGTTTCGTCGCCAGTATGCACGGGTGTTCGCAGGCGATAAGTTCTGGCAGGACCTGCCCGTGCCCGAAGGCAACCTGTACGCCTGGGACGCCGACTCCACCTACATCCAGGAGCCACCTTACTTTGTGAACCTGTCGCCGGAACCTGCGCCGTTAAGCGATATCGAGGACGCGCATGTGCTGGCGGTGTTCGGCGACTCTATCACCACCGACCACATCTCGCCGGCAGGCTCCATCGCGGTGAGCAGTCCGGCGGGGCGTTATCTCATAGAGCGTGGCGTCCAGCCATCGGAGTTCAACTCCTACGGATCGAGGCGCGGCAACCATGAGGTGATGATGCGAGGCACCTTCGCCAACATCCGTATCAAGAACCTGCTGTTACCCGGTACGGAAGGTGGTATTACCATTCACTTCCCGTCGGGAGAGACTCTGCCCATTTACGAGGCGGCGATGCGCTACAAGCAGGCGGGCATCCCGCTGATGGTCATCGCGGGCAAGGAATACGGCTCCGGCTCCTCGCGTGACTGGGCAGCGAAGGGTACCATCTTGCTGGGCGTCAAAGCGGTGCTGGCGGAGAGCTTCGAGCGCATTCACCGTAGCAACCTGGTGGGCATGGGCGTGTTGCCCCTGCAGTTCAAACCGGGCGAGAACCGCGAAACGCTGGGGCTGACCGGACGTGAGCGATACAGCGTGCTGGGCGTGCGCAATCTGCAGCCGCGCCATGAGGTAACCGTTATCGCCCGTGACGAGTCCGGCAATGAGAAGCGGTTCACCGCCATCGCTCGCGTCGACACGCCTGTGGAAGTGGAGTACTACCGACACGGAGGCATCTTGCCGATGGTGCTGCGCCAGATGGCGAAGGGATAACATCCCTTATCCCCCTGCCCCCTTCTCCCGGCACCGGGAGAAGGGGGTTGTATCTTATCAGCTACCTCCAGCCACACGTTCCCAGATGATTCGCAGCCCCTCCAGAGTTAACCAGGGGTCCACATGCTGAATGGTGCGGGTCTCGGCGGCGATGCGCTCCGCCAGTCCTCCTGTCGCCACCACTGTAGTCTCACAACCGAGCTCCCTGTGGATGCGTTCCACCAGCGCATCAATCGCCCCGGCGTAACCCAGCATGATGCCGGATTGCATCGC
Organism: bacterium HR16; assembly: GCA_002898895.1. Taxonomy (GTDB): domain Bacteria; phylum Armatimonadota; class HRBIN16; order HRBIN16; family HRBIN16; genus HRBIN16. The sequence continues at coordinate 91 of BEHS01000288.1, read as the reverse complement.
TTCTACCGTTGTGCGCCCGATAACGTGCTCAGGAGCAACCAGCTCGATACGGGGCAAGCGAGCAGCGGTGCGAAACAGCGCCTCTGCGGAG
>BEHS01000287.1 GCA_002898895.1 bacterium HR16 | reverse complement strand
GCAGGATGCCGTTGTCCAGCACGCGAGGGGAGACGGTGAACGGATTGGCTTCCTTGCAAGGTTCCTCACGCAGGTCGTACACAGTGTAAGCATACCCTTCCGAGGCACACCAGTCTTCCAGCAGGGCAACGCGCCCGTTTACATCTTCCACCACCTGTACGGGCAGTACCGTCTCGTCAAAGAGCGCGGAACGTGGAGCAGCACCGTCAGGCAAGGGCACGGCAACCACCTGCGTAGAAGGCGCGGGGGGCGTCGTACGCACCACCAGCACGGGCATCTGCATCCCTTCGGTGTTCACCTGCTCACCGATAGCGTGCAGGGCATCATCGATAACTCGCTCTGCGATCTCTCGCACCTCTGCATAGTCGCGCTCGGAGTCGCGATACACCTCGCTTATCGACGAGCCGGGAATGATGTCATGGAACTGGTTGAGCAGCACCAGCTTCCACGCGCGCTCCAGCTCCTGAGCAGGGTAGCGGCTCAGCCCGTCGGGGCGCACGCAGGAGAGAAACTCCGCCTCACGCAGCAGGAACTCACTCTTGCGGTTGTGCCGCTTATTGCGTGCCTGCGTGGTGTAGGTTCCACGATGCAGCTCCAGATAGAGCTCGCCCACCCACACAGGCAGGTCTTTCGCTTCTGCCTCCGCCTTTGCAAAGAAATCGCGGGCAAACTCCAGCGTCACGCGCGGCATCCCTTCTACATCACGCAGGCGTCGGGCGTATTCCAGCATCTGCGCGGTGGGACCGCCTCCGCCGTCGCCGTAACCGTAGATGTAGAGCGCACGGTTGGCGCGGTCGTGCTCACGGAAGTTGCGCACGTGGTACATCAGCTCGCGCGGTGTCATGTTGCCGTTGTAGGTGTCGGCGGGCGGAAAGTGCGTGAAGATGCGCGTGCCGTCGATGCCCTGCCACAGGAAGGTGTGATGCGGGAACCTGTTCATCTGGTTCCAGCTGATTTTCTGTGTCATAAAGTAGCTGACGCCCGCCTTCTTCAGGATTTGTGGCAGGCACGCCGCGTAGCCGAATACGTCGGGCAGCCACAGTTCCACCGTCTCGATGCCGAACTCCTGCATCCAGAACCGCTTGCCGTACAGAATCTGTCGCACCAGCGACTCGCCGCCGGTGATATTACAATCCGCCTCCACCCACATCGAGCCGGCTACCTCCCACTGTCCCTCGCGCACCTTCTGCTTGATGCGCTCGTAGAGACGCGGAGCCAGCTCCTTCATCCACGCATACTGCTGCGCCTGCGAACAGATGAACTTGTATTCGGGGTACATGTCCATCAGGCGCAGGGCGGTAGCGAAGGTGTGAATACACTTCTGCTGTGTGCGTTCGAGAGGCCACAGCCAGGCGGTATCGATATGGGCATGTCCGATGGCGCTGATCTCGTGGGCAGAGGGGCAAGCGGGCTTGTTATACACCTCCGCAACGATCTGGCGGCAGCGGGCAATGCTGTTTCGGTCGTCGGGGTCAAATGCGTTGACGGCGGCGTTGAGGGCATAGAGCAGTTGCGCCCGGCGAGGCTCGTTCGCCGGCAGTTCCTTCAGCACCTCCAGCGCGACGCTCATGTCGAAGTACAGCGCGGTGATGTCGCGGTCCCACACCGCCAGATTCGCCATACGGAAGGTGAATGGATTTGGCGGAGGCTCCACCGGCTTGGCATCCACGCTCACATACGGGTTCATGCCCGTCGCCTGTACGTAGAGGGTGATTTCCTCACCTCCCCGTGCGGACTCGGTGACCAGATACTCGCGGTGGCTTCCGTCGATACCCTGTCGTGGGTCGTTTCCCACCCACACTACCGCTTCCGCCCCGCAGTCTATCAGCGCACAGATGGCTTCTCCGCGCCATTCGGGGGGAACCACGGCGGTAAATCGAAACCACGCATCGCTCCATATCGGTCCCCAGGTGTACCCGGGCTCCACAGGCACATACGTTTGTTTAGGGGCGTCTTCGGGGGAGATTTTCCCTTCGGGGCGATATACCGCCGCCTGCATAGGTATCTGGTGCGCCCAGATGCGGGGTTGAAGGTCGTTGCGGATGAAACGCTCCACCCGCGCCAGAGTGAGTTCAGGATGCTTGAGCATGGATGCCCTCTCGTCACCTCCGTACTCGGCGTTGCTTGCATGAGATAGTACCGGTAGTTTCTCCTGACGAAAGTGCTCTTCCTGCTGAGGTGCGAGCGACGAATGCTCGTTGTATCGCCACACTGAGATGCTTCACTGCGTTCAGCATGACAGTAAACGGTTGTCATTCTGAGCGCGAGCGAAGAATCTCTTTGTATCGCTACCCTGAGATGCTTCGCTGACGCTCAGCATGACAAAAAGCACGCCAAACCTGTCATTCTGAGCGAAGCGAAGAATCTCTTTGTATCGCTACCCTGAGATGCTTCGCTGACGCTCAGCATGACAAAAAGCACGCCAAATCTGTCATTCTGAGCGCGAGCGAAGAATCTCAGCCTTCTTCACTGCGTTCAGCATTGACAAAAGGGGGATGAGACGCTTCGCTGACGCTCAGCTAGAAACTTCCCCTCGCCCTCTGCGTCTATACAGTGAGAACCTTTGTGGGGAGGTAGTGAAATGAAAGCACGTGTTTCCCTTCGGACGGCGGGTGGTATCGTGCTGGCGTTGCTGGTCGGTTTCCTGCTGGGCAGCAGCATCCAGCCGCTACGCTCACAGCCGTCGGCACAACAGCCACCCACCCAGCCCGCAGGCGACGCGCTGGTGGAGAAGCTGGTGCGCGAGGCGGACGAGACAGGCAGGCAGGTGCGCACCGACGTTGCCGCGCTGACCGAGCTGATGAAGCGGGTTATCCGCGAAGTGGAAGTTGGACAGCAATCTCCCGAACTGGAACAGCAAGGCAAGTCGCTTACCGAGCGCATTGGAGTGGACGTGGAAGTGGCGGTTGCCCAGACACTGCTGGCGGTGGCGGAGAAGTCGGTGGTACGCAACGGGCAGGAACAGTGGGTGATTCAGCACATTACGGACTTCTTCAAGGTGCCTCAGTCCGACGTGTTGCGCTATCGCGAGAAGGGCTATACGCTGAGCTCCATCATCCTCGCGTACGGCATTGCCAAGGCGGCGAACGCTTCATCGGAGCGGGTGTTTGAGATGCGCCAGATGCGTCAGAGCTGGCCCGCCATCGCAGTGACGCTGGGGGTGAAACCGCAGGCAATCGGCAAGGCATTGCAGGGGCTATTCCCCTAGCGAACGACCTCCGTCTGACCCGGGATAAACACGCTGTCGCCCGCGCCGATGTCCCAGATTAACAAGACGGCGCGACCGTCGCCGTCGGAATCTGCCCGCAGCGGGGCGAGGGAAGCCTCTCCTTCCAGCAGTATCTCGCCCCGGCGGGTAGACTTCAACCTCCACCAGGCGGTACGCGCCTCGTTGCTGACCGCCATGCCCTGCACGGGCGCCACCGCATCCAGAGCCAGCACGGTGGGCGTGCGGACGACACGCTGTGCCTCGTCTACCTCGCCGACCACCGCCCTGCCGCGCAGGAACTCGTAGTCGCCCAGCCACAGTCTCCACCGATTGCCCTCACGCCGGGCGCGGAAGATTTCATAGTCCGCCTGGTGCTCTCTCGCACGGAACAGCACCGCACGGTGTTGCAGTGTCTCCACTGTGGCGTCCCCTTGCAGGTGAACCACCACCTCGTGTTTGTCGGGCAGCACCTCTGCAACGGTTCCCTGCAGGTCATGCGCCTGTATTTTCCAGTCGCGGTGAACAATCTCGCCACCGCTCACGAACGCCCGCCGGAGTTCGCCCTCGTTGTCCCAGCGCATCACCGCGAACGCCGCTCCACAGGTGGTACCGTCAGGCAACTCCACCCGCTTCTCGGGTGTGAGGGAAAGAAGAACTACGTCGCGTCCGTGCCGATGGACTATCTCTATCGCCACAGTATCCGCACCGGCAGGTGAAAGCGGAAGCAGGCGCACACTGCGGATGGGTGGCGTGCTTCGCGATGCCTCGACAACCGCCACGAAGGTGCTGCGCAGAGGCTCTGCCCCCTCAGCCTGCGTGCGGGCGATCAAATATTTCAATGGC
>BEHS01000286.1 GCA_002898895.1 bacterium HR16 | reverse complement strand
GGGGATGTGGCCTTGCTCGTAGAGCAACACGTCTTCATCGCTCTCGACGATGCGCACGCTTGGGTCTTCTAAGTGCTCCGCGACCCAGCTGGTCTCGACCACGACATCGGGGCGTACATAGCCCATAAGTGGAATCGCCTCCTGTCACACGGCGTAAGAGACATTATAAAAAATCGGACTAATTTTGTCAAGTTTTTGCGCCCCCCTCAATTTGACAAACTCTCAAATTTGTGCTATATAGCAGGCACGGCTTCGGAACTGATGCCGTAAAAGCCTTCTTAGTCTTATAAAGGAGGTGATCGCCCGGCGAGTTGCACAGAGCAGTCAGATAGCTTCAAGTCCCAATCGAAAAACCAAGGGGGGGTGCACACAATGGGACAGAAGATCTCGAGGCGGACGTTTCTGAGGGCTGCCGGAGTTGGAGCCCTAGCGATAAGTTTCAGCCCATTTCGGGTTTCCGGCCAGCCCCCAACCTTAAAGATCATCCAATGGCAACACTTCGTCCCCGCTCATGACAAGTGGTTTGATGCCTTCGCAAAAGAATGGGGCCAGAAGCGAAATCCACCGGTCAACGTCGAAGTCGAGCACATCTCGTTTGCCGACATCATCCCTCGAGCTAAAGCCATCGTGGCCGCCAAGAGCGGTCCAGACTTGTACGGCTTCCTCTCGCCTCCATCCCAGTTCATTGAGGACGTCATTGACCACACCGATATCATCAAGACGCTAGAGGCAAAGTACGGACCCTATAGCGAGCTGGCCAGAAGGAGCACCTACAATCCCAGGACCAATACGTTCTTCGGCTTCTCCAACATGTGGACGATTGACCCCTGGGATTATCATAAAGACGTCTGGGAAGCAATCGGCATGCCCAACGGGCCAAGCACGCTGCAAGACCTGCTCGTCGCCGGGGATGAGATCAAGAAGAAGTTCCCGAACATCCCCATTCCCATCGGCGTCGGCTTTAGCCAGGACATCGACTCCAATATGGCCATGAGGGCGATTCTCTGGTCGCACGACGCCTCTATCCAAGATGAGAACGAACAGGTCGTGCTCAACTCCCCTCAGACGCTGGAGGCCATACGCTTTGCCGTCGAGCTCTTCAAGCGGGCCAGCCCGGAGGTCCTCACCTGGAACGCCGCGTCGAACAATCAGGCCTTCAACTCGCGAGCGACCTCGATCATCCTCAATTCTATCTCTGCGTATCGCGCTGCCCAAGCTAATAATCTCGCGCTCCCTGGTGGAGCCCCCGGCTCTCTGGCAGACAACACCTTCTTCACCGCTGCACTGAAAGGGCCACGGGGAACAGCGTGGGCCAGCGAGCACGTCATGCACGTCTACGTCATCTGGAAGTTCTCCAAGCAACAAGACCTGGCCAAGGAGTTTTTGGCTCATCTGGTAGCCAACGCGCGAGCTGAAGCCCTGGAGAGCAAGCTCTACGACACCCCGTCGTTCTTGGGGGCCATGGCCGATCCCACTGTGCCCGTGGCCCAAAAGCCGCGCGCCGGCTATGAGTGGCTCAAACAGCACTTTGAGAAAGACCCCCACAGCCACAAGCCCGGTGACGCGGCGCAAACGGGAAAGCTGAAAGTGCTCTTCAGCGCCGTGGAGGAACCCCTCCCCGATGGGAAGGTCAAGCCAGGGTGGGCCACCAATATTGGCCATCCCGGCCCGGCCAACCCCGCCATCAGCCAGATCTTCGACGACTACGTGCTCGTGGACATGTTCGCCAAGGCCGCCACAGGACGGCTCACTCCCGAACAGGCGCTCGCAGAAGCCAACACACGGGTCAAGCAGATCTTCAACGACTGGAGAAAGCGCGGGCTGGTAGGCGGCGATCCCGCTAAGGACAAGTAAGCAGGGCTTCTCGACGAGAGGGGGAGCGCGGGAAAAGCCTCCCTCTCTCGCGAGACGCTTGCTCTCTGGGAAGGGAGTCACGCATGGCTGTCGTCGAGACAAGGGGCGTGAAGAAACACTTCGGCAAGGTTCGCGCGGTCGACGGGGTCGATCTGATCGCCCGTGATGGGGAATTTCTCGTGCTGCTGGGGCCATCGGGCTGCGGCAAGACCACGCTGATGCGCATGATCGCCGGGCTGGAGCCGCCCACAGCCGGCGATATTCTCATCGGCGGCCAGGTCGTCAACGACCTGCCCCCACGCGCGCGCCGCGTGGCTATGGTCTTCCAAAGCTATGCGCTCTATCCCCACAAGACGGCCTTCGACAACATCGCCTTCCCGTTGAAGGCCCAAGGTCTCAGAAAAGACAAGATCAAAGAGAAAGTAGAGTGGGCGGCGACCATGTTGGGGATCACCCATCTCTTAGAGCGCAAGCCCCGCGAGCTGTCCGGGGGAGAGCGCCAGCGGGTGGCGCTGGCGCGGGCCATCGTGCGCGAGCCCGCTGTCTTTCTGTTGGATGAGCCGCTCTCCAACTTGGACGCCAAACTCCGCCACGCCGCGCGCGACGAACTGAAACGCTTCCAGCGCAACATCGGGACGACGACCCTCTACGTGACTCACGATCAGATCGAAGCGATGGGCTTGGGAGATCGCATTGCCGTGATGCACGCCGGACAGATAAGACAGATCGGGACGCCCTATGAAGTCTATCATGAACCCGCCGATACGTTTGTGGCTACTTTCGTGGGAACGCCCCCGATGAATCTCATCGCGCGGGATGACGTGATCATCGGCTTCCGCCCCGAAAGCTTTCTCCCCAAGGAGGTCTATAACGCCCACGATGATCTCGTCAAATTTCACTTTCACGTGCGCCGCGTCGAGCATCTCGGCTCCGATCGGCTGCTGTACGGTTCGCTGATGGGCAAAGACGACCTGAGCGTGATCGCTAAGCTCCCCCTGACTGTGTCAATTACTATTCACGAGGGGTGCAGCTACGAGTTCGCAGTCCGTGCGGGGGATTTAAAATTCTTCGAGCGCGAGACCGGCCTGCGCACCGAGGCGCAGCCCCTCTAAAAATTTATGGAGATCGCACAGAAGGTTCACCACGCTCGGTGGCGCTATCTGCTGGACCGCGAGCGCCTGCTCAGTTCTTTACTGCTCAGCCCGGCCATCGGATATATAGTGCTCTTGATCGGTGTTCCTCTGCTGTTCGCCATCTATCTGAGCTTCACCAATGCTATCAGTGGGCATTTGGAAGCCGACTTTGTGGGGCTGAAGAACTTCCGCGCCATTGTGACTGACCCTATCTTCCTCCAGGCGCTCAAGAACACCTTCATATTCACATTTGTCTCCCAAGTGATCGTATTGATTTTGGCGAAGGTCTTGGCCCTGGCACTGGTCAAGAGCTTCCCCGGCAGGCCCATCCTGCGCTTCTTGCTCTTATTGCCCTGGGTGGCTCCCATTAGCCTGACGACCCTGGCGTGGGATTGGGTTCTGGGAGCGAGCAACTCCAGTTTGAGCGTCATCAACTGGACGCTGCGTGCCGTGGGCGTGCTCGGACCCAATGATTGGATCTACTGGACGGCCTTCCCTGAAGCGGCGATGGCAGCTATCATTCTCATCCATGTCTGGCGGATGCTCCCTTTTGCGACGATCATCATCTTGGCAGGTCTTACGTCGATCCCTCAAGAGATCCAAGACGCCGCTACGATAGATGGGGCGGGGCCGTGGCGCAGGCTCTTTGAGGTCACCCTTCCCCTCATGCTCCCCATTGTGGCCGTCGCGGTGCTCTTCGGCATCATATTCACGGCCACCGATATGACCGTCGTATACATCCTCACTCGTGGTGGCCCGTACAACAGCACCCACGTATTGGCGAGCCTCGCCTGGCAGCGGGGCATCTTCGGGGGGCAGCTCGGCGAGGGCGCGGCCATCGCGGTCTTCCTCCTGCCGCTCTTGCTGGTCGTCGCTTTTTTGATGCTGCGGCTTGCCCGCCGCACGGAGGTGACATAAAGTGCTGCGTCGCGTCAAGAAATTCGGTGCCCAGCTCTCTTTGTATGTCATCGTGCTCCTCTTCGTCGCCTTTGCCGTCTTCCCCTTCTATTGGATGGGGGTGAGCACCTTCAAGCGCAACGAAGATCTCTTCCATGTGGCGACCGACCCTACCCATAACCCCTACGTGTT
>BEHS01000285.1 GCA_002898895.1 bacterium HR16 | reverse complement strand
TCGGTAAAGCGACCCTGTTTGGTGAGGAACAGAGCCAGCTGCACCAGCAGTTCGTCGCGCTCTTCGGAGGGCGCATCCTTCTGTGTACCTGACAACACCGCCCGCGCGGTTTCCGCCTCTTCGCGCACGCGTGCCCAATCCTGCGTTTCATTTGCCTGCGCAAACCACCGTGCCAGCACGGCACAGGCTTTTCGTCTTTGCGCGACGTTCACAGCGGAGTCCATGCTCTCGCTCACAAACAATCGCACCAGTTCATGAAATCGCAGGCGACCACCCGACATCGGTATTGCCAGTGCTGCATCACACAGGTCGGACACCGCTTCCTCGAAGCGTTTGCCGTCCATCGGTTGGCATAGCTCTGCCAGCATATCCTGATCGATGGAGGGAACGCCAAGAACAGCAGATGCACTCAGCGCTTGTTTTGCCTCCTCCGCCAGGGCGTCCACCGATACCGCCAGCGCATCGTAGATGCTTCCATCGTGTCCCGTGATGCTCTGGAAAGTATATCGCGCCTGGCGGAGGGCGTCCAACGGGTTTTGCATCCGGTGCAGGTAGTCCACGAAAGAGACCTGCAGTCGCGCCACATGGCTGGCGATGAGGTTCAGTGCAAGAGGCAGGTACCCCACAATCCGGGCAAGCTGCCGCGCCGATTCCATATCAGCCCTGTCCCGCACTTCGCAGCGGGATTGCAGCAGCATCAACGCCGCCTCCTCGTCCAGCGGCGGAACTTGAATCTCGCGGTAACTGTCCCGCGCCAAGCAGGATCGTCGCGTGGTAGCCAGCAGGCAACACTGCTCGCCGCGTGGTATCCAGAGCGGTTCAGTGGCCTCGCTCAGGTTATCCAGCACCACCAGAGTGCGTTCCGAAGCCCACCCCAGACGCTCCCGGACCGCCTGTGCGCGTTCCCGGTCGGTGAGATTCTGTTCCGATTCTCCAAGCAGGGGAGCGAGCGAAATATATTGTTCGATGAGGCGCTGCGAGCTGGAAGCATCCAGCCAGAACACGCCGCCGGGGTAGCTGCTGGCAAAAGCACGAGCATACTCCGCCGCCACCTGAGTTTTACCGATGCCCGCAAGCCCAACCAGCGCGACAGACCCCTCGCCCGACAGGGTACGGTGAAGCTGTGCCAGAAAACCCTGCCTGCCCACGAAGTCCGGATTTGGCTCAAAAGGGATGGACAGGACAGGGTGCTTTTCTTGCTCGTCAGACGGCTTCGGAGCGAGGAGAACAGCGGTCGCGCTGCTGAGAAACAATACGGGCGTTCCCCAATCGGTACCAAGCGCATGAAGGTGGCGGCGCGCTTCACACACTGCCTCGTCGATAGCTCCGTGTGCGGCTATCGCCGAGTAGAGCACCCGGGCGAACTCGGGAGCGGTCTGATCCCGAAATCGGGACTGCATTGCCACCACCGCGGGCACTCCAGCTCGCGACAGCGTCTCGGCAATACCTTGCGCCGACCCTGCCGAGAGACACGATGCCATAACCACCAGTTTCGTCTCCGGCAGAGGCAACCATGCGGACAGATCGTCGGCGAATACGAGGCTTTCGGTGCCGGGCTCCGTGCCCTGTAACACCAGAAACGCCCCGGACGGGCGGGCGTCACTGTGTCCCACGAAATGCACGATGTGGGGAGCAGGGAACGTTTTCAAACGGTGGTGGAGGGCGGCGGGTGTGGCGTTGTCGAGGCGTTCCACGCTGACGGTGTGCGCGGGAAGAACAACCAGAGCCTGACGGATTTGCGCTATCTCTTCCTCGACCGCCGAAAGGGCATGGTAACCAGATGACTTTGGGTTCGCCGAAACCACAAGCACCTGAAGGCTCGCCAGGCTATTCAGTTCGGTCTTCACCTCGCCGCCCGGATGGCGGACTATTAACAGGTTTGGGTGGAGGCACAAGAAACCGTCCGCAGGCGTGCATGTGTACTCCCATGGCAGTAGCGCCAGTGAGGATGATGGTGTCTGGAGGCGAAGGCGCACCTTATCACCCTGCAGTAAAGAGAGCAGATTCTCCAGAATTGGCGGCGGCAGGAGCACCGAAGCCAGTTGTTCCCCCAGCTCGCGCACAAGGCTTTGCGGAAACTGCCCGGGGGTGAGGTGCTGCATGGGGGTAAGGTAGCACTTGCGTAATCGCGATATATCCAGTGACGGCGCATCGGCGCGGGCAAGCAACGTGTTATCCTCATATCGCCTCAGCTCCACCACGTAGCCCGGGCGGTCTTGCACCGGGGTTATAGTAAGGCATAAATCATGCATTCTCTTCCCTGCGCACCAATCGCATTCGCACTATTGTCGTGCTGGGTAGAACGCCGTCCGGTAAGCCGGGCACAACAGCGGTCAACTCCGCGCTCTCTCCCTGCCACTGGCTGATTTCCCACTCTCCCAGCTTCTGCCATACGAACGGCGTCATACGCGACTCCGCCACCAGACGGTAACTGGCATAACGTTGACGTACCTCGTCGGGCAGGTAAACGCGCATCCGAATCTGCTCGTTTGTGCACTTCGGCAGTCCATGCACCTCTGCCCACACTGGCGATTCCCCCTCCACCTCCAGAGGAATGCGTATCTGCTGCCCACCCACAGGCGGCGGCAAGTTGCCCAGTTCGATGACCAGCGGACCCTGTGGAAGCTCCCCGACGGGCAGAGTTTCGAGCAGCGGCGCCAACGCGAGCGAGACCTCGTACTGGTTGCCGGAGACCTCGCCGCGCGCCAGTGGAACGATTTCTCCCCCAAGGTTCACCGCGACGGCTATCGGCGTGCCAGACAGGTGGAGTGCAGGGGACCTGTCCAGCTGCAACAGGGCAACACGCAGGTGTATACAACCTTCGCGAGTCGCCTCGAAGCGGTCCACAACCACCTCTATCTCTCGAGGTATTCCTTCCGCTATGAGCACCTGCGCTCTGTCGCCGGAGCGCACCAGCGCAAATGCGGGCACGCGCATCATCGTCACCCAGCGATGCCACACTGCGCTCAGCAGGGTAAACGCCTCTGTGGTCGCCGCCTCTCCTTCGCTTATGGCAGCCTGCAACCGCTCCCACCAGCGCGGCTGGCGCATCAGCGATTCGGCTTGCGCTGTTGCAGTGTTCAACCACATCTGTGCTACCTGCGAGCGCAGGTCGATCCCATCAGATACCGTGCGTATCTCGTCCAGGGATAGCTGCTGTAGCGCGTTCAGAATCTCGTGCACCTGAAGCCACCTTTCGCGACCGATAGGGTCGGCAGCCAGCGTTCCTTCTACCGCCTCTGCCTCTTGTGCCGTCAACAGTCCTGCACAGTAGCGCACCAGCGTTTCTGTGCCGACCGCTTCCAACACTGGCGGGCTCAACGCCTTTTGCTTTCTCAACCAGTCACCCAGCCGCTGTGCGCCCATAAGGCTCAAGTCATGCTCCGGCTTATTCCGCATCATCGCCCTCCCCCTTCCATTGCCGGTAGAATCTGGCGAGTCGCTGTACCAGTCTCCCGTTGCTGAGCCAGACGTTGAGCATACCCATCGTGAGGTGATAGCCGGCGCACTCGGCGGCGGGAAGTATCCTTTCATAGATATCAACGTGCGCCAGTCCATCGTGATAACAGTACTGAAACGCGAGCCTCTGCCACAGCCCTGCGCCGGATGTCACTTCCTCAGTATTCACGCCAGGTGCCTGCTCCAGGCGATTGAGCAGCTGCACCATCTGCTTTCGGAACGGCATTCTCTGCTGGAAACGCTCCAGCAGCGCCTGCATCTCCGCGGGACGGTAGGGACAATCTGTGCGCTGGCGTATCTTGTCCGGCGGCAAGGCATAGCGATATCGCCACAGAACCAGCCACGCCTCGTCCCATGTCGTGACCCCAGGCGGAGGCGGACACGAGAGGTCGCCCTGTGAGAGACACCGCACCACATCATCTATTTGCTCTTCGGTGACCGGCTCGGGCAGCTGTAGCAGGTAACCGGCCAGGCGGTCGTTCGAGTAGTACAGTACATGGTAGAAGAGATGACGCAGCACGCCCGTGTGCGTGAGCCATGCGTCCAGCGTGTGGCGGTCTATCTGCACACCAGAAGGCGCGAGCAAACGCACTATCTCCTGCCAGGATTTACCGTGCAAGTAATAGAG
>BEHS01000284.1 GCA_002898895.1 bacterium HR16 | reverse complement strand
ACAGAGGGGCAGGGAGCGCATGTATGCCTCGAAGCAGCAGGGGTGCCTCAAACGCTTCTGCAGGCGTGCGCCTGTGCCCGGCGGAGCGGGCGAGTGGTGGTGCTGGGCAACCCGTCGGCGGATGTTACCTTTCCCGCTAACCTGCTCTCGCAGCTCATGCGGCGTGAGGTAAACCTGTACGGCACATGGAACTCGGAGTACGCGGTATACAGCGCGGACGACGACTGGCATACTACCCTGCAGGCTGTGGCATCCGGTCAGCTGAACCTCAAGCCGCTCATCACCCACCGCGTGCCGCTGAGCCGGGCAATACAAACCTTGCACGCCATGCGCGAGGGGAAAGGTTTCTTCTGCAAAGTGCTGATACACCCTGACGGACAGGAGGAAGACTGATGCTGGCAGCAATTCTGGAGGAGCTGGGCAAGCTGGTGCTTCAAGAGGTGCCTGAGCCGGAGATAGATGACGATTCCGCGCTGTTGCGGGTGGAATCGGTGAGCATCTGCGGTTCCGACGTGCGCATCCTGCATCACGGCAACCCGCGCGTAAAGCCACCTGCGATTATCGGGCACGAGGCGGCGGGCGTGGTGGTGAAGGCAGGCAAGAACGTGACGCGCGTGAAAGAAGGCGACCGTGTGGCGATTGGTGCGGACGTGCCCTGCGGGCAGTGTCGCTGGTGTCGCAACGGGCTGGGTAATAACTGCGCGATTAACTATGCGGTGGGCTACCAGATACCCGGCGCGTTCGCGCAGTACATGAAGCTGCCCAGGCTACTACTGGACGAAGGACCCGTCACGCCCATTCCCGATAACATGGACTACGACACCGCCGCGCTGGCGGAGCCGCTGGCTTGTGCCATTAACGGCATGGAGCTGGTGAACATGGGGCTGGGCAAGAGCGTGGTCATCATCGGCTTGGGACCCATCGGCTGTATGCTGATTGACCTCGCCCGCGTGATGGGAGCGACCCGAATCATCGCCGTGCAGCGCAGCAAGGCACGGCTGGAGCTGGCTCGCTTCTACGGAGCGGACGTGTACATCTGTTCAGAGGAAGAGGACGTAGTAGCTCGCTGCCGCGAGGAGACCGGCGGCGAGGGACCGGACATTGTGATTACCGCCAGTGCATCGGTAGAGGCGCACGAGCAGGCAATTGAGATGGTGGCGCACCGGGGATACGTGAACCTGTTTGGCGGTCTGCCCAAAGGCGCGCGCCCGATGAGCGTGTACTCCAACACGATTCATTATAAAGAATGCTTCGTCACCGGTTCGCACGGCTCGGTGCCGAGACACCACGAGCTGGCGGTGCAGTTACTGGCACAGGAGAAAGTACGCGTGGCTCCGCTGATTACCCACCGTTTCCCCCTTTCGCAGATTCATCGCGCCTTCGAGGTGATGCAGAACCGCGAGGGCATGAAGGTGATGATACATCCGCAGGAGGAATAAAGTTCACAAAGGAGAGCAGGTGTGGTATGCTATACGAGAAGGAGGGAACAGTTCAAGGGCATGACGTATCTATCGTGTTATGCTGAGCATTAGCAAAGCATCTCGTCTTTTTCTTGTCATGCTGAACGCAATGAAGCATCTCTGAGATTCTTCGCTTCGCTCAGAATGACAAGTTTGGTGTGTTTTTTGTCATGCTGAGCGCCAGCGAAGCATCTCAGTGTGTCGGCAAACGAGATTCTTCGCTTCGCTCAGAATGACAGGGAAACCAGCCTTCTTGTCATGCTGAGCGTCAGCGAAGCATCTCAATGTGCCGTTAACACGAGATTCTTCGCCTCAGAACGACAGGCAAGCGGAACCGCTCTGCTCACTATCCAAACAATCACGTGTAGCGGACCACCAGTAGACACCCCAATATGGTCATAATTGGCGAGGGGCGTCAGTCCGGGGTACCCCCGATAAAAAGAAGTGCCCCTCTCCCGCAGGGAGAGGGGCTCGGGAGAGGTTTACCGTCCTGCTGTACTACTGCGGTGCACGGTCCGGCGGCCAGCCGGTAGCAGGGATAGTCGTCCACTTGCGACCGTAGTTAATCAGCTTGGCGTGACCGTCGAAGAAGGTAGCGTTGTAGCCCTGCGAGTGGTTGAAGATGGTGCGCCTGTTCGGGTCGGAAGCATCGGCGCCATCCCAACCGAACACGCCGCGCTCGGTGAACAGGATACGGTCGGCGATGTACTCCGACTTCTCATCTGGCGGCATGTCAGCCAGGCTCTTGAAGGTGCCGTCGGGATACCGCACGCAGGGGAACGGACCGGGATAGCCCCAGCTGCTACCGGGGCACCAGCTGTTGTACACCCAGTTGGGGAACCACTGGTAGGACTGCATCCCCGTCTGCATGTTCGCAGGCGACGGGTCGCGCCATTTGTCCGACGGGCAGTACCAGATGTTCTTGTTCTTCTGGTACGGACCCAGCTGCACCGTCATTAGCGTACGATAGAACTGGCTGCCGTACGCACAGCGGGTGTAGTTGGGTCCTCCGTCGCCGGGGTTGAACCCTTCCCACCAGCCGAAGCAGTCAGCCCACGGCTCACCGCGGTCTCCGGCATAGTTGTTTACGTCCGGGTTCACTTCCCAGTTTCGCGGCCCGGGGTAGGTGCCCATCGGGAACTTCTCATCGTAGTCCTGCGAGTACATACGCACCGACAGCCCTATCTGCTTGAAGTTGGACAGGCAGGAGGTCTGTCGCGCTTTTTCCCGTGCCTGAGCGAACACCGGGAACAGGATGGCTGCCAGTATCGCGATAATCGCGATGACGACGAGCAGCTCAATCAAGGTGAAAGCGTGTCGCTTCATGATGTTAACCCTCCTTGTGTGATGTGTTTTTTAAGGTTCAGCGCCCAGCGGGAGCTGGAGCGGGCATGCCCGGTCCACTGCCGGAAGTCACACCGGCAGGGGCAGGACCGCCCAGACGTCGTTGAAACTCCGCCTGCACATCGGGTGGCATCGGCGGTGGTGTTGCACCCTTACCGCCTGCGGTGCGTCCTTCGATCATCCAATAGTAGACGCCGCCGATGATCAGCAGCACCACAACGATGATGACCACAGCGGTTACGGGTGATACCTCACGCTTCATACTCGGAACCTCCCTCCTTGGGGTAAATGCGCCGCAGTGTGCGCGGCTCACGCCACAGAACCGGTACCGACAGAATGTACGTGCGTGGCGTGGATTGCCTGCCACTCAACCATTCGTCCAGCACTTCCACCGCGATTTCGCCTAAACGGGCGAAGTCGGGCTGCGAGGTGGGAAACGCCGGCTGGAAGAAATGGGTAGCCTCCAGGTCGTCAAAGCCCACCACCCGAATCTCTTCGGGCACGGAGACGCCCAGCTTCTGCAACGCCCGGATGATAGATACAGCAGTGCTGTCTTCCCATGCAATAAGCGCATCGGGCACAGGGGAGAGCTGCAGCAGCTGATGGGCGACCTCCTCGCCATCGATGTTCTCCTCCCGGCGTTCCAGTGGCGTCCACCGCAGATAGCTTTGCGGGACAGGCACACCGGCATCTTGCATCGCACTCAGCCAGCCCTCGCGCCGCTCGTGAATGGAGCGGTGCAGGCAGTCCGGGTTCAGAGGCAGGAAGGCAATACGCCGGTGCCCATGCGCCAGCAAAGCCTGCGTCATCTCATAGCCCAACCTGAAGTTGTCAAACAACACCATCGGGCGCTCCCACTCCTCATAGCCGATGTCGAAGATGACAATCGGCACGTCACGCCAGCGATGACGCAGGTAGTCCGCAGGCAGTTGATGTCGCCAGCGCGTCACCGGATAAAGCACGATGCCCTGTGCCCCCGCCTGCAGATGTTGCTCCACCAGTTCTTCCTCATGCCGGACATCGTTCTCTGAGCTCGCCATCAGGAGCTGGTAGCCCCTTTGCCGTGCGCGTCGCTCGATGCCGTAGTACGCCCGCAGCACCAGCGAGGCGTGTGCACGCGGCGCAACGAAGCTCAGCAGGCGCGTGCGCGTATTGCCCAGAGGCGTCGAGCGCAAGTAAATGCCGCTACCTTGCCGGGACTCGATCAGCCCTTCTGCTGCGAGCAGCGCCAGCGCTTTCGCCACAGTGGGACGGCTGGCTCCCAGCATCTGACGCAGCTGGTGTTGGGTGGGCAGTTTGTCGCCCGGGCGCACATCGGGGCGACTGACCCATTCTGCCTTAATCC
>BEHS01000283.1 GCA_002898895.1 bacterium HR16 | reverse complement strand
TTTCTCGCGGACATAGGGCTTGGGATGGTGGTCGCGTGCCCCGGTAAGTTCGCGACGTTGCTCATCGGTCAGGTGGAGATGCAGGCGGCGTGACATCCTCCTCACCTCCACCAGTAGCATAACATAAATACGTTTATTTTTTCAAAATTCATAAATGGCGGGCTATGGTGAGGACAAACCTGTCTTCACAGGTTCTCTAATCCGCGCAGGCGGATTTTGCTCCCCTCATAGCCCATGATTTTCAATCGTGGGTTCAGCATGGTGAAGACGTACAACCGCCTCCTCTGCATCCAAATAATCACGTGTGGTGAAGTACTACCGGGGAAGAACCTCCTTCTCCTCGAACACCGCGTGGTAAATCACGGTGCGCTCCTGCGCACTGAACACCAGATGGATTTTGCCATCGTCG
The DNA here is from genome assembly GCA_002898895.1 of bacterium HR16. GTDB lineage: Bacteria > Armatimonadota > HRBIN16 > HRBIN16 > HRBIN16 > HRBIN16. The sequence goes on along the minus strand of BEHS01000283.1, from coordinate 3,816 downwards.
GTCTGAATCGCGCACGGATAGGCAAAGGCGTCCTCGCCTTCAAACAGATTGAACCGGTACGGATAGCTCCTGTCGTTGTCCGTCGAAATCGCAACGGTGAGCGGGGTGCGCTCGGCAGTGGAGTCGTTGTAAATGAGCAAGAGGTGTCCGTTGCGCAGGCGCAGGAACTCCACCGCCGCGTTGGGGTTCTTGAACTCCGTCTCCTTGCCCTCGCTCCATGTGCGCCCGCCATCGCGTGACTCCGCCCGCACAATGCGTCTGTCGGGGGTGTCTTCGTAGCTGCCTCCAGCCCGGCAGTAACACACCAGATAATCCCCCGTTATCGCCGCTACCGCCGGCTGCAGGTTGCCCAGCCGCGAGCGGATGCGGTTCGTCTCCGTCCAGGTGTGCTTGCGGGAATCGTAGATAAAGAACAGCGAGCAGGTCTCCGGTGAGACAAACTCCGGGTCCTCCCCCACCTCGTAGTAGGCAGGCAGCAGAATGTCACCGTTGGGCAAAGCAAGCGGGCGGTTGCGTACCATCATGCCCTGTGTGAGGCTTACTATCATCGGGTCGGACCACGTCTTCGCGCCGTCGGTGGAGACTTTTGCCTGAATGATAGATTTGCTCCACGTCGCCCCATAACGCACCACATAGAACAGCCACACCTTGCCGTCGGGCGCTTGCCAGATAACGGGATTGCCCTCAGGGCGGTGGGGCGCATCGGCGATAGCGACGGGCGTCGACCATTTCTTGCTTCCTTTGGGCAAACGCGCTCCATAGATAGCGGTATCGTCCGCGTACTCGTCGGAGCCTGCATAGAACACCAGATACAGGTCGCCGTTGGACAATTGCGTGATGGAGGGTGCGTGCTTGTACCGACCGCCCGGATGTTCGGGACCGAACACGCGCTGCACGGGAACGTTCGCTTTCATCGCAGGTGGCTCCTCCTGTGCGCTTGTGGATGAAGAGAGCAGAAAGATGTTCCACCCCACTGCCAGTAGCACAAGAAAAGGCATGTTGTTCCTCCTTCCCTCACCCCTTACCCCAAAGACCCCTCTCCCGGTGGGAGAGGGGCTGGGGAGAGGTTACACACCAAATGCTATTTCTCCGCAAACGCGGCGTCGAAGGCGATGCGCGACGGCTCGAAGTCCATTCGCTTCACGAACGCGCACGCCTCCTTCGCACCGTGCTCGCGGTCCATACCGCTGTCTTCCCACTCGACCGAGAGCGGTCCCTGATAGTTCACTTCGTTCAGCGCGCGGATGATGCCCTCGAAATCGATGCACCCGCGCCCCAGCGAGCGGAAGTCCCAGTAGCGTTCGGGATGTCCGAAGTTCAGGTGTCCGCCGAACACACCGGACAGGCGCGGCGTAGACGACCAGTACACGTCCTTCATGTGTACGTGGAAGATTCGCTCGCGGAAGGTGCGGATGAACGCCACGTAGTCCACGCCCTGATAGCCCAAGTGGCTGGGGTCATAATTGAAGCCGAATCGTTTGTGCCCGTTTACCGCCTCAATTGCCCTCTGCGCGGTGACGATATCGAAGGCGATTTCGGTCGGGTGAACCTCCAGCCCGAAGTACACATCTTCCTGCTCGAACACGTCGAGGATGGGTTTCCATCGCGCGGCAAAGTCGGCAAAGCCTTTATCCACCAAGTCGGGTGGGTTGGGCGGGAAGGAGTACAGGAAGGGCCAGATGGAGCTGCCCGTGAAGCCGTTGACCACCACGCGCTTCAGCTGTGCCTTCACCTCGGGGGGAGCGGCATCGAACAGCTTGCGTGCAGCACGAGCGGTATTCTTCATCTCCTCCGCGGCACGCTCTTTCACCCCTTCGGGTTTGCCATCGCCCCACACGTACGGGGGCAAAATCGCCTTGTGCCGCTCGTCGATATTATCGCACACCGCCTGCCCCACCAGATGGTTGCTGATCGCGAAGCACTTCAGCCCGTACTTGCTCAGTATCTCCCAGCGCGATTGCACATAGCCGTCCTGCGACAGCGCTTTGTCCACCTCGAAATGGTCGCCCCAGCAGGCGAGCTCCAGTCCGTCATAGCCGAACTCCTTCGCCTTCTTCGCCATCTCCTCCAGTGGCAGGTCTGCCCACTGTCCGGTGAACAGCGTAACCGGTCGCGCCATAGCGAATCCCTCCTTCAGCAAGGTTTTCACCCTTCGATTCGCCCTGCGGCGCAACCTTCCTGCTTGCGCGCTCTTATACCATCCCTCGTTTCTCCAGCTGCTTATACAGCACCAGAGAGTAGACCACCGGCACAAACACCAGTATTAAGAACAACGCAAAGCAGACGACAGGGGACATGCCCAGCCAAACCGCTGTCGCACCCAACACCCCGGCAAGCGAGTAGAGGCGTGCAGACAGGTGATGCGTCTTGTCCCATACAATGTCGCTGGCAAGCGTCCACGGTGTACGCACGCCTACCCAGAAGTTGCGCTTAACCCTGCCCAACAGCAATCCGATTCCGCCAAACAGCAGGAAGATACCGCCAATCAGCGCACGCGATACGTCCAGCCGGGGGTGCAGCGCCGCCTGCAAGGTAACCACGTGGATGTACGCCATCAGCGCAAGCACCAGTACCACGATGAGGTTGTAGGTAGAGCGGAACGGCTCTATCTGAAAGCCCTTTGGCGAGAGCCAGGGTAGTGCCAGAAACAGCAGGAACATCCCCGCCGACATGCCCGGCAGGAAGAAGGTACCGAATAACCTGCTGCTCCACCCGTCCGCCTCGCCCTTCCAGTTCCAGTGCGTGGGTATCCTGTCGGGCAACGATGGATAGAGCCACAGCGAATACGCTAGCATGGCAGCAACCAGCAATAACCCGCAAAGAAGCATGGCACGAGTTTTCATCGGAAGCACCTCCAGTAAACATGACACTCTGGTGGAGGCTTGGTTTCACCGAAGGCTTCCCCATTTAGGCTGGCCTCGTAGCACCCCAAGTGACATTACCTCTCCTGAAGAAGCCACGAGGGCTCCATGCCATTGTTGTAAGCGTGGTATAATTATATCAACCGCCTAATAATAGCTTACGCAGCATAAGCGGCGAGAGTGGAGGTGGCAGAGATGCCCCACAATATCGAGATCCCCCTGGTCGACAAGGAGCGGGTAAGGCAGTGGTTCAAGCAGTGGCGGGAGGAGACTCTGGGTATCCCTGACAACCCAGAAGTCAGCCCCGCCAGCGCAAGGCAGAAGCTGCTGCAAGCCGGTATCGATCCCGATAAGAACGAGCTGTCTGCTTTGATATTGCATGAGCGGTACGGCGATGAGAAGTGACCGGCTCATCCTGTGGGTGGATTCCAGCGCTTTGATCAAATGGTTTGTGCCGGAAGTAGGCAGCGAGATAGTCAGTCGACTCTTAGAAACAACCCCTGAGTACCTCCTGAAAGGCTCTACGCTGGTGCAATACGCCGAAACCTATGCCGTTTTACTTCGGCGCCGAAACGCTGGCGACATCGACGCGCGTTACTTTGACGATGCCGTCCTTGCGCTTGAGTCAAGAGTGCTTTCGGACGAAAGCTTTCTCCTCCTATCTGTTGATGACACCTGTTACCTTGAAGGACTTTCGCTGGTGCGCAAGCATAATCTCAACTGCGTAGACGCAGCGTGCCTGTTCTGCGTGATGCGCTTCATGCACGAGTACTCTGTGCGAGGCGTCTTTGTGGCATCCGACCGGAGATTACTTCGCGCGGCATCTGAAGAGGGTCTTTCCCCACTAGACCCTCAACTCGCAAGCATGGCGGACGTGGACGCATTGTTAACCCCAAGATAGCTCCTGCCTGCTCTTCCGCCTTCTTTTTACCCGTACAGCAGATATCTCCCTCTC
>BEHS01000282.1 GCA_002898895.1 bacterium HR16 | reverse complement strand
CCGATCTCACTCCCCTCCCGCTCTCATCGTAACAGGTTGCGTACCCGCACCTGCGTGGTCAAAGCCATCAGCAGCGGGTCACCCGTCGTTGGGTCGTATAGTTTGATATTTATCGCCACCGTGTACTGCGAGCGAGTCATATAGTCTACCTTCACCACGTCGCTTTCGGTGTTCGCCTGAATCGCGTAGGTGATGCGCAACAGGTCGTAGGGTGTGCCATCCCCCCGCGTGCCCGACGGTATCTGCCACTGTGACCAGAACTCCACATACCCCGTCTGCAGGGTGGGATGACCTCCGCTGGTGCCCCGATAGTTGATGCGATACTGATTCGGTCCGGGCGTCACGTTCCACGGCACCCGCGTGTACGGTACCAGGCGAGGCTCCACACCGGGCGGAGTGGTCTGGTCAGGTCCCCAAATCCTCTCAGAGCCGGGCACGATGGACACCGTTTGCAACAGCCTCAATGGGCTTTGCCGATTGTTGGACGCCGTATTATTGATGTCCGGTTCCGAGAGCAACAGGTACCGTCGTCCGCTCTCGTCCACCTGCGTGTTGCGGGCAAGATATTCGAACACAGGTCGCTCACCCGGTCGGAACACCGCCACTGCAGGAATAGCGAAGTTCACCGCGCCCGAACGCGGGTCGATGTTGAACGGCAGATAAGGATACGGCGCATCCAGCGAAGCGGGGTTACGCTCCCACGAACCGCTCCCCTGTATCCAGGGGTCGGGCAGACTGGAGCATACTCCCGCGTCCCAGGTACCCTCGTCGTAACAGCCTGCCGCCTCCATCATCTGGTAGGCGGTGATGTTGAAGCGGAAGGCGTCTGCTGCCCCTCGTGCCACCATCAGCTGGTTGCCCACACTGCCCGTCATATACACGGTAGCAAACCCGTTGCGATAGACGGTGATCACAAACGGATGGCTCCAGCCGCCCTTTTTGGTGGTGTAGACGGTAGGAACGGCATTGGGCACTTCGTTCGCCGCATCGCTCAAAGTGGTGGGTACTGCCGGGTCGTCCGTGACCAGACCGGGCAGGAACTGAATCAGCGGCGTTACCTGCACAATCTGTCCCGTGCGGGGATCGTACTGCACGTTTACCAGATCGATATCCTCCACTTCGGTGACGGGGCGGCTGACCTCCAGCCAGTTCTGCATGTACGACTTGCCGTTTGGGGCTGTGCTGGTATCATAGAAAAAGCCCGGCTCGTCGATAATAGGTTGCCCGTTAGCGTCCAGTTTAAACAGTCGGGTGTTGGGCACAAAGTTTCCGTTTCCATTGCGCTCGTACAACACGAACTGCGCTCGCCACAACACGTATGGGTTATCCAGCGCTGCCGTCGCCAGCAGTTGTTCATTGCGGTTGCTGTAAGGTCGGCTTGGGTCGCGCCGGGCGATGAAGTAGCGTACCACCGTACGCCCCGCCAGCACAGGCAGCAAAGGAGGCTTGCCCACCCGTCGGTCTGGCGGTACATAGTCACTGCCATCGGTGGGGTCGGTTACACCGGTGCTAACAGGCGTCACACGTTCCGGCAACACGAAGTCGATCTTGGTGTACGGCAGGTAGAAGGTGGCCGGGTTGCCCTGGCGGTCAATCAGGTCAAAGCGCAGAGTGGCGTCGTTGACCGGGTTGCTGGTCACCACCGGATTGAGCACGCGCGAGTTATCGAACACATACGCCGCATCGGCGATCTCGCGAGAGATGGTCTCCATCAGGTCGCGAGCGACATCCTGTGCCTGCGCCACTCGCTGCACCCGCCGCGTGAAGTTAAAACTCTGCAACATGGGACCGAGCAGTAGCCCCAGCATGATGGCGGTAATCGCCATCACCACCAGCAGCTCCACCAGCGTAAACGCTGTCTTCAGCTTCGTGTTGCCTATTGCTTTCATCGGTAACACTCCTGTTCCACCCTCGTGTTTATCCACTTTCTGTTATTCCACTTCGCGCGTGAGGATAGTTTCCACCTCATAGCGCTGCCAGCGATTGTTCTCCTTCCAGATAACACGTGCCTTGAACGAAGCTCCCTTCACGCCACGTACCACGTAGCCGTAGGTCGTGTAGGCATCCAGGTCGAGTGAGACCGCGGTTGGCTTGATGTCGCGGATGTCGATGTAGCACAAGGGTCGTCCGCCCACCGCTTCGGTGCGAGTGCTGATACGCGCCAGCACACCGCGCATCACATCCTTGCCCAGCACGCTGTCCACATAGTACACCTCTCCGAGTACTACCTGCTTGCCTGCATCGCACACGGGGAAGTAGATGCGCGTGGGTGAGCCACCGTCCGCTCCCCCACCCACATAGAACTCACGGTAGCTCAGCAGATTTCCGTACCGCTCGCGATACACTTCGTAGGGCTTCAGAACCAGAACACCCCAGTCTCCGTCCGCCTGATAGTAGAAGCGCAACGTGTGCCCCGCCAGCGCAGGGTCTACCACGTTCACGATACCGTTGCGGTAGTCTACCTGATATGAGCCGGTGTCGCCCTGCCCAACGATGGGGTCTATCACCTGTCCTGTTTGCAGGTCTACCGCTACGAAATCCGGTTGCTGGCGCACCGGGTCGTTCTGAGGCAGAGCGTTCCAGTTGACACCGCGTATCAGCCCTTCATAAGTGGTCTGGTCGTCCAGTTTATCACCGCGCTTGCGCAGGAAGCGCAGGTTGAGCTTAATCTCGGCGGGCACGGTGGGCACCAGCCTGTCCTCGCGAATGATATGCCAGTCCAGCACGGTGTAGTCGATGTGTGCGGTCAGAGGCACGACACCGCGCGCGGTGCGCTCGGTATAGTCACGTCCGCGCGGGTTAAACAGCAAGACGCCCACGTTGGCGTAGGGACCGATGTTGCCATAGAGTATCTTGAATTCGTAGGGGTCTGCTGACCACGCTTGCGCCAGCGGAAGCAGTCGGAACTCCCGGCTGACCAGCTCGCTGCCACCGCGCATCCGCCACCCTGACTCCAGAATCGGTCTGCCGTCCGGTCCGGTATAGCTGCGCAGTTCAATCCTCACCGGCTCGCCCGTCAGGCTGACCACGTTGGGGATGGTTTTGGAAACCGACTTCAGCTTCCACCCATCGTTGCCGTCGTAGTAGTCGTACGAGATGGTGAAGTCGCGCGGGTAGGGTGTCGGATAGAACCAGATGACCACGTCGTCATGCGAGCCGTCATCGCTGGCATCGTAGTCGATGGCGTACTGATGCGGACCGCGCAGAGGCGGTGGAGCATCTTCTTGAGCCTGCCACCAGATACGCACCATCGGCGAGCCGTACACATTGAGGTTGCTCAGTCGCCACACCTGCGAGACCGGATCGTACAGCGGCTGGTCAACAAACGGGCCCGCCCCCAGCACGTACACCGAACCCTGCCCGACCATTGTAGGCACAGGGATGGGGATTCGCACCTTTTCGCCCACCACACGCCGCCAGCGGTTAATGTCGGAGTAGTAGTAGGGGTCGATACCGGACGGCAACGAAGGCGGCGAAAGGTTATCCGGGTGTGCCCCCACATCGATAGCCTCGCCCGTCGTGCTGCCATCGCTGTACGGCGCCAGCGCCAGTATCCCTGCCGGCAGGGCGGTGGCACTGTTCTTCCACCGCTCTATCTCCTGCTGAGCCAGTCGGCTGGCGAACGAGCGGTTCTCCGCCGCGCGGGTTACGAAGAACCCGCCCGGGAACAGCTTCAGAATCACCAGAATGCCGATGGTCAGCACCGCAATTGCCGCCAGTACCTCAATCAGCGAAAAGGCGTATGCTTTTGTGTTTCTCTTCATGTTCGCCTCCACCGCCTCGCGCATGGTGGGTTCTGCGGTTGTCACGCTGAGATTCTTCGCTTCGCTCAGAATGACACACCCGCTTTTGTCATGCTGAACGAAGTGAAGCATCTCAGCGTATCACCGCAACGAGATTCTTCGCTCCGCTCAGAATGACATGCACCCTCAGAACGACGCCAACTATGGTCAGCATGATGATATAGTTGCGCCCCTCGTATCACAGCTACCCCATCTGTCGAGCGGTCACACATCTTAGTCCAGGCACCAGAGTTTATTCTGCCCGGCGTTGCTGAAGTTCGGGTCGTTGCCCGTCATCTTCTGCTTAATGATGCGCGAGTCTATCGCCTTCGCCGTGCCGTTCAACAGCAGGACGATGTCCTTGCTACCTGCCGTCGGTAACCCTGAGATGTCGCAGCTGCGATGGTCGGTTACCCACGTGACGATGGTGTTTTCCGGCGGCAGGTTGTATTGCAGCTGGCACATATCGTCCAGCGGACCGGCGGTGTTGTTTGTC
>BEHS01000281.1 GCA_002898895.1 bacterium HR16 | reverse complement strand
CGGCATAACGGGGATGTTGAACTCGATGTGCAGCTGGCAGCTACCGAACTCGTCGCGCGTCATGATGTCTCCTGTGCCCGCTTTGACCTGCATCGCGCCGTCTGCCGTAATCTCCCATCGCGCAGGCGACTTGCCGTCCCGCGACACCCATTTTGACAGGTCTTTTCCATCAAACAGCACGATGGCTCCACGCGGCGGTTTAGCGGGTTTTTCCTGCGCGAAGCACACTCCCGCTACCGCCACCACGAGGAGTAACGCAACAATTGTCCTCCACCACATCAGCGTGAATTACCTCCTGTTTCGAGTGTGGTCGTTTTCAGCTTACGATGTCCGGAGGAAAGTTCCTGCTTGGAGCGAATTAAGCGAGATCTCCAATAACCACAGCATTTAATCCCAGAACGCGCTGGAAGATCCTGTCGTTTGTGAGCAACAAGCTACATTGAGCACCCATCGCCGTAGCAGCATGTATGGCATCTGGGGTGTGTAATCCCGTAATGGAGGCACGTAGTTTTGCCGCATCAAGAAGTATTTCTCGCGTCATGGGCAACAAGATCAGGTCGGAGCTTGCCAGCGCCTTTTCGTAGTCAGCAATTAGCAAAGCGTCGGCAGTACGAAATGGAAGAACCATTGCCTCCAGCACTATCAGCTCACTACTGCAGACTTCTATCCTGCCCTCCTGCGAGGCTTGCCATAGAGGTTTCAACAACGGATAATACACCGAATGACGCTCTACAGTATAGATGAACACGTTCGCGTCAATATATACCCGCGCTCTGTCCGGAATATTCAACGTTCCCACGCCGCTTTCTCCTCGTTCAGAGCACGCTCCAATTCCTCCCAACTGACGGCAGAGCGCGGACCCTCCGGCAGTCTCTCCACCAGCTGTAGCATGGGCACAGGATGCGTGGACTGTTCGCTCGGGCGCACAATAAGTAGTTCTACCTGTTCCCCCTCTTGCAAGTCAGGAGAGAACACCTCGATACGTCGTCCGGGCAAAACCGTTGTTTTGATTTTGATGGTGTGCGGCATTTTTGTTTCCTCCCCTCAACAACGCCCCGATACGGTTGCGCAGAAGACCGTGTCGATTGTACCATCAGCAAGCGCCTGATAGTCAGGCTCACCTCGATGGTTGCCAGCCGTTTCCATCCGCATCGATGTAAACAGGGTTGGTGAAGGAAGCCGGGCGCAGATTCGGATACAGCGCGGTGAACCCCTCACCCTCCGCCAGTACCACCAGCCATGAATCTTTGTCCACGTGCAATTGCACGCTCTGCTGCCAGCTGAGCGGTTTGCCCTGCGGATGCTCCACAGGCAACTCCTGAACCACCGAACCGTTCACGTACAGTTTCACCCGGTTCACCCGCACCCACGACGGAGCCGCCAGATGTATCTGCACCTGCACTATTCCCCCATTTGCTACTACAGTGCTCCCCATTGGCTGGTTGCCCTGTGCCTTCACCTCTATCAGCGGGCCACCACACACCAGTACGTTGCCGCTACGGATGGCGCGTACCACCTGCTGAGGTGTTACGCGCTGCACCTGTCCATGCCCGAAGTAGAGGTAGGTGCGCGGGAAACCGGGCTCCAGCTGATAAGCATGGTGGCTGTCGGTATTGCCCATGGCGATGTAGCGACGCCCGGCGTTGAGGAAGTGGAACCAGTCGGGCAGGGTTTGCGCCAGTTGTCCGCTGTCCATGCCGTTGTACACTTCGATGGCATCGAAATTCGGCGAGAACTCCCCCGGACGCGACATCGTACCCTCCGCAGGGTTCAACCCCACCCAGTTGAAGTACCCGCCTGCTCCACCCCGCGGGTGGTTGACCTGTACAATGGTATCGCTGTCGTTATTCGCGCGGGCGGCGGCGAATATCTGCTCTGCACTCAGGTCGTACCACTCTACCGCACCGTTGTTGGGCTTTGAGGGGTCATAACGCTGCGGATAGGCGTTGAAGTGCCCCAGTCCGAAATTGGGGGTGATTTCGCACCCCACCACCGAGGTAATCCATCGTTGCACGCCCAGAGAGCGAATAACCGGCTGATAGTCGGTCAGCACGTCGTGGTCGGTGGCGGTAAGTATCTGTATCCCCATCGCCACGTATGCCTTTACCTTGTCCGCCAGCGGGTCGTTGGAGTCGGGTGAGGGCAGAGCGTGCACATGAAAATCGCCGGACAGGTAGCCGGGAAGCTGTGCGGTTCGCTCCAGCGTTGCCTGCCAGGCGGTTTTTGTGCCCGGCTGCAGGTTGACCTCGCGCTGTGCTACCTCGTATTCAAACCCGCGCGTCAGGGTGATGCGATACCGCCCCGGCTCCACCGGAACGGTCTCGTTGCCGGACAGGCTGTAGTACACGCGGTCAAAGCGCCCGTAGTCGCCCTGCTCGCCATAGCGCACGCGCTCGCTGTTTGGCATCGCCCCCGACAGGCGTTCGAAGACCAGCGCGCAGGGCAAGAATGCCCCTGTATCGTCTTTAACCGCTATCTGCAACTGCGCGGGCGGCTGTAGCACGATTCTGGCGTTCTCGCTCAGCTGTGCCTCTGCAGGAGCGTAGCCATCGGCGAACACCACCGCGCGGTAATCGCCGGAGGGAACCTTTGCCTCAAACCTGCCCTGGCTGTCGGTACGGGTAGCGGTATGCATCCACCCTTCTCCCTCGCCGCGCTGAATCAGGTACACGCGCGCGCTGGGTACGGGGCGGTTGCGGTCAGTCACCACCCTGCCGCGTACGGTTGAAAGCGGTTCGGAGAGGTTGCGCAGACGGCGCATCTCCGCTCGCAGAGGCTCCATATCCCCGTCGCTGACGGATAGCGCCAGTCTCACCTCTGCGTTCTGCCCCGGCGAAAGGTTCACCGGGCGTCCGAGCGTCAGCAGGTATATCTGCTCCGCCTTCAGGATTTGTGGGATGTGCTCGTTCTGCAGCATGAAGCCGTATCCCACACGCGCCCCCAGCGCGGCGACCATCGGGATGCGCCCCTGAAGCGTTTGCACCAGCCCCATCAGCGGTGGGCCACTCGCTTTTTGTATGGCGTACTCCGCGCTCCCCCAGGGTGGAACGTAGGTCACCAGCCCGTCGCCCAGAATCTGCCCCCAGAAGAGCGAACAGGTTTTCGCCTGTTGACCGGTGTTTTTCAGCGTGAGATGTATCTGCAGCGTTGCGCTGTCGGGAGGGAGGATATAGTCTACCGCTACCTCCAGCCCCTGTGGGCTACTGGGCAGGCGGATTGTGGTGTCCACGATAGGAAAGCGGTCGTCAACCGCATGTATGCGCAGGTGAGCGGGCTTTCCCTTGCCTCCAGCCGAGAGGATTTCCGCTTTCACCGCCCGCAGCACGCGCAGATTCAGCAGGCTCTTCTCGTCGGCGGTGGCAAAGAAGATTTCGCCTAACATATCCTCGTCATGCCCCGCCTCGTTGAGCACCGCATCCAGTACACGTCCCCCGTAGCGCGAGTAGCCACCAGCCATGCGCGGCGATGCCACCACAAAGGTCGCCTCATGGTTTCTCAGCACGTAATCGCCGGGCTTGCCCTGCGCCTTCGCGCCGCCGGGCAGGTCACGCGCGGTCGCCACCACACATTGCGTCGTACCCGGCTCGGGAACAGGCATCTGGGGATTGCGCAGTTTGCCGATTTCGTGGGGGAAAGCGGTACCGGTGATGAGCAGAACGATACCAAAAATGAGGCAAAAGGCAACTCGGTTGTTTGTCCGCATTCGGTTACTCCTCTCCTCCTTCTACAAGACCGTACGTGCATCTGAGGGCTGACACACACCTGCAGGGGGCAGACACGAGGTCTGCCCCTGTAATACCCGCACCTGAAGGGCAAACACGCAGGTCTGCCCCTACTTGTTTGCGTGTTCCGCCCGGTCGCGTGCGAGAAGCTCCTGCACCTCTTTCTGGAACTGCGCCGGGTCCTTAGTCGCCTTGCTCAGGTCCAGGTCGCTCTGTTTGCGTCCCTGCCCTGGCGGTACGTTCTGAGGCAGGCTCTTCCACATCACCACGCCCACGATGGCGATAAACACCACGATGATGATTACCGCCAGCACCGGGTTGATTTGCTTGTTCATGGTTTGCCTCCTTACTGGCGCAGCGGCTCCATCGCCGTACGCACCAGGTCCAGGAACTTGCCCTTCTTGTATATCGCGTGTCCGTCCACCATCACTGCGTAGGTCGCGCCGACCGCCTCTTTGCCGTTGCCTCCGAACACCGCCGGCACCACGTCCGAGTCGGTATAGCCCTCATGGTAGCCGTACGAGTTGCAGAAGGCGATGATGGACTTGGCAGGCGAGCCGACCACCGACAGCGGCTGACCCGCGATGTAAAAGTCCTGCGGGTTATTGGTGTTGTAGGGCGGGCCGAGGATG
>BEHS01000280.1 GCA_002898895.1 bacterium HR16 | reverse complement strand
GGGTTATCGCCGCATCGCCTCCAGCTCCTTCGCGTAACGCTGTTTGATGAAGTGCCTGCGCACTTTCAGCGTAGGGGTGAGCTCGCCCGTCTCGACGCTGAATGGATGGTCCAGCAGGGTAAACCGACGCACCTTCTCGAACTCGGCAAGGTGAGGGGTCAGGCGGTCGATCTCCCGCTTGATGAGCTGCTTCACTTCGGGGAGGGCAACCAGCTCGGAATCGCTCTGCACCAGTAAGCCCTGCATCTTCGCCCATTCGCGTGTTCTCTCGAAGTTGGGTACGATGAGGGCAGTAATCACGTCCTGCTCATCGCCGAACAGCACCGCTTCGGAGATGTAAGGACTGGTTTTCAGCTGTTCCTCAATAGGCACGGGAGCAACGTTTTTGCCGTTCGCCAGCACAATGATGTCCTTCTTGCGTCCGGTGATGCGCAGGAAGCCGTCGGCATCCAGCAACCCCAGGTCGCCCGTGTGAAACCAGCCGTCGGGGTCAATCGCTTCTGCGGTCTCGGCAGGTTTGTTATAGTAGCCCAGCATGACGTTGGGTCCCCGAACCAGCACCTCTCCGTCTTCCGCGATGCGTACCTCCACCCCCGGGATAGGCTTACCCACTGTGCCGAATCGGTAATCGTTTGGACGGTTCACGGCGACTACCGGCGAGGTTTCGGTGAGTCCATAGCCTTCCAGTATCAGGATGCCGAAGGCGTGGAAGAACTCGGCATTGTGCTTGCCCAGCGCCGCGGCACCTGATACGAAAAAGCGCAAACGCCCTCCTGTCAACTCGCGCACTTTGTGCAGCACCAGGCGGTCTGCCAGGCGATGCTTGAGGCGCAGCCAGGGTGTCCAGCGTCGCTCGCCGCGCACTGCCTGCGCCGCTTTGGAGGCGTTGCGGAACGCCCAGTGGAAGATGCGTCGTCGGAGCGGAGGCTGTTTGGTGACGCTCTCCATAATGCGGTCGCGGATGCTCTCGAAGAGGCGGGGCACTGCCAGCATCACCGTTGGGCGGGCGATTTGCATGTCGCGGGCGATGGTAAACAGCGTTTCGCAGTAATAGACAGTGGCACCGCAGGCAACGGCGGTGAAATGCCCTCCCATACGCTCAAAAACATGGCTGAGGGGCAGGAAGGAGAGGAACACGTCGTCGGGTCCGGCGTCAATGATTTGCAGGCTGGCGTCCACGTTGGAAAGCAGGTTGTGATGGGTGAGCATCGCACCCTTTGGCTCGCCGGTGGTGCCGCTGGTGTAGATAAAGGTGGCAATATGGTCAGGTGGTATCTGTGTGATGCGCTCGCGGAATCGCCGTTCGGCGTCAGGAACATCCGCACCGCGTTGCTCGATATCGGCGAAGCTGACCGCATTGCTGGCGAGTTGGGCGGGCGGGTCCATGACCACAATTGTCTCCAGCTGGGGCACCGCTTTGCTCACCTCTATCGCCTTACGGTACTGTTTTTCATCGGAGACAAGTATTACCCGTGCGCCGCTATCTCGCGCCAGATACTCTATCTGGTTGGCAGGCAGGGAAGGATATACAGGTACGACAATCGCTCCCAGCGAGAGCAGGGCATAATCGGCGATTGCCCATTCGGGGCGGTTTTCGGAGAGCAGCAGCACACGGTCGCCAAAGGAGACGCCCGTTGCCTGCAGTCCTGCGCTGAGGTGGATAACGCGCCACAGATACTCGCCGTATGTCAGGGGAACCGTTTTACCCTTCAGGATGCGGACCAGTGCGATATGCTGTGGTTGTTTGTCTGCCTGTTCAGCGAACACGGTACAAAGGTTGCGATGCATCTTTTCCTCCTACCCCATCGTCTGGTTGGCAGCCCCTCGGCTACCCGATACAGGCAAGCCTCCCTTGCCCGTGGTGGGGCACACGCCCCACCACGGGTAGAGACCGGCTCCTCTTATTCTCCTATCGCCTTTAATATTACACGTTTACGCCTCTGTCCGTCAAACTCGGCGTAGTATATCTGCTGCCACGGACCGAGGTCTAATTTGCCGTTTGTAATGGGCACGATGACCTCGTGATGGATGAGCAGGCTTTTGAGGTGGGCATCGCCGTTATCCTCGCCGGTGCGGTGGTGGCGATAGTCCGGGCGATAGGGGGCGAGCTTCTCCAGCCACTCGTCGATGTCCGCAATCAGCCCGCTTTCGGCGTCGTTCACGTACACCCCGGCGGTGATATGCATCGCGCTCACCAGCACGAAACCCTCCTGAATACCGCTCTCGCGCACAAACTGTTCCACCTCGTCGGTGATATTGATGTATTCGCGCCGTTTGGCGGTGTTGAACCACAGGTATTTGGTGGCGGATTTCATCGTTTGCTCCTTTCTACTCGATATTCGTTCGAAACAATGATAGCACACCTCTGGAGCGATATGCCAGAAGAGTATAGTTACGGGGCAGGGGAGTAGAATAGCCCGACGGGCGTACCCGTCGGGCGAGGCGAAGAGTGGTTACACTCTACGGCGGCGCAGCAGGGCTGCCAGCGGTAGTAAGCCGGTACCGAAGAGCGTCAAGGTAGCCGTGTCCGGAATAGCTTGCGCATACAGGTTCATCGTACCGGCGTAGAAGTCCATGCCCGGAGTGGTATCCAGGTTCTTGTCGTAGATAAGAGTACCGGTAACAAGGAACTTGCCGGTGAATGGGTAGGGAATGGGCATGTCTGGGTACGCGGGGTTGTACCAGTGGATGAGCCCGTCGCTGTTGAGAATGGCGGCAAAGTCTGCCTGGAAGGAACCTCCACCTAACGGAGTGAGGGTAAAAGACTCCGGTGTACCGCTGGTACCTCGCAAGGTACTGTTTAGTACGTAAGCGGATGGATTCGTCGGTCCGTTGTACCAGTCACTGTACACATTCGTTGCCCAGAGCACTGTTCCATTCTGAACCGGAGTGGACCCGTTCCAGTCGTAAGCGTACAGCACCGGCGGGGTCGGGTTAGTGTTAGTAGATGCCACCGCGATCAGGTCAAAACCGTATTGACCCAGATCACCAAAGATGGTTTTGAACGGCTCGAGCATACTGATGTGCGCGCCGTTCACGTTGGTGGTGGAGTTGGCGTACTGCACACGTAAGTAGGAGACGTTAGCAGGTATTTCGGTAGTGTCGTTGAAGTACACTGCGACACCACCAGTAGCAGTGCCAACAGGTACCCATGTCTGCGCGTGGACAGCCGGTAGCATTGTCAGCGTTACCAGCAGCGCGGTGATCCATACATACACTAAACTCTTCACTTTCTGTTAACCTCCTCTCCATATTGTCAGATGATCTGAGGTTGAACCCCCACTATGAATGTACTGCAAGAATCGTACCACAAAGAGGGGTTCAAGGGGTTTGGGGCGAAAAATTTTCGAAAATTCTTCCTGACCCCGGGTACGTTAGCGTTTCTGCGAGAGGTGTCTTAATGTCTGCACAGGTGCAAAACGGCATAGATGTCTTGCTACAACAGGGGTGCCAGCCTCTAAGGGGGTTGCGCATAGGGGTAATTACCAATCACACGGGCTTGACGCGCGAGGGCAAAGCCACCTGGCGGGTTTTGCTGGATGCGGGCGTCAAGGTGACCGCGCTATTCAGCCCGGAGCATGGATTCGCTGGCATTGTGGACGAGCCGGTAAAGGACGCTCGCCATCCCGAGACCGGACTGCCTATCTACAGCCTGTACGGGGAGCATAAATCGCCTACTGCCGAAATGTTGCGTGGGGTAGACGCGCTGGTGTTCGATATTCAGGACATCGGATGCAGGTTCTACACTTACGTCTCCACAATGGGGCTGGCAATGGAAGCGGCGGCGCAGCACGGGGTGCGCATGGTGGTGCTGGACCGGGTGAACCCCATCAACGGGGTGGCGGTAGAGGGTAGCCTGACCGACTCCGACAAGCGTTCGTTTGTGGCGCATCACTCTATCCCCTTGCGTCACGGCATGACGGTGGGTGAGCTGGCGAAGCTGTTTCAGGCGGAACGCGCGCCCCGATGCGACCTGCAGGTAATACCCTGTTCAGGCTGGAAGCGCGAGATGTGGTACGACCAGACGGGCTTGCGCTGGGTGAACCCCTCGCCCAACATGCGGAGCCTCACGGCAGCAACGCTATACCCGGGGGTAGGAACGCTGGAGTTCACCAACGTCTCGGTGGGTAGAGGCACAGATGCGCCTTTTGAGCTGTTTGGAGCACCCTGGCTCAACGCCGATACGCTGGCTCAGCACCTGCTGAAGCGCAACCTGCCAGGCTTCGCGTGTATGCCTCTGCAGTTCACGCCAAACGCCAGCAAGTTCGCCAACGAGGTATGTCACGGTTTGCGCTTTACGGTAGTAGACCGCAAGCGGTTCCAGCCGGTGCGACTGGGAGTGGAGATAGCCTGTGCCCTGCGTCGTCTTCACCCGCGCGAGTGGGAGCATGAAAGGCTGATGACGCTTCTGACCGACGGCAAGGCGTAT
>BEHS01000279.1 GCA_002898895.1 bacterium HR16 | reverse complement strand
GTCACCGCTTCGGTGCTCAGCGTGAGCAGTAGCGAGTACTATCTGGTTCTCACCGCCCAGAACTCCGGCGCGGTTAACGCGATTAGCCTCAACGACCTGGGTAGCGATAACGTGTTGCAGTCATTAGGGCTGGTTACGGGTACGACGAGCATCAAGAACCCCATCACCAACGGCGCGCAGTCCGACAAATTCGCCGATACCAGCACCGCCATCGGCACGCTGTTGAACTTGAACGGCGCGCCGTCAGGTACGATTCAGATTAACGGGGTGAACATCGCTGTGGACCTCGGCACGGATTCCCTGAACTCCCTCGTTACCAAGATTAACAACGCTGGGGCGGGCGTCACTGCTTCGGTGGTGACGGTCAGCGAGAACGGCACCACGCGCTACCGCTTGCAGATCACGGGTGCCAGCACCCCCACCTTTACCGACGACAAACACATTCTGGAGACGCTGGGCATTCTGAAGGCAGGTTACGGCAACGAACTGGTGCAGGCAAAAGATGCGCAGTTCAAGATCGACAACATGAGCCTGACCAGCAGCAGCAACACATTGACGAACGTCATTCAGGGCGCAACCATCACGCTTCTGGATGCGGATGCGACCAACCCGAAGAAAACCACTATCACCATTACCCGCGATACGGGAAGTATCAAAGAGGCTATCAAGGGGTTTGTTCAGGCGTATAACGACACCATAGACCTGATTAAGAAATATGACTACTTTGACACCGAGACCTATGAGACGGGACCGTTATTCGGCAACGCCACCGTCAATGCGCTCACGGCGGATCTGATGGCACTCGTGTCCGATACGGTAGCTGGCGCGCCGTCCGACATGAGTATGCTGGCTCAGATAGGCATCACTCTGGACCCCACTGGCTCAGGCAAGCTGGTGCTGAAGGAGTCGGATCTGGATAATGCGCTCAACAACCGGCTTGGGGACGTAGAGCGGCTGTTCCGTGTGATGGGTTCTACCAGCGACCCGCGTCTGACGTACGTGATAGCCACCAGCAAGACCAAAGCCACCGGCGTGCCGTTAACAGTGGACATTACCCAGGTGGCTACGCAGGCGCAGGCGGTGGCATCGGTGGCGCAGACCCAAGCCAGCACCACGGCGGAGAGGCTAACCTTCAACGGCACGCTGTTCGGCAATAAGGAATATTCTATCACCCTGAACGCGGGCAACACCATCGACGATACCATCGCCCAGATTAACGCCGATGCTACCCTGTCGCGCTACCTGGTGGCATCCAAGGATGGCAGTGGGCGGCTGGTGTTGACCTCCAAGCAGTACGGCTCCAAAGCGGCGTTCACCGTCGTCAGCGACCAGGCTGCCGCGAACAATAACAGCGGCATCGGCACAACGGTCGTCTCCGTGCAGGGGCAGGACGTAGCCGGTACCATCAACGGCGAGCCTGCTACCGGTGATGGGCAATTTCTGACCGGCAACTCCGGCAATGCCACCACCGATGGATTGCAGATACGGGTCACCGCCACCACGACGGGTGTTATCGGCACGGTGACGGTCACGCGCGGTGTCGCCGACCAGATTTTCCAGATGATACAGCGGTTTACCGATTCGATTAGCGGCGCTCTGACAGAAGAGACCAAAACAATACAGCAACAGATTGACGAGATTAAGCAACGCATTTCGGCGTTTGACGAAGCGATGCAGCGCAGGGCACAGGACCTGCGTGCTCAGTTCACGCGCATGGAGACCGCCTTGAACAAAATGCGCAGTGAGGCGCAACGTCTAGCGGCTATCATGGGACAACCCAGCTTACTGAGCAATCTGGGCGCATAAAGAGAGGGTAAAGCAAGTATGACGTTGACAAGCCCGTACGATGTGTATCAGCGTACGCAGGTGGACACCGCTTCGCCTGCCAAGCTGGTGGTGATGCTGTACGATGGAGCCATCCGTTTTCTCAGGCAGGGGCAGACTGCCATGCAACAGGGGAACCGCGAGAAGCAAAACCACTACCTTGTCCGTGCACAGCGTATCATCACGGAGCTGGCAAGTTCGCTGGACATGGAAGCGGGAGGGGACATCGCGGCGAACTTGATGGCGTTGTACCAGTTCATGCATGAGCAGCTGGTGCTGGCGAACCTGCAGGACGATGTGGAGAAGGTGCAAAAGGTGCGTGAAATGCTGGAGAGCCTGCGCGAGGCATGGGCGCAGGTGGAAATCGCTGTGCGAGAGTCATCCGGCACCGTAGTAACATCAGGAGCGGAGGCGCCCCATGCTGCCTGAAGAGGATGGCTACTGGCAAAAATGGCTGGCAAAGCATGGCGAGCGCGTCAGGGTGCTTTGCGCCCTGCAGGAAAGCGCCATCCGCCAGCAGGACTGGGACACCCTGCATCAGGTCACACTGGAGAAAGAACAGATTCTGGAAGCGTTGTGGCAGTACCCGCCAGCGCAGCTCCCCCCTGAAGCGCTGGCGTTTGTGCAGGAGCTGTGGCGCATCAACCAGCAGTTGCGGCAGATGATAGAGGAACGCATGTCCGCGTTACGAACGGATATGGCGCATCTCCACCGTACCCGCGACACGTTACAACGATACCACGCAAATGCTTCGCCCGGCAGTGTGGAAGACCGTGCAGCGTAGCGGTTCGGCTTGCCCGGAGACGAGTTTGGGGCTAAAGCCGCGCCATCACAAACCAAACCCTGCCTGCGCAGGGTTATAGCCAGCGAAGGCTGGCTCCGTCTGGCAGGGAACGGCTTCAGCCGTGAATACATCAGTCCCTCCCATGTAGATGGTGCTCATTATACTGCCATCCCTCCTCATGCAGGGATACATCCTGCTCCCATCGAACAAAGAGCACGTGTCAACTCAGAAGTGGAGGTCAGTTATCTCATGTCGGGATTGGTAGAAGGTAAGAACGCTCTGGTGCTGGGGGTTGCCAGCGAGCGCAGTATCGCCTGGGCGATTGCCCGGCGTCTGGCGCAGGAAGGGGCAAACCTCGCATTAACATATCAGAACGAGCGGCTGGAGAAGAACGTGCGCCCGCTGGCGGAGAGTCTGCCGGGCACATTGCTCCTGCCGTGCGACGTATCGGATGATGGCCAGGTGGCAAACCTGGCACAGGAGCTGCAGACGCGCTGGAACAGGCTGGACATTCTGGTGCACAGCGTGGCGTTTGCGAAAAAAGAGGAGCTCTCGGGGCGGTATGTGGATACCTCACGCGAGGGGTTCCGAATCGCGATGGACGTGAGCGTATTTTCGCTGGTTGCACTGTGCAAAGCGCTGGAGCCGCTGATGGGGGAGGGCAGCAGCGTCGTGACGCTGACCTACATCGGCAGCGAGCGCGTAGTGCCCAACTACAACGTGATGGGCGTCGCCAAAGCCGCGCTGGAGGCGAGCGTGCGCTACCTCGCTTCCGACCTTGGTCCGCAGGGCATCCGGGTGAACGCGATTTCGGCGGGACCGATTAGCACCCTCGCGGCGCGTGCCATCGCGGGGTTCACCACCATGCTGCAACGGGTGCGCGAGGTAGCTCCCCTGCGACGCAATACGGAAGCAGAAGAGGTAGCGGATGCTGCGCTTTTCCTGCTGAGCGACCTCGCGCGGGGCGTGACCGGTGAGGTGCTGTACGTGGACAGCGGTTATCATGCGATGGGCATGGTATAGGAATACGATGAGTGGAGGTACTGTGATGAAAAAGAGGCTAAGTGTTGCTGTTGCATCGCTGTTCGTGGCGATATCTCTCTGTCTGGCACAACAGGAACCGCCCGGTGAAGTAACCGTTGGGGGAGAACTCATCCTGCGTATTCGCTTCAGCGCAGGCGGGATGACTCCCCAACAGCGGGCGGACGCTATCACCGTGCGGCTGATAACTATCCTGCAAGACCCAAACATCCAGCCTTCCGATGTGGTGGTGAAGCCCATCGCCGGCGGTGAGGCGGCGATTTATGTCAAAGAGCATCTGCTGGTCACGGTGGATAAGCGTCATGCAGAGGTGCATAAGACCACACCTCTGAAGCTGGGCGAGATATGGGCGAAACACCTGCGCAAGGTGCTTCCCCAGGTGAACGTGAAGCCGATGCGGTAGTAAAGGGTGCACCACGAAGGAGGAGGGCGAAGCACTGGCGTGCTGAGTAACGAAAGATAGCCCATGTTTGTAGTGGCGCATGGCAGTGCGCCCCTGCGAAAACGGCAACGGCTCGGCAGGAGCCTCGTCCTCCCCCGGAGAGGGGTTGAATACACTGTTAAGGAGTCTCCTGTGAGAACGTATCTTAATAGATGCTCTACATGCTTTGCCTGTTTGGTGCTTACAGCGCTAACATTGACGTTTGTACCCACTACTGCCAGCATGGAGGATTCTATCGTGAATACCGGAGTTCCCGAAAACATTTACCGCGCGGAGCTGGTGAGCTATCCGGGCGCGTATGGGTTTGAAATCGGCAAATCCGCCATCATCCTGGTCAGCGACCAGGATCTGGAAATGCTTTCCGACCCGGACAGGTTGCTGAACCTCAGCCTGACTTTCTAGAAGCATGAATCCAGCCT
>BEHS01000278.1 GCA_002898895.1 bacterium HR16 | reverse complement strand
GAAACGGAGGCGGAAGCACTTGCTGCTCGATAGGGTAAGCCCCTATCTTGTACTTGTAATAGTAGCAGGAATCACCGTAGTAGAAAACACCCGGCTCAGGCGACATGACCGGTGGAATCGGCAGAGGCTCTACATACTTGGGAATGGACAGGGGATTCAACGGCACCTGTGCACTGGCGCTAATTGCATAGAGCGCTGCTGCCAGTACGAAGAACGTTGTGGCGAATCGCTTCATTGCTCTCTCCTCCTTTGGAGCAGCTCACCAGCGAGCTGTGTTTTGCGTCCGTCACACAGATTAACCATGGGGTTTGAGCAAACTCCACGGTATCGCCATGTTATCAAATCCGTTTCCAAACTGTCAAGCGTCAGGGAGGGAAAAGACGGGCGCGAGTGCTGGATTCACCGTCCCTCACCGGCAGGCGGCAGCGGCAAGGGGTAGAGTAGTTGAGGTTGGGTTATGGTATGCCTGGTGGGCACAATCGCTGCCGGGGGATCGCACCCAGAAGAGGCAGGAGATGTGTGGCACACCAGCTCAGAACGGCGATTCCGGCGGCGGCAACGGCGTGCTCAACGATTTTTCGGCAGTTGCCTGATTGCCGGAAGCGTCCGCAACTACCACCTGTATGCGCAACGCCGTGCCGGTCGCCCGACTCATGTCCCACTGCGCGATAAACCCCACCCTGTACCCGGAGCCGCTATCTGCCTGCATCGCATATCGCCCCTCTGTGCCGTCGGGGTAAGTTGCCACCACCTCGGCAGTCTGCACAGCACGGTCATCGGTCGCGGTGACCCGCACCAGTATCTCCGCACCCGACACGATAAGCCCGTCCGGCAACACCTGCAGGCTCTGTATCACAGGGGGAGTGGTATCGGGCGGAAGCCCGACACCACCCCCGCCGCAACCCGTTAGCGCAAGCCCAACCGCAAGCAGAAACCAGTGGACACGCTTCATCGCTCTGCCCCCTTTACCGCACCAGCACCAGAGGAACCATCGCCTGCGTGCGTCGCCCTTCCTCGTCCTGTGCCTGCACGCGCACAAAATACGCTCCTGCGGGCAGGGCACGTCCTTCCGAGTCGACACCGCGCCATACCAGCGTATGCTGTCCGGCTTGACGGGTACCGCCAGCGTCCAGCACCGCGACCCGTCGCCCGGATGCATCCAGCACCTCCGCCTGTATCGCTGCGGTACGGCTCAAGGAGAACTGGATAGCTGTGGTTTTACCTCGTGTCTGCGACGCCCGCAGACCCACGATGCGCAGAGGCAAACCGGTGTTACGTTCCGCGATCAGCGTAAACCTGCGCTGTGTCTCTCCCTGCGCAGGCGTGAAGCGATAGTCTGGAGTGGTACGCAGATGCCGTCGTGCGCCGGTGGTCTGGTCAATCAGCGTCAGGCTTACATCACGAGGCAGGCGGCTCGCGCCATTCCAGTGCAAGCTGACCTCCCCATGTCCAGCACCAAAGCGCACCAGCAGATTCCATTCCTGCCTGACGCCAGCACTACCTCGCACATCCACCGCCAGCGGTACCCCCGCACGCTCTATAAGCACCTCCACAGGCTGGTTCTCTGCGGTAGCAGGTGGAGCCGGAGGCGGCGGTACACTCAAACCGCGCCCATTCGTCGAAACGCCGATTATCGCCTCCGCTTCCGAGTCACCACGTCGCGCCAGCACCGGCAATGCCCAGCCTCTGCCCGTCGTGGAGAGACGGCTGGTAGAACGTGTCTCGCCGGATGCATCGGATGGCAGAAGCATATCGCACTGCTGATGGGCGTACACCCAGTAGCCCTTCCATGGCTCCAGAGCACCCTGCACACCGGGCACCACATCAGCATCGTAGACGAGCACATAGTGACCTGCATACGGGTTCTGAGTGCTCTGTTTCCAGCCCCATGCGTAGCTTTCCATCCATCCAGACTGTTGCGCCTGCTCCAGATTGACTGTGAGAGCGCCCATGCGCACCCGCAGCAGGTCCAGACTCCACCGCACGGAAGAGGGATACGGACAGGCTATCAGGTTCCACCCGCGCTGCAGGCGGATAACCGCTGGCTCTGCAGAGGTCTCCGCAGGAACCCGTATCGCCATACTCCGGGGGACTCTCACCCAGTACGCTTTGCCCGCCTGCAGGGGTTGCGCTTCGCCCACATCCATGTACCCTGAATCGGGTTCCCATCGCTTCATCGCCATCCCCGACAAACCAATCTTGCCGGGGGCGAGTTCTTCGGAGGAGGTGCTAACGCCAAGCGTGTTCACGCCAGCCGGTAGCCACACCTGTGCACTGGGCACCACCCTGAGGGTGACCTTGCTCTGGTCGTTGCTCCTGTCCGACTGATCGAGCGCACCGTTAGCGTCCACGATGACCCAGACGGTGTAATCGCCCGGCTGCACATCGGTCGGGATGATGACCTGGCTCTCGTGGGTGATGGACTGATTGACTCCCAGCGTCGGGGTGAGGAACTCCGTCAACACGCGGTCGGAGGTGGACGGAGCGGTTGCAGAGCGGCTGAGCTGTACTCGCGCCCCGGAAGAGGACGCAGGCGCGTCGCCCCGGTTGGTCACCCGAACACTAACGGTCACTACTCCGCCCGTCATTGCCTTCGGCGAGGAGACGGTTACCTCTGAGGGCACCAGGTCGGGCTTGTCGACGCGCACGGTGAACTCCTGTGGCGCGCTCCATCCGCTTTCCGCGCCCTGTTCATCTATCGCCTTCGCACGCCAGCTCCACAGCCCCTGCGACAACGGCTGAGCAGACGGCACGGTATAGGCGGCATCTGCGCCGCTGTTGACGAACCCCGTGATGACGGTTCGCGCCTCTGCGTCTTTGTTCAGGCGTATCACAAACTTCACCCTGTCGCCGCCCGGGTCATCGGTTTTGAGCCGGAAGGTCGGTGTCGGGGTGACCACCGCGCCCGGGGCGGGTGCAATCAGAGTTGGCGTTGCCGGAGCGCGGTTGACCGCCACAGTGAAATTCCATGCCTCGCTCCAGCCGCTCTCCGCGCCCCGTTCATCTATCGCCTTCGCTCGCCAGCTCCACTGTCCATCCGATAGTGGCTGGTCTGCGGGAACGGTGTACGTCGCCTCCGTGCCGCTGTCCACGTAGTCTATCGTGAAGGTGCGCATCTCCGTGCCGCCGGTGACCTGTATCTCCAGCTTCACGCGCTCGCCATCGGGGTCACTTGCGCTGAGGGTCAGGCTGGGTGTAGCGGAGACGGTCGCACCGCTCGCAGGGGCAATAAGCGTCGGCACAGTGGGAGGTGTGTTAACGTTTACGGTAAGGGTTCGCGCCGCGCTCCAGTTGCTGACAGCTCCCTTGTCGTCTACGGCGCGCGCTTTCCAGCTCCACTGTCCCGCTATCAACGCCTGTTCCGCGGGGACGGTATACACCGCCTCCTCCCCGCTGGCAACGAAATCGGTGGCGAAGGTCCTTACATCGTTCCCTTTGGCAACCTGTATCTCGAACTTCACGCGGTCACCGTCTATGTCGTCGGTTTTCACCTTGAATGCAGGGGTTGCGGTAGAGACGGTCTCGTCCTCATTCGGTGCCAGCAAGGTCGGCACGCGCGGTGGATGGTTGGAGACACTGCCCGTGTAGCGGAAGATAAACACACCGGAATCGTAGTTCGCGAGATACACGTAGTTGCCGTCTGTCGCCACGCGCAATGCAAGGCTCGGTGTGTCGTGGTAACCGACCAGCACCGGATTAAATGGGTCACTGACATCTATAACCGATAGACCACCTGTTTCCTCGGTGATATAGGCAAGCGTCCCCACCACCGCAACGCTCCACACGTCGCCGGTTGTCGAGTAGAAACCAACCTCTCTGGGGTGAGCGGGGTCGGACACATCTACAATCCTCAGCCCACCTTCTCCCCCGGCGACGTAGGCGTAAGAGCCGGACACGTAGATGCCTTTGGCGTGGTGATTGTAAAATCCTGTTTCTGTGGGGCGTGATGGGTTGGAAACATCGATAATACGCAAGCCGCCTTGCACATCAGCAACATAGGCAAACGAACCGGAAACAAATACATCGAAAGCCTGGTTCGGCGTATCGATAGAACCCAGCTTCACAGGAAAGGCTGGATTGCTGATATCGAAAATCTGCAATCCCGCATAGCCGTCCGCAACGTATGCGCGGTTGCCCACCACGGCGACACCAACGGAGAAACCGGGGGTATCAGCGGAACCTATCTCTCGCGGGTTGAACGGATTGGAGATGTCCAGCACTTGTAACCCGTGCTCCCAGCTTGCTGCGTATGCATAGTGTCCGGAGGTGGAGAGATTCAGTACCCAGTCTGCTAGCCTGCGTCTGCCGACCTCACGAGGGTGCGTCGGGTCGGTAGCGTCCACTACCTGCATTCCTGCCACCAGCCCACCAACACAGAAATGAGAAAAGGAGAAGGGAAGGGAAAAGGAGGAAAAAGGAAGAGAGGAAAGGGAGGAGAGAGGAGGAGAGGAAGGGGAAGAAAGAGAAAGGAAGAGTAAGTAGAGAGAGTAGGGAGAGAGAGAGGAGTAGGGGG
>BEHS01000277.1 GCA_002898895.1 bacterium HR16 | reverse complement strand
AGCTTCGGCTTCTGCCGCAGAGGGAGCAGCAGCTGCCTGTGTCCTCTGTCGAGCAGCTGTCTGCCCACTTGCCGAAGGAGTGGAAGCAGCTCGCATTTTGGGTTGGGCGGCAGCGGTATCGGCAACAGGCTTTGAGGTGGTGCGAGCAGAGGTCGTTTTGCCCGCGGGTTCGGTGGTTTTGGCAGCGGTTGTCGCGCGGGCACGCTTGCCCTCGGGCTGCAGGTCTTCCACACGCACCAGCAGCACGTAGTTCAGGTGAAACTCGCGCTCCTCCGGCGTCAGGCGTGAACGCGCCTCTTCCGAAAGGCTCTCTATCCATCGGTTTTTCATGCGCTCCTGCGCTTCCGTGTGGCGCGTCAGCACCTTTTCGGGCAAGCTATCCAGGTCCACCTGTACGGCTGCACGCCCATCGCTATACAGGCGGTAGATGGTACCCCTCAAGCCACCCATATAAGGGTAGTAGCTGCGCTCCTTGATGTCGCCGTTTGTCTGTTCGCGCGATACAATCTGCACGCGGTCGCCCTCTTTGAGGTTCGCCATATTGCACCGTCCTTGCTACCGTGCCACCGCCAGCGCGGAGTGCACGATGGATTGGAAAATCTTCAGCCCGTCTTCGGAACCCAGCATCGCCTCGCAGGCGCGTTCGGGATGGGGCATCATGCCCATCACGTTGAAGCGTTCGTTGGCGATGCCCGCGATATTCGCCAGCGAGCCGTTGGGGTTGCTTTCTCTGGTCAACGCGCCGGTGCTGTCGCAGTAGCGAAAGATTATCTGGTTGTTCGCCTGCAGCTCCTGCAGGGTCTCGCGGTCACACACGTAACGCCCTTCGCCGTGCGCGATGGGAATACACAGCACCTCTCCCTGCCGGCATTGGTTGGTGAACGGGGTATCGGTGTTCTCCACGCGGAGGTACACGTGTTTGCACACGAAGCGCAACCCCTCGTTACGCACCAGCGCGCCCGGCAACAGGTGCGCCTCACAGAGAATCTGGAAACCGTTACAGATGCCGATAACCAGTCCTCCCTGCCTCGCGAACTCCTCTACCGCCTGCATCACCGGCGAGAAACGGGCAATCGCCCCGCAACGCAGGTAGTCGCCGTACGAGAACCCGCCCGGCAGAATCACACAATCCACACCATGCAGGTCATTATCCTGGTGCAAGATGTACTCCACCGGCTGTTGCAGCACGTCACGGATAGCGTAGTAGGCGTCGGCATCGCAGTTGGAGCCGGGGAACACTACCACCCCAAACCTCATTCCAGCACCTCGATCTCGTACAGTTCGGTGACCGGGTTCGCCAGTAGGCGGTCGCACATCTCCTTCACCTGCGCCTGCACCGACTGCCCTTCATCGGCAATATCCATTTCTATCACCTTGCCGATGCGCACCTGATTAACGTTGCCATAGCCCAGGGCATGTAACGCTTCCTGCACCGTCCTGCCCTGGGCGTCCAGCAAGGTGGGTTTCAGGGTAACCAGCACTCTCACTCTGGGCATGTATGAGATGTCCTCCGGTAGAAATAATTCACCCCCGGAGTGAGTTTTTCCTGCCTTCGCTATCCCTGTTGCGTCGCCACCTCTGAGGCGAGTAACTGTACCAGCTCTGTCGCGCTCGGCACTTTGCCCTGCAGCACCAGCTTGCCATCCACCACCAGTGCCGGCGTGCTCATCGCACGCACCTCCTGCATCCGCTTGATGGAATGCTGCAGGTTCGTCACGTGCTCCACCTCAGCGTTCAGTCCCAGCAGTTGCACCGCCTGTCTGGCGTTTTTTTCCAGAGTGTGGCATCGCGGGCAACCGGAACCGAGTACCTCTATCTTCATAGCGACACCTCCTGTTGTTTGGTTTTATCTCATGAACGCCATACGACGTTACCTGCCACCCAGCCCACCAGCGTGCCCAGCACGATGAGCGTGACCACGTACACCGCCGACTTGCGCACGCCGAACACGCGGGCGATGGCTATCCAGTTGGGCAGGCTCAAGCCGGGACCGGTTAACAACAGCGCCAGCGCAGGTCCCTTGCCCATACCCAGCTGCATCAGCTTGTGCACGAACGGCGCTTCGGTCATGGTGGCGAAGTAGCTGATCGCGCCCACCAGCGTGGCAGTGAAGGACGCCCGCAGGCTGTTCCCGCCCACCAGCTTCTCCACCAGCTGCTGGGGCAACAGCGCGCCGATAACGCCCACGATGAACACGCCCGCCAGCAGCAGGGGCAGGATGATGCGCACAAACCACCACGTCTCACCCAGCCAGTGGCGTATCTCCTCGCCGCTCTTGGTGCGCCAGGTGTAGGCGGCGACCACCACCATCCCTGCTGCCCACACGACCACCTTCTGCCAGTAAGGACCGGTGCGTATGACGTAGTTGGGCGCAAGCAGGTCGTTGACTATCAACAGCAGGAGCACAATGTCGTTCCACTTGACCCTTGCGTCAGGGTCAGATGGAGCACCGTCGTTCACTGCCTGCGCCTCCGCCAGCCGTGCCATCTCCTCACGGTGGAAGGCAGCGGTCATTACTGCACCCACCACGAGTGCCATCAGAAACGCACTGACGATGCGCACTACCGCCATCTCCCAGCCGATAATCGCGCCGGTGTACGTGAGGGCGAGCACGTTGGTAGCCGGTGCCACCCACAAGATGATGAACGCCGCGCCGATGCTGGCTCCTGCGAAGTACACCCCTGCCGATACCGGAATCACCGTGCAGGAGCACGCCGCCACGAAGAAGCTGGCGAACGCCGCGCTGAGGTAAGTGACGATACGGCGGGAGGCGATACCCAGATAGCGCAGCACCGCCTCTTTCGGCACAAACGCCACCATGCCTCCTGCCAGCAGAAACGCCGGTATCAGGCAGGTGAGCACGTGGTACACTACATAGTCCTGCAGAGCCAGTAATCCACCGCGAAGCACATCTGCTATCATCTGCTATCTTCCTCCGTGAGATATGAGCGTGGCGACTTTATATAAAGTCATAACCACGATAAGCACCCCAAACACCTGCTTCAGCCTCTGGTCGGGCACATACAAGCTGGTGACTTTTGCGCCGAGGTACGAGAAGATAACACCCACCAGAATGCACCACCCGGTTAATCCCATGTCGAACTGCGCTGTATACAGATGAGGAACCAGTGCGGAGAAGGATGGGGGTGTGACGGCAAAGGCGTTGATGCCCGCCGCCATCTTCGGCTCAAAACCCACCAGGATCAGGGTAGGCATCAGCAGGAAACCCGGTCCCACCCCCAGCAAGCCACTCAGCACGGAAATCGGTACCGCCAGCACCAGCACGAGCAGAAAACGCGGTTGCTCCTGGCTTTCGCCTTTTACCGGCTTGAACAACCGATAGGCAAGATACGCCACAGCCACCAGATAGATGCCCCAAATCGTTGTCTGGGGGATGTGCTGTGCCAGCAGGGAACCCACCGGCGCGCTGATGGTGCAGACAACCGCCAGAATAAACGCTTTCTTCCAGTCGATATACCCCGATCGCGCAAAGCCCAGAGTAGCAAACATCGCGGTGATGCCGTTCAGCGTCAAACTCAACGGCTGCACCTGATGCACCAGGTCATTCATAAACAGTGCCAGAAAGGGGATGGCGGCAAATGCTACCCCTAAACCGAGCATCCCCGAGATGAAAGAGAGGATGCTCAGACCGACAACGATGACCACTTCCTGTGTCATGATAAACCCTTCTTCATATCTCTAATTGACGATATAATTGTATCACATTTTTGGAAATAAATCAAGATTTTGAGGTATAATAGGGTGTGGAGAGTGCAAAAAATGACCACCCTTTCGGAAATGGAACGGTTATTCAAAGCGCTGGCGGACAGCAATCGCCTGCGGATACTTGCGCTTTTGCAGGAAGGGTCGCTGTGCGTATGTCAGCTGATGGGTGTGCTGGGCTTGAGCCAGTCCACCGTGAGCAAGCACCTGGCGATACTGAAGGAGGCGGGCCTGCTGGCAGAAGAACAGCGCGGCAAACGCTCCTTCTACGCTTTGCGCAAGGAGTTTGCCTCACCGGTTGTGGACGCGGTCGTGCGGGCAGTGCTGGATGGGTTAAAGGACAGCCCTGAGCTGGCGGATGACCAGCGTCTTGCCGAGTTCATGCGCGAGTTTCGCATCGAAACGGTGGAAGCCGCGCTCAACGTGCGCAGGAAGCGCGGTATGTTGCGGGTGCTCTAGTTTCCGACAACCATCGCTTCCTGCAGCAGGTTCTCGTCCACCGGACGCTGGAGCAGTTCGATGTTCTTTCTCAGATTCTCCGCCCGCCGCGTGCCGATGAGCACCGAGCTGATTCCCGGATGCCGATGCAGAAAGTGCAAAGCCAGCGCGTGAAGCAGTTCTGCATCGCCGTTGCACAGTTTCAGTAACCTCTGCACCTTCGGCGGACGCTGTTCGGGGGGCACGGTCAACGCTCGCGGGGTAAGCCATCCTGCCGCCAGCCCACTGCGGATAAGCACGCCAATGCCCTTTTCGTGCGCGCGGGTAATCAGGTCATGTGCGCTCTGGTCGAGCAGGCTGTAGCCAATCT
>BEHS01000276.1 GCA_002898895.1 bacterium HR16 | reverse complement strand
CATACTCACCGGGTAAGCGTAGAGGAAAGCGAGGACCGGATTGCGATATACACCGATGGCAACCTGTTCACCGCCTACATCAAGGCGGGCAATCCTGCACGTCCCTGCCTCTACCCTCTGCGTGGTCCGGGGGGCGTGAGCGTTACCCGACACTGGCCCATGCGTCATGACATACCCGGCGAGACCAACGACCATGTACACCATCGTTCGATGTGGATTGCCTTTGGTGACGTGAACGGTGTGGATAACTGGAGCGAGGAACCCGGACACGGTTATACATTACACCGCCAGACGGTGAGTACCTATAGCGGCATCGTGTGCGGCGGTTTTGAGACCCTGAGCGACTGGACAGACTCGCAAGGGAAGAAGCTGCTGGAGCAGTACCTGAAAGTGCGCGTCTTCCCCCTGCCCCACGAGGAGCACCTGATGGACGTGGAAGTGACCCTGACCGCTACAGAGGGCGACGTGCATTTTGGCGACACAAAAGAGGGCGGTATTCTATCGGTGCGGGTGGCGTCCTCGATGGACGTGCCGCGTGGCGGGCGCATCGAAAACTCGGAAGGCGGAGTGAACGAACCGCAAACATGGGGCAAGCGAGCACACTGGTGCGACTACAGCGGACAGGTGCAGGGAGTTCCGGTTGGAATCGCCATCCTGCAACATCCTTCCAGTTTTCGGCATCCCGCGTGGTGGCATGTGCGCGACTACGGGCTGATGACGGTGAATCCGTTCGGTCTGGCAGCGTTCACACAGGGACGGGAGCACGGCGAGTATACCCTGCCTCATGGTGAAAGCCTGCGCTGGCGGTTCCGCGTATGTATTCATCGGGGCAATGCTACCGAAGGGAAAGTTGCCCAGCGGTGGCAGGACTTCGCGAACCCACCGGCGATCGAAGTGGCAGGCTAAAGCGGACACTGGTAAACTGTGGTAAAATATTAACAGCAATGATGTGCTGCGACAGGGGCTGGAGGGAGTATAATGTTTGGGAGCCTCGGCTTTGGCGAAGTGATGATGATACTCATCATCGGGCTGATTATCTTCGGTCCGAAGAAGCTGCCCGAGATCGGTCGCTCGTTAGGTAACGCCATCCGCGAGTTTCGGCGTGCTTCTAACGATATTGTGAACACGTTGTCGCTGGATACCGACTACAGCAGCTCTCCGCGCCGAAGCTACTCGGACTACAGCAGCTACGCCGAGCCGAGCAGTTACACCGAGCCAACGGTGTCGCAAAGCGATATCATAGCGGACGACGTGAACGTGGCATCCAGTCCGGAGGAGCCGTACAATACCCTGTCCGAAGGGAGCGATACCGAAGCCGCATCGTCGGCATCCTCCGGCAAAGCGCGTTCCAGCAGTCGCCGCGTGCTGGTGGCGCACCGTTTGTCCGCAGCGCATCGAAATACTCGAAGGAGAGTATAGATGTACACCTTCCTGGTTATCGTGCAAGTACTGTTCGCCATCGCGCTTATCTTCATTGTCGCCATGCAGACCACGCGACATGAAGGGCTGTCGGGCACGGTGGGCGGACAGGTGAGCTCGCAATTTCGCGGCAAGCTGGGGCGTGATGAGCAGCTGGCGATGATTACCCGTTACATCGCCGTGGGCTTCTTCGTGCTCAGCTTGCTCGTTGCCATAGCCAGTCCGAAGTAAGCGGAGTTCGGCGGTGTTACACCGCAGGGAGCACGCCGCTGCGCTGGGGTGGTTTGCCCTCGTGGCGGCGTCTGTTTTCTGGAAGGTTGTTCTCGCCCGGCAAGTGCTCTACTGGGGCGACCTGATGCTTTACTTTCTACCCATGACCACCTTCGCTCGCCGCTGGTTGACACAGGGCATCTTGCCTCTCTGGAATCCCCACATCCTCTTCGGGCAGCCGTTTGTGGGAAACCCACAGGAGTGGCTTTTTTATCCTTCCACGCTCCTGCTTCCTCTGATGCATCCTGCCACCTATCTCTCATGGAACACGGTGTTGCATCTGTGGCTGGGTGGCACAGGAATGTGGCTGTTCCTGCGCGCGCTGAATGTTGGGTTCCGTCCCGCGTTGCTGGCAAGCACCGCATGGATGTTATGCGGAGCCTTCGTGCCACGGGCGCAGTTCCCGGGCATGTTCCAGAGCATCGCCCTCATCGGATGGTTGATGTGGGCGGTAGAGCGCGCATTACAGGATAGCAGTGCCGGCAGGGTGGTAACGCTGGCTGTGGTGGTTGCCCTGCTCCTTCTGGCGGGACATGCACAGGTCGCCTACATGGCGTTGCTGCTCGGTACAGCATGGGCAGGCTGGCGGACGACAAGTGCAGGTTTGCGTCCACTGCTGCCTCTGTTACCCGGCGTTGCGGGTGGTCTGCTCCTGTCGGCGGTACACTGGTTGCCGATGCTTCAGCTCCTTCACGAGACACCCCGTGTGAACCTCTCCGTGTGGGGGGTGAACCGCTTCCCCCTGCGCCCGGAGCAGACTCTCCTTCTGTTCGTGCCCAACCTGTACGGCGTTCCCTGGCAGGGCAACTGGTTGGGTAGAGGGAACTACTGGGAAGTCGCCTGTACGGTGGGCGTTCTGCCTCTCATGGCGGCATTCGTTGCCTGGAAGGTGCGTCCCGCAGCGCGATTCTGGCTGATTGTTGCCTTCCTCAGCTGGTGGCTGGCGCTGGGTACTTCCGGTGGGCTGTATATCCTTGCTTACTACCTGCTGCCCGGGCTAAAAGCCTTTCACGACCCCGCCCGCTGGCTGATTCCCACCGATTTCGCGCTGTGCGTTGCTGCTGCGCTGGGCTGGGAGCACCTGCGCTTCTCGCGAAGGTGGTTGCTGTTGCCGTTGGTGCTGGTTCTTCTCGCCTTGTTGTGGAGCTGGCAGGGCGCACACCTCATCGAGTGGGCAGCGCGTCATGACGTGATTCGCGCCAGCCGCCCCGAGACCATCTCACCAGCCCTTGTTGGCTCGGCACACGCGACCGCTACAGCCGGTTGCAAGCGAGCGGTAGCAATAGCGGTCTTCGCCCTGCTTGTCCTGCGGCTCTCTCCATCGCGTCGCTGGTGGGCGGGAATGGCACTGATTCTTTTTGAACTGCTGCCGCCAGCGATGCCTGCCAACCCAACTACCGCCATGGCGACGTTTACTCAGCCTCCGAGCACCACACAAACAGTAGCGCGCACAGGGGGCAGGCTTTTCGTGCCCGAGCAGGTGCCGATGTGGCGCAAATACGTGAGCTACCTGTACTACGGACCCGCCTCGCCTGAATACCTGCGTCGCTGGCAGGAGATGCTCGGTTCGAACATCGGCATGATGTGGGGGGTATCAGAGGCATCAGGCTATGAACCGGTAGCGGTGAAACGAGCGGTGAGATACTATGTGACCCTCGCTCAGCAGTGGAAACAGTCTCCTCAGAGGGATGAACTGCTTCGAGAACTGCAAAGGGCAGGCGTCGGTGCGGTCGCAACGGGTGAAACCGCCGACGACTGGCGTGTATTCCCCCTGTCTGACCCGCCGATGCGTGCGTGGACGGCACACTCCGGTGAAGCGTTGCCTGTTCGCGACCCGTTGCCGCAGCAGGTGGAGGTAGTGAATGCGCCCGCCGGCGATATCGTGCTGACCGACACCGCCTATCCGGGGTGGAAGATCTGGGTGAACGGCAAACCTCAATCGTGGCGCATCTTTCAGAACGTCTTCCGTGTTGTCACAGTGCCGTCTTCTGCCTCTCATCTCCTCTGGCGGTACGAGCCAGATACTTTGCGCATCGGGTTGTTTCTGTCACTGCTTGGATGCGCCACCGCCGTCGGCGTGCTCATTTTCGGGTATATAGCAGGGAAACCTCACAGCATCACGAAATAGGGCTTTTGGTGAACCCTTTAAGGACAGGAGTGTGCAGGTGATGGCGTTCTTTCCAAATGTGGTTTTGATTGCCGCAGGCGCGTTGTTGTGCGTTACATGCCTGACGCAGTCTTCGCAAGAATTACCCTCGTTCGATTTCACCCGCCCGGAAACTGTTGCTGAATGGCAACCGACGCATCACATCTCCCGTATCAGCCATTCGCCGGAGGGCATGGTGATCGAAATCGGCGGGTATGACCCCTACACACACGGTCCCGTGCGTGAGTTTCCAGAAGGCGTTCCGCTCTGGCTGGAGATTCGCCTCAAAAGCGAGCAAAAGGGGATGCTACAAATCTTCTATGCCCGCCCCGGACAGGGCACGGCAGAGGAACGCTCTGCGCGTCGCTTCGTCAACACGAACGACTGGGTGATGCTGAGGATGCCTCTGCCTGCGCTGGGTCCCCGTGCATGGATAAGAATAGACCCTCCCGGCACCTCGGGCAAGTGCGTGGTAGCGTACATACGCTTCTCGCCGCGCGTGACACCATCGCCACCGCAGTGGCAACCTCCTGCCGTTGAAGCGATGCCGGCAGAGGCGCCGAAGGTAACCTCCGGTGCACTTCAAGTATCCTTCCACCCCGATCGTGCCGATACGTTGCTGGTATCGGTCAAAGATCAGCCGATGGCAACGGGATGGAACACCTCGCAGTTGTGCTACGAATCAGAGGGTGCGGTGCGC
>BEHS01000275.1 GCA_002898895.1 bacterium HR16 | reverse complement strand
GACGTGGTGCGCGATGCGGTCAGCCCCATCCGCGCGGTGCAGAAGCTTTCCGAACTGGGCGCATACGGTGTGAACCTGCACGATAACGACCTGGTACCCATCGACGCTACCCCTGCCGAGCGCGACCGTATCGTGAAGGAGTTCAAGAAAGCGCTGGACGACTATGGCATGAAGCTGGTGATGGGCACCACCAACCTGTTCTACCACCCCGTTTTCAAGGACGGCGCGTTCACCTCCAACGACCCGAAGGTGCGCGCTTATGCCCTGCAGAAGTCCATGCAGGCGATAGACCTGGCGGTGGAGCTGGGCGCGGAGATATACGTCTTCTGGGGCGGACGGGAAGGCACCGAGTGTGACGCCGCCAAAGACCCCACCGACGCCATCAAACGCTATCGCGAGTGCATCAACTTCCTGATTCACTACGTGAAAGACCGCAAGTACAACCTGCGCTTCGCGATGGAACCCAAGCCCAACGAGCCGCGCGGCGACATTTTCCTGCCCAATGTGGGCGCGATGCTGGCGTTCATCAACACGCTGGACGACCCCGACATGGTGGGCGTGAACCCCGAGGTCGCCCATGAGCACATGGCGGGCTTGAACTTCGCGCACGCCGTCGGACAGGCTCTGGAAGCGGGCAAGCTGTTCCATATCGACCTCAACGCCCAGAAGCTCAACCGCTTCGACCAGGACCTGCGCTTCGGCTCGGAGGACATCAAGGGCGCGTTCTTCCTGGTGAAACTGCTGGAGGACCACGGCTACGACGGTCCGCGCCACTTCGACGCGCACGCCTACCGCACCGAGGACGAAGAGGGCGTGTGGGAGTTCGCGAAGGGCTGTATGCGCACCTATCTGATTCTGAAGGAGAAGGCGCGCCAGTTCAACGAGCATCCCGCCATTCAGGAACTGCTGGCACAGATTCGTCCTCGCGACACCGAGCTGGAGAGCCTGATGAGCAGCTACTCCCCGCAAAACGCGCAGGCTCTGCGCCAGAAGCAGTTCGATATCGAGGCACTGGGCAAGAAAGGGCTGGGCTATGAGAAGCTGGACCAGCTGGTGATAGACCTGCTGCTGGGTGTGGCGTAATACTGTGAGCAGGGCAGTCGCTGCGCGACTGCCCTGTTTTATGAAGGAACCGCGTGAGGAGGTTGCATAAGATGCCCAGAGAAACCATCCGGTGGGAACGGATGTTACCCGCAGAGTTTCGTGCGGCGGTGAAGGCGTTGCCTGTGGTGTTTCTGCCGCTGGGCACGGTGGAGTGGCACGGCGAACACAACTGCCTGGGACTGGATGCGCTGAAGGCACACGCGCTATGCGTGCTGGGGGCGAAAAAAGCAGGAGGGGGTGTGGTACACCCTCCGGTATTCGGCGGCATGGGCGGACTGGACAAACCCGCCACAGTGGTCATGGAGCCCGAATTCACGTGGGATAACTACCTGCTTCGCCCATGGCTGGAGAAGCTGTGTAGCGAGTTCCATCGTCAGGGATTCCGCGCCATCATCATGCTCACCGGTCACTACGGACACAACCAGCAAATTGTGGTGCGTGAGACCGCTGCGCGTATGTCGGAGCGACTGCAAATCCCTGTGCTGGGCACGCCCGAATACTGGCTGGCGCAAGACGCCGGCTATCTGGGCGACCACGCGGGCATCGGCGAGACTTCGCTGATGATGTATCTCCTGCCGGAGCTGGTGGACATCAAGCGCATACGCAATGACCCCGAATATGGCGCGAGCGACACCATCGAGAAGGGAGCCTCTGCGGACCTCGGCAGGTGCTATGCGGAACTCATTACCGACCGTCTTGCAAAGGTAGCGAGAGCGATGCCTCATTGGAGTGAGGCAAAGCTGGAAGCTTTCATCCGTGCCGAGCGTGCGCTGGTTAGCGCGCAGGTCAAAGGTTGGCGCAAATCATCGCCGTGGGCGGCGTGGCAACATATCCCCGAGCGCGGACTGGTGCATTACGGCGCGTATTTAGCGGACGAGCGATTCGACGAGATAGAGAAGATGGCGGCGAACCTGTTGTAGGAGGTGCCATGTGGTCGCCAATGAATGGATAGTGATTCCAGAAGGCACGTTTATCATGGGAACCTCCCCGGAAGAGGTACTCCGTCTCGCACGGCAGTATCGTCATCATCCTTCCTGGCTGAGCGGAGAACAAAGTCGGGAGGTGTATGTGCCCTCCTTTGTCATCCAGAAGTACCCCGTCACCAACAGGGAATATGCCGAGTTCTGCCGGGCTACGGGCTATCCGCCTCCGCTGCACTGGCGTGGTGGTACTCCTCCTGAGGAACTGTTAGACCATCCGGTGGTTTTCGTGAGCCAGGAGGATGCAGAGGCATACGCGAAGTGGCTGGGAGCGCGATTGCCCGGCGAAGCCGAGTGGGAAAAGGCGGCACGGGGCACAGACCGCCGTCTCTATCCATGGGGCAACCGCTTTGACCCCGACGCCTGCTGCTGGAACCGTCAGCCGCGAAACGGGATGCCCAACACCGCACCCGTGGGTTCTTTTCCGCAAGGCGCCAGTCCCTACGGCGTGATGGACATGGTGGGCAATGTCGCCGAGTGGTGTGCGGACAGGCTGAACCCGGCGGTGGGAGTGTTGAAAGGCGGCTGCTGGTTAACGCGAAGCCCGTTGAACTTGCGGATAGCGGCGCGCAATATGAGCGGCTGGCGAACCAACCGAAGCGATATGTACGGGTTTCGCTGTGCGAAGGAGGTGCGCTGATGGCATCTATCCGGGTGGAGGGAGTGCAGGGTCAGATGGCGGCGGTGTTATCGAACGTGCCCGCCTTCCCCAATGATCGCTTTGTGCTGGGCTTTCCGGAAGCTATTGGCGATGCGGCACGGGCGATATGGTTCGGCGCCCTCAAACCACGATGGAGAGAGATAGGCGATGGCGCATGGGAAAGCGCTGGCGAGATGCCGGACGAGCTTCGCTATCGTCTGGTTATCACGCCCTATGAGGACTATGTGGACGCGGTCATTACGCTAACCAATTGTAGTCATCGCGTGTGGCAGAACAGCATGGCGTTCAACTGCTTCAACTGCGGTTCCAGCGTACTGCGGGATAATGAGTGTCTGCGCCACTGGGTGAGGGTAAAGGGGAAGTTCCAGCGATTGGTGGAATTGCCCCGTGTGTTCAGCGACCGCCCTACGGTGCAGTTGTACAGCGTGGAAGGAGCGCCGCCGGGCGCGCAGATTCCCTTTGTGGCGAATTTCAAGGCAACGCCTGCCGATGTAGTTGCAGAAGGCTGGATGGCGATTGTCGCCCCTGATGGGAAGCGATTGGCGGCTACAGTTTCCAGACCGGCTCTGTTCCTCTTCCAGAACATGGAGTACTCCTGCATCCACAGCGCGCCGTCGTTTGGCACCATGCAACCGGGGCAGACGGCAAAAGCACTGACTCGGCTCTACTTCGTGCGCCAGCCTCTGGGAAAGTGGTACGAACGGATGAAGCGGGAGATGGAGCTATGAAACAAAAATGGCTGCGGGGGATGGATTCGAACCACCGTTACCTGGTCCAGAGCCAGGCGTCCTGCCGCTGAACGACCCCGCAGCAACCGCTATATATTATGCCCAACAACCTGCGCTTTGTCAAGGGTTCGAGGCGGTTTCGTCTTCATCATGGGGAGCGGAAGGGCGTTCCAGACGCTCGCGCAGTTGCCGCAGGCGTTCCGCGATTTTGCGTTCCAGCCCGCTGTCGGAAGGCTCGTAGTAGGGCAGGTTCCAGTTGCCTTCGGGCAGGTAACGCTGGGGTACCCAGTGCCCGGGGTAGTTGTGCGGGTAGATGTACTCCTTGCCGTGCCCCAGTTGCTGTGCGCCCGGATAGCTGGCGTCGCGCAGGTGTAGAGGCACAGGAGCCAGCGGCTGTGTCTCCAGGTCGTGCAGAGCTTTGTTCAGCGCGACGTAGCTGGCGTTACTCTTGGGCGCACAGGCAAGGTAGGTGGTGGCTTGCGCCAGCGTAATCTGCGCTTCGGGCAGTCCGATAAACTGCACCGCCTCCATCGCCGCCACCGCTACCAGCAGGGCGTGGGGGTCGGCGTTGCCGATGTCCTCGCTGGCGAGGATAACCAGCCGACGGGCGATGAAACGGGGGTCCTCTCCGGCGCGAATCATGCGGGCGAGGTAGTGCAGCGCCGCGTCGGGGTCGGAACCGCGCACGGATTTGATGAACGCAGAGATGGTATCGTAGTGCTCATCGCCTTCGCGGTCGTAACGCGCCGCCCTCTGCTGTACCACCTGTTCCAGCATCTCCAGCGTGATGGTGCGCCTGCCCTGCGTGTCGGGTTCGGCAAGGGCGGTTGCCGCCTCCAGTACGTTCAGCGCTACGCGGGCATCCCCGTTGGCGATTCGCAACAGATAGTCCATGCACTCCGGAGGAAGATGAACACGCAGTTTGCCCAGCCCACGCTCCTCGTCAGCGAGAGCGCGTTCCACGATGACGCGCAGGTGCTCCTCGTTCAACGGCTCGAAGCGCAACACCCGCGAACGACTGAGCAACGGTGCGTTGATTGCAAAGTAAGGGTTCTCGGTGGTCGCGCCCATCAGGATAATCGTGCCGTTCTCCACATGGGGCAGGAAGGCAT
>BEHS01000274.1 GCA_002898895.1 bacterium HR16 | reverse complement strand
ACTTCTGTGTGCCGTAGTGAATCGGCGCGGACTGTGTCCTACGTTGGTATTATAAATCCAGACGTAGTCATGCACCGCGTAACACGCTTCATCCAGGTACTTCACGCGCAGGTAGGCGTTCTGCTTCGGGTAGTTGATCAGGAACATGTTTCCGTCGTCTTTCAGCACACGCAACGACTCGCGAGCGAGCTCGATATACCACTCGATGTACTCATCGAAATTGCGCGTGTATGATTTGTCTCCATACTTCACACCCACATTGTAGTCGGGGTCTCCGTACACCATATCCACGCATCGATCAGGTAGCGATTTGAGCAAGTCCATCACGTCGCCCAGGTAGACCTTGTTCAAGTACTCAGGGGGCACTGCGTTCGCCATCCTGTCACCTCCTGTGTAACAAGGGTCTGCGAATACCCTCTTGACTCCCCATTTTGCCGGTTACCTGCAAAAGACCTGCAGGTCAGCAGCAATGAGATGAGAGAGCAGGGTGGGGGGACATCTACGGGTGAAGCCGTACAGACTCCTCACATCTGGCGAAGTCGGCTCGGCAGGAGCCTCGCCCTCCAATTGCCTGTGCTGGATGGTCGCGCTCCGTCGCGACCACAAACCGAACGGCTCGGCGGGAGCCTCGCCCTCCCCTTTAGCGAACCCCTTTGACAATAAACTCCTCCTCCAGCCACCCGTCCCCGTCGCGGGCGCGGAGGAGCAGGGTGTGTTCACCGGGCGGGATCACGCTGTCGGAATCGTACTCCTCCGTGCCCACCAGATAGGGCGGTTGTGGGAACCGACTGACCAATTTGCCATCCAGATAGACCTCTACCTCGCTCGTTTTGATACCTTCCAGCCAGATGCGCGCCCGTTCCCAAGGATGGTAGCTGTAATCTCCGTCTTCGGATGGTTGCAGATAGATACCCTTGCTATGGCGAGTGCGAAGGCGTTCCTGCTCCTGCCAGTAGCGACGCACCGCCTCGCTGCTGGAAACCATGCGCACGGTACGACGGTCTTCGGGGCGGTTGTGCGTGCACACGCGGGCGTCTGCCTGGTAGATATAGATGCCGTCTACGCCCGCCTGATACAGCTGGTGCACACGCCACAGGAAGGGACCGGGCATTTCTAAACCCCAGCTCAGCCCGTCTACGACGGGTAGGACTTTCACCGACGTGCCCTTTGCCGCCTGCACGTAGGCGGTGACATCGAAGTGCATGTGTCTGCCCTGAATGTTGCTGGGGCAGAGTGCGTCTACCAGCCCTTCGCGAATCCACGTCCGGTAGTCAAAGTTCTGCCACAGCCGGACGCCTTTTGCGGGGAAACGTACAAACAGAGGGAGGGGCTTTTTGCGCTGGCGGGCGTACTGCTGGCGCAACCCTTTGAGCTCGCGCAGGAACTGGTTGCAGGTTTCGGGTTTATCGATGCCCTCGGGGTAGCGACAGAAATCGATAGAGATGCCTTCTGTGCCGATATCCAGCGCTTCACGGATGAGGCTGAGGATGTACTGACGCACTTCGGGTACTTCGTAGCGCAGTGCATGTCCGCGTAGCCATTCGGGGTGCTTTTTGGAGAAATCGCCCTGTAAGGGGGTGCCCGGGTAGCAGTTGGTCGCGCCGAAGTTGGCGTGAATGCGCACTCCCAGCTCTCTGGCGTATTGCAGGTTCGCCTGCAGGGTGTTGGTAACCTGTTGCATCCGTCCCACATTGTCGGTGTGCGGAACAGAGCCCCCAATCGGATCGCCGATGGTGGAGTAGAGCAGCTGGTCGGTCAGTCGGGATTCATAGACCACTTTCGCACCGAAGCGTCCAATCTGCACATCTACCAGCGACACGCGCGCCTCCTTGAAAGCCACAAGCGGCTCACGATGTTGCCAGGTGTGCTGGATGTCCTCGAAGAACGCCCACGAATACGGTTCGTAGTAGGCAACAACCGTGCGGTCTGGCTTGCCGAACTGCGCTTCCAGCTGGCGTACCTGTTTCCCGGTCAGCGGTACTAACTTCACATAGTCTATCTGCCCGGTGACATATCCCGTGTAGCTGTGCGGCTGGGCGATTACCAGGTTTTGCCTGTCCATCTGTCGCCATCCCCACAGTACCTCCTGAAACGGACGCGGTGACACAACAAGGTCTGACCGCTCGTCTCCACTGAGGCGCAGTCGCACCCCTGCGGTCGGCGGCGTGCATACGAAAATCGCATACCAGCCCCGCAGGTTCAAGGGATAGGTTAACTGAGGTAAAGGTGTATCAGGAGCGGAGCTACCCGTGAGCAGGTTGCCAAAGGTGGCAATACCAGTGTCCATATCGGAGCGCCACCACCATTTGCGCTCGTCTCTGGGTTCAGTAGTGGAGATGGCGCCATGCTGCACCACCTGCGACCAGTCTTCAAGATACACCACATCGGAGTTGTCCGCGTGAATCTGCGTCTCATCCTGCGCCAGAAGTTCGCCGGAGGGGGAAAGTACACGCACGCGGAAGCGCACGTTCACCTTGCCGTCCTGCTGTGCCTCCGGGTAAGGGTTAAAAACTATCGTGCGCTGTAGTCCTCGGGCGCGCCTTTCGGTGGCTACACCTTTCACCGTCCAGCTTTCCCACTGCTGGCTGGTGGCAAAACGATAGCCGGTCTCAGAAAGCAGGGGTGTTATTTTCGCAGGACGCCACTCCTCGCGGTCGAGAGGCGACCAGGTGCATTCCACCATTACCATATCGGGTGCATTGTCTGGTATGGAGTAGATGATATGCAGATAGCGGGTGAGCGGGTCGGTCTCCACACGCATAGACAAACCTCCGGGCGAAGATAGGCAGTGCTTTGCCAGCAAACAGAAGCACACAAGCAGAAGCCCGATGTACCTCATCTTCCCTCCAGCACGGGCAGCACCTGTTGCAATACCTTACGGCAGGTGCGAGCTGCCTGCCGTCCGCTGCTGCCGTGTTCCAGTATCAGCGCAAACGCCAGCGGCGGCAGATTGCCCTTTTGCACCACGCCTGCGAACCACCCGTGCGGCTTGCGATTGCCCTCGGTGGTCTCGGCGGTTCCTGTTTTGCCGTATACCTCCCAGCCGGTTCCGGCGAAGATGCCGTACGCCGTGCCAGTTTGCACTACCTCGCCGAGCATCTGCCGAAGCGCCTCGGCAGTAGCATCGCTCAGTACCGGCTTGGGCGGGTTGTTGCCGGGGGTAAATACCGGCTTGCGCCATACGCCACCTCGCGCCACCGTTGCCATCAGGTTCGCCACCTCCACCGGCGACGCCAGCATTTTGCCCTGCCCGAAACCGCAATCGGGCAGTTCCGCAGCCATCTGCTCGGGGGAAGGGATATGCTGGAATCCCAGCGCACGGGCGGTTTCGTGCAGCGCATCCGGCTGCAGAGCGATGGCTAAATGCGCAAAGTAGAGGTTGCAGGACAGCCTCAGCGCATCTCGCAAGCCTACCGTGCCATGCGCTCGCATGGATGGGTGGTCGCTGAGGCGAGGCTTGACGAAGGTTTTATCGCCCACCTTCCAGCGCACATTGCGCTCGCTGTGACGACACAGGTGGCGCAAAGGTACGCCCTTTTCCAGCGCAGCGGCGGCGGTTACCACCTTGAACACCGAGCCGGGCGCATACAGTCCGTCTACAGGGCGAAACACCAGCGGGGCGTCCTTGCGGGTGCGCAGCTGCTGCCACAGCGCAGGGGTGAGGCGGTTGGGGTCGAAGGTAGGTATGCCCACCGCAACCAGCACGTGCCCGGATTCCGGCTGCAGAAGCACAAAGGTCGCATTGCCATCAGGGTACGATTGACGCAGGGCACGCAGTGCGCGCTGTTGCGCCTCGCGAGAAATGGTCAACGCGACGTCCTGCCCTTTCGGCAGGAGGAAGAATGGCAGGTCTTTTCGGCGATAGAGACGCAGCAGGTCGTGCGGGCTATCATATCCCCGCAGGCGTCGGTTATAGCGTGCCTCCGCTCCCGAGGGACCCCCGAATCGGGTATCCAGCCAGCCCACCAGCTGTGCACAGGCTTCGCCACAGGGATAGACCCGTCGCCCGCCCCGTGTTTCCGCCAGCACCGCGCCGGTGGCATCGAGAATCCGTCCGCGAGGGATGCCTCTTTCGATAGCCTCCAGCCGGGGGTTACCCACACGGTAGGGTTCGCTCTTTGCCATGCGCACCAGCAGTGACCGCGTGGCTATTTCGTCCGCCTGCACTCCCTGTAGCCAGAAGCAGCGTGCGCCGACAACGCCCAGTATGAGCAGAGTAAATGCCCAGGCCAGCACGCGCAAGCGAAACCGGTATCTGCTGGATGCAGAGGGGGCGGACTGCGGTGATGGTTGCGCGGTCACATTGTATAGCAAACCCGCCATCGCGAAGTTTGCCAGCAAAGCGGAGTTGCCCCTCGCGATGAAGGGGAGCGACATACCGGTCATCGGCAACAGTCCAGTGATTCCCGCGCAGATAAGCACTATCTGCGTGCCTTGCAGCACCGCGATACCTGCTGCCAGCAGACGGTCTTCGGTAACGGTGGCTCTTTGCGCGATGCGTATCGCCCTCCCCAGCCACAGGGCGTACAGACACAGCAGGCACAACGTACCCACCAGCCCCATCTGCTCACCCCATGCGCTGAACACCGA
>BEHS01000273.1 GCA_002898895.1 bacterium HR16 | reverse complement strand
ACCGCCCACGCCCCCACTCTGCAGCATTGAATAACGCTACTGCCGATGCCGATAAACGCCCCCTCCCCTATTTCTACCCGACCAGCCAGATGCGCACCGGGGGCAATGTGCGCATAATCGTGGATGATACACTCATGGTCAACGGTCGCACCGGTATTGATAATCACGTGGCTGCCAATTCGAGCCTCGGGCTGAATCACTGCGCCCGCAAAAACCACCGTTCCTGCCCCTACCTGTACCGACGGGTGTATCCATGCATGTGGATGTATGACCGTCACCCACTCGATGCCTCGTAATTGTACAGACAGCCTTCGACGCGTCGCGTTATCTCCGATGGCGATGATTGCCCGACTGTAACCCTCTTCGGTAAGACGGTTCACAGCACCAAGAACAGGCACGCCCAGTATCTCCGTGTCCCATACAGAGG
This sequence comes from bacterium HR16, assembly GCA_002898895.1. Lineage (GTDB taxonomy): Bacteria > Armatimonadota > HRBIN16 > HRBIN16 > HRBIN16 > HRBIN16. The sequence goes on along the minus strand of BEHS01000273.1, from coordinate 4,170 downwards.
GGTTATCGTCGAAGACCGCCCCCGCAGACAGTCCTGCTGCCTGGAGTGTGCCGATGACCACCCTGGCATGTCCTCCTGCTCCGATGACGGCTATGGATTTTTTGTCTGGCAAGACTGGGGTCTCTCCTGTCCGGCGTTGCCTGTAAAAACGGGCATGGTGGCAGCACCCTCAGCGCTAATGCCTTCTCGCTTCAGCACCTTCCAGATGGTGAGCAACAAAATCTTCATATCCAGCCACAGGTTCCAGTTATCCACGTACCACACGTCCAGAACAAACTTCTCCTCCCAGCTTAATGCGTTTCTCCCGTTGATTTGCGCCCAACCGGTGATACCCGGCTTCACCTCATGTCGACGTGCCTGTTCAGGAGTATAACGTGGCAGGTACTCCATAAGCAAAGGGCGCGGACCCACCAGGCTCATCTCCCCTTTCAGCACATTAAACAGCTCCGGTAATTCATCCAGACTGGTACTGCGCAACCGTTTCCCGAATCTGGTTAGACGTAGTTCATCGGGTAAAAGTTCACCGTTCGCGTCGCGCTGGTCGGTCATGGTACGAAACTTGAGCATGACGAAGGGCTTGCCGTGCAGTCCAGGGCGCTTCTGACGAAACAACACCGGCTTCCCCATTGTAACGCGCACCAGCACTGCCAGCACAAGCATCAACGGAGCACTTAGCACAATCCCCACACTTGCCCCGAGTATGTCTACAAGACGCTTCAACAAGGGTGACCGCATGGCGGTTACTCTTGCGCAGGCGCAATGTTCTTATTTCTCAACCAAGACACGTATTCTCCATACAACGCCTGCCAGAGTATCTCCTGCCTGAAATACTGTAACACACGTCTTCGACCGGCTTGACCATGCTGTTGACGCAGTGACGGGTTATCCAGATAGCAGCGAATAGCACGCTCCAGAGCGCGGGCGTCCATCGGAGGCACCAGCAGAGCGGTTTGGTTCTCCTCTACTGCATCCCGACAGCCGGGGATGTCCGTAGCAACAACAGGCAGTTCCATCGCCGCCGCTTCTAACGGAGTATTGGGAAACCCTTCACGATAGGAGGGCAGTACCAGGAGGTGCATAAGGGTGTAATAGAGTGCGATGTCGGTTAACCAGCCGGTAATGTGCACACGTGGGTCGTTGTCCAGCAGTTTCCGCACCTCGCCCGGTACAGGGTCCTGCTCCTCATAATCGCCCACAAGAAGCAAATGCGCCTGAGGATAATCCTCACGTAAATTGCGCCACGCCTCCGCCAGCTCCACCATTCCCTTATCGCGCACTATCCTGCCCACAAAGCCGATAACCAGAGCATCTTCGGGAATCCCCAGGCGTGAGCGCAATTCCCGCTTCTCCCGCTCATCAAACCGGCTGGGGTTAAACCGTTGCTCTGCGTCCACGCCCTGACCGCTTCCCGAGGCTAACACCTTTATCTTGTGAGCGGGGCACAAGCCCTCTTCGATGGCAATCTGCCGAATGGAGTGACTGACGCACAACACCTGATGCGCCAGCCTGCAGGCGACCTTCTCGCTCCAGCACAAAAGGCGACGCTTCGCACCTGACGCCGCAAGGTGGGGAAGTCCACGAATATGGTATATCCGCACGGGCACACGGCATAGCCACGCCGCTAAGGTCCCCAGCAACCCGCCTTTGGGCGTGTGGGCGTGAACGATATGCGGGCGAATGCGACGGAGTATCCGGTAGATACGCATCAGCGCGAGCATGTCATGGAGGGGAGTAATACGCCGGTGCATGAGAACAGGGTAAGCTTCTACCCCTTCCCTCTGCGCGAACTGCTCAAGCAAATCACCCGGCGAGGTGATAACGCTAATGTGAAATCCCTTCGCTTTCATATACGCCACCTGTCCCCGAAAGAAGGTCAGGAACAGCGGCGAGGTGGTGATATGCACCAGTTTTATCATGGCTCTGGGGCACTCTGAACGCCTTTCCTGCTCAGCAGCTCGCGGTACAGGTTTTCCCATTGTTGCACCACATGCTCCATACTGTAGTTTTCAATGATATGCTGTCTGCCCACCGCCCCCATCTGCGAACGCTCGCGCTCGCTCACGCTCATCAGGTGTTGCATCGCCCTAGCTAAGGCATCCGGGTTGCGGGAAGGTACAATGAAACCGCTCTCACCATCCCGTACAATCTCGCGATTGCCTCCCACATCGGTAGCGACAACAGGTAAACCGGTGGCGTGCGCCTCCAGCAGCACGTTCGGCAGCCCTTCGCGTGAGGAGGACATAACGTAGGCATCCGCCGCGTTCATCAGCTGCAGCACATCCCGCCGAACACCCAGAAAGCGCACACGATGCTGTATTCCCAGCGAACACACTATCCCCTCCATCTCGCTGCGTAGCGGACCGTCGCCGGCAAGCAGCAACAGGCTGTGCGGATGACTCTGCGCCACCCGCGCGTAGGCGGTGAGCAGGTTCGGATAGTCTTTCGGAACCTCGAACCGCCCTACCGCTAACCAGACGAAAGATTCACTCACACCCAGTTCACAGCGCCCTCTTGCACGCATCTCCCCGTCGGGGCGAAAGAGGTCGGTGTCTATCCCGTTGGGGATATGCCGCATTTTATGAGCAGGTACAATCCCTGTCTTCACATACCGCTCCGCCCCCACCCGGCAGACATGGGTGGTCATGTCGCAAAGCGGGTCGGTAAGGCGGTACAATACCTCGCGCAGGCGACCGCCCTCGATGATGCTTCGTGCGCTGGAGATGAGCACCGGCACAGGAGCAAACAGGCGCGTCACACGTGCCAGAAGATTTGCGTGCACCATGTGGCTATGCACGATGTCCGGTTTCCACAGCCGCACCATGCGAGCCAGACGCAGGATGGCACGGGGGTCGGGTATCTTCCGTCGCATACCCAGCGTGGTCACAGGAATGCTCTCCTGCTCCAGTTCGTCCACGTACGCCGTCGGAGGGATCAAGGTGACCACTTTCACGTCCCAACCGCGTCTCTTCAGGCGCGTGGCAACGCGCACCAGCTGGGTTTCCGCCCCACCGTAGGCTAGGCTATTGATGAGGAAGAGGATAGACGTGCCGTCCCTTGTTTGTGCCTCACCCATGACTGCATTCCAATCCATACCATAGCAAGTATGCCCACTATCCACAGGTAACCGCTCAAGGTACCGCCGGTACTGCCACGATGCACCACCAGCGCAAACATGCCGAAGCTGCAGTAGAACGCAGCGAACCAGGGTGACAAATATCGATTTCGCAGAATCTCGAATAGCCCCAGCAGAGAACCATACAGGAAGAAAACCAGCGGTGCACCGAAATCTCCGAAGTTCATCCGCGCTTCCAGAAGGCTGGAGAACGCTGTGCCGGATATCCGCGACCTCAGCGACCAGTCCGCAAAGAACCGGTTACGAAACTCGTAAACGATGCTCGTTGGTTTCTCACCGGGGTACAGGAAGCCCGGGATGACCACTGTCAGGTCGCGTAGAAAAGTGGAGCCGTAATATAGCGTGTCGGTGCCGGTCTGCATCATGATGCTGTAATTCCCAAAAGGTGCCCCAAATTCGTTAACAGCAGGGTTCAAAGAACTCAGCAGTAGTTTCCGAATGGTGTCAGCCGGCAAATCGAGTGATTTGCCGGAGAGCCACATCGGAAAAGCCCAGCGGAAACCGTATAACGGAGAAAGAACGAGATAGAGAACCAGCAAGCCAACCACCCATTTGGCTGGGAAACGTTTGATAGCTGTTCGATAGGTCGTGCCGAGTAGAAAAGCAGCACAGTAGGAAGCTATTTCCAGCCGTTGCCCCAGAATGAGGTGAATGAACAAAAGGGGAACAGAGACAACGAGAAACAGCACACCTCGAAAGCGCTGTGAACTCCTGTTTTCCCCGTAATGTGCCCCTACGAGTGCTGAACCGTAGTGTAGTCCCAGAAACGCAAAAGCCAGCAAAGCAAAGCTGGGTGCAGGAAAAGTCAGTTTAAGGTCGGCAGTTGCAGCCTGATATGCAGCCTTACCTGCCAGCAGTGTGGCAATGCCTCCTGCTCTCATCAGGTTGATCAACTCTCCGATAGTGGCAAGAAGTACAAGCAGCAAAGCTATGCGCATATAGTCGATAAGACGTATCGGCGGGTTCCGCCGCAAACGATAGGCGAAGCGAAACAGCATCGTTGCCCATGTGAAACTCGTCGCCGCGACTGCTGCGTC
>BEHS01000272.1 GCA_002898895.1 bacterium HR16 | reverse complement strand
AACGGCTATGTTCACATCGGATAAGCAACTCGACACCAAAGAGAGAAGGAGGTACGAATTGAAGTTGAGCAAGGCTCCGAACTTGCGGACGGTTATCATTGCTGTATTGGCGTTTATTCTGATCGGAACCGCGGCGGACGCGTTCGCCAAGGAGCTGCGTGTGGTTACGCCCGAGAACTTAATTGAGTGCACCAAGGGCTTGCCGCTCACAGCTCCCAGCCCCGATGCCGGCAAGGCTGCCGCTCAGGGCGATACCTGTGTCGTCCTGCCGGGAACCTATGCCGTAGATGAGCCGGTCGTCATCGTCGTGGAGAATTTAATACTGCGCTCCAGCGACGGCCCGACCGCGACGCTCATCAAGGGAAGCGAGACGGCCCTCATCATCATTGTCAACCGCGGGGTCACGCTCGGTGGACCAGCTCCCAACCAGGGCTTCTCCATCAGCAACGCCGGCGGCGTGGCTGTCTGCGTCACCGAGTTGGACAACGCTGACTGTGACTCCCCCTCGCGCGATGACTTGTTCGGCGAGATTCCCAACAACCTGATCCCGGCGGTGCCGGCGTCAGAGAACATCACCATTCAGAACAACGTCATCCACGACAGCGCGCAAGAGGGCATCCTCTTCATCTATAACAACATCACGGCCATTGACACGATCCGGATTCTGCGCAACGACATCACCGGCAACGGTGGCGACGGCCTGTCCTTCTCCGACACGGTCGGAGCGATCGGACGCCGCGGCCAGGACCGCAACGTGGTCATTGACGGCAACCTGTTCAATGCCAACTGCGTCGGCGATCGCCAGGACAGACTGGCCACGGACGGCTCGGATCAGTGCGCCAATATTCACTTCTTCAACAGCACGACCATCGAGCAGCTGGCGATCTTGAACAACAAGATCTTCCGGTCTGGTGCCGGTGTTGTCGGGGAAGAAGAGCGCAAGCCCAATGACGAGGGCGGCGACGGCATCCTCTTCGATGGTCCGATCACCGAGATCCGTGATTCGTTGATTGATCGGAACTTAATCCAGTTCAACGCCCGCAACGGCATCAAGTTCGACTATGCCGGGCGCTTGGGCGAGAACGTCATCATCAGCAACAACAAGGGCACAACCCCCGAAGAGGGGATCACCCACAACGGTCCGGAGTCGGGACTGGTGGACGGCGAAGAGGGCAACGGCATTCTCATTACAGCCCTGCTCACCGAGGTCCGCGGCTTGACGATCATGGGGAACGTCATCAACTCCAACCGCGGCTTCAACGGCGAGCGCACCAGCGATGTCGAGAACCGCTGCAAGGACGGGAACGGGATCGCTATCGAGAACAGCGGCCGTCTAGAGGACTTCACCCTCTCCGGCAACGACTTCCGGCTGAACTTCAACAACGGCGTCTGCATCGCCAACGCCGGGGACTTCAGCCGCTCGACCGTCCAGAACAACACGTTCCACAATAACGGCACGGGCGACTTGCAAGAGGACCTGGGCGCGCCGTTCGGCGACGGCTTCGCGGTCTATCACGACAGCACCATCACCGAAGACGACGCCACCAATGGCTGGCGCATCGAAGATATCACCTTCTCCGGCAACGATTATCGTGAGAACGGTGACGTCAACCCGCAATCGGGTCTGGGCTTCGGCTTGCACTTGAGAGTCGAGCGCGCCGAGATCAGCCGCGTCAGCTTAACCAACGAGACCGCTTTGCGGAACTATCTCGGCGGCATCCGCTTCGTCACCGACACCGACGAAGAGGCGATCCGCAGCGGCGACATCCGCGAGATCACCCTGACGAACGTCCAGGCCAACGAGAACCAGGGCGATCCGAGCAACGATGCTGCCGCAGACTTCGATTCCGGCGACAACGGCGACGGCATCGCCCTGTTAACAGATAACGGCGACATCGACTTCGTCACGGGCACGAAAGTCACCGCGAGCCAGAACGGCAGCTTCGGCTTCCGCATCGAGTCCGACGGAACGGCCGGCGATAAGCCCGAAGAGACGTCCGTGACGATGGGCGACATCGACACGATCAAGGTGAGCGATTCGACGTTTGACTTCAACGGCGACCGCGCGGCGGTCGGGCGCGGCTCCGGCTTGATGATGGCCGCCGAGACCATCCGCACGGTCAACGTCACCAACGTCAAGGCCAACAACAACAACGATCACGGCGTCCAAGTGACGGGCAACCGCAATGTCAGCAACGTCACGGTGGACGGCGGCGGGTTCAACAACAACGACCGCAACCGTGATTCCATCGGCGACGGCGTCCAAGTCAACGCCAACGAAGACATGTCCAACATCACCGTGAGCAACTCTGAGGCCAGCAGCAACTACGGCGGCATCCGCCTGGGCGCTGTCGGTCGCCAGATCGGCCAGAACCTCACGGTGCAGGGCAACAAAGCCAGCAACAACGTCAAAGAGGGCATCGCCTTCATGGCCGGCCGCGACCTCATCAAGGGTGTCGTTGAGAACAACACCCTCGAAGGCAACGGCACAGGTCTCGATATCACGATCATCGCGCGCGGCAGCGACATCAGTGTCACGGGCAACGAGATCAAGGGCAAGGACGGCCAGGGCATCGGCATCCTGCTCAACGGCACGGGTGTGAAGATTAGCAAGAACAACATCCGCAACGCTGCCACGGGCATTGAGGTCCGCAAGAACCGCGAGAACGCGATCAATAACAACAACATCGCCCGCAACGAGAGCTACGGCATCAACGCCGACGCTCTGGCGCCGGGCGAAGTGATCGACGCCACGAACAACTGGTGGGGCGAGCCCTCCGGCCCGAAGCACCCCACCAATCCGGGCGGCATCGGCGATCGCGTCACCGACAAAGTGAATTTCAAGCCCTTCTCGGATAAGCCCGAAGTTGGCACGGCCTCCGACTTCGTCGTGGAGAGCCTCACGGCGGACAAGACCGACGTCACCACGGGGGACGCGGTCAACTTCAAGTTCGTCATCCGCAACAACGGCGCTGAAGAGGGCATCCAAGATGTCAAGTTCGTCATCAAGGACGGCTTGGGCAACATCGTGGACAGCCGCGACATGCAGATCACGGTCAACCCCCAGGGTCGCAGAGAAGCGACGTTTAGTTTCGTCTTCCAGACCCCCGGCGATTACACCGTGACGGTCTCCGCCGACGCATCGAGCAAGAGCGTCTCCGTGAAGGTCACGGGCGGAGAGACGTGCTTGCCGGCGGCTCTCGATACGAACAAGAACAAGGTCCTCGACGACGCCGAGATCATCACCGCGATTGATCTGTGGGTCAAGAACGGCGATGTCCCCGGCTGCAGCCCGCCCAAGAAGATCAGTGACGCGGAGATCATCCAGCTCATTGATCTGTGGGTCAAGCAGAGCCAGCTGCCGGTTACCTTGAGCGCCAAGCTGACGGCAATGGGCAGGGGCGACCGGCCGGTCGCCCCTACGGCGATCGCCACGCTTGCCTCCAGCGTCCGCCAGGTCCGCCCCGGGGAGTCCTTCACCGTGACGGTGACCGTGGACGCCAAGGACGGCATCAGCGGGCTGCTGATCGCCCAGAGCTTGCCGGCGGGCTGGACGGCTCGGCCGATCGCTCTCAACGGCGCGTACTTCAAAGCTTCTGAGAACAAGTGGCTCTGGCTTAACGCCAAGGGCACGGTCTCTCTGAGCTATGAGGTGACCGTTCCGGCCAATGCTCAGCCGGGCGCCTACACGATTGCCGGGCGGGCCAAGGCCGCGGTGCCCGGCATTGAGGCCGAGCTGGCCCCCATGACCGTCGAAGTGCTCGGTGCGCCCGTTGCTTTGGCCGTCAAAGCCATTACGCTCAGCCAGACGCCGGTGCGCAACGCTGGGGCGTACTTCATGGTCGAGGGCGTGGGCATTCAGAACGTGAGCGTTCACGTCTTCTCGATGGCGGGCAAGCTCGTCTTCACCCAGAGTGCTCAGGGCAACGTCGTGCCGTTCAGCACGGCGTCGGAGCTGGCCAACGGCGTCTATCTCTATGTCGTGACGGTGCAGGGCGCCGACGGCCAGACGGTCACGAGCCGGATTCAGAAGCTGGTCGTGTTACGGTAAGACCTAACCCCCAACCCCTTCCCTCAAGGGGAAGGGGAGTCCCCCTCCCCGCGTCGGGGAGGGGGATCGGGGGGAGAGGTCCCGATTTGGCATGGGCTACGAAACACAGTATAATCGGAGGTATGCCGCAATGTTCTCATCATTCTTCAACACGGATCGGGAGGTGGTCCGCCGAGAGCGGGAGGCATTATCGGACGTATCGGTCTTCTTCACGGATGCTTCAAATCTTCAGACAACGAGCAAAAGGAGGTACACGGTGAGGTTCAGCAAGATTTTCGGATTGGTTCTGGTGGCGATCTTAGTCGCCCTCAGCGGTAACGTGAGCCAGACGGGTTATGCCATCCCCACAGGTACTGCTGACTTTGACATCATCCCATTCTCCGCCTACTTCGGTGGTGCGACTTCGTTGCCCTACAGCGCCAACCAGAAGAACGTTGTCATCGCGGCATTCGCGCTTATCGACTGCACAGGAGGCGCTGCTACTGTTGCAGCGGCCTTCCCAGGCGGCTCAACACTCCCCGCCGGTGGATGCACCGATGCCGTCACC
>BEHS01000271.1 GCA_002898895.1 bacterium HR16 | reverse complement strand
TAGTCTGCACACCGTTGATGAACTTTGAACAAATAGTTGTACTGCCGGTCTGGCAAGGTTCCTTCTTGGGGAGGGCGAGGCTCCTGCCGAGCCGACTTCGCCGGGTTCCGGAACGCGGTATGATGTACTGGACGGTCTCGGTCACACCCGTTTGCTCCTTGACAGTTCGGGCGGTATGCCCCCCGCACCGCCGACCCAAACCTGTATCGGTACTGCGGAAATGACCCGGTCAATACGGTAGACCCATCGGGGCTGGACGAGTGGGATGACGGCAAGGTAACTCGTTGCAGTGTTGTCAGCCAGCGCAGGCTGGCTTTGTTTGCAAGGGCGCGGCTTCAGCCGCAACTACGATGCAACAGGACAGCTCGGCTCGGACAGAGCCTCGCCCTCCAGAGGAATGAACCCTGACGGATGCCATCTCACGCGCTCCGGCGGGTATAATAAGAAAAAGCCGTTCGGGTAAGGAGCTGCTGAATGATTGCGGAGCGCATTCTCGGCGACGAACTGATGCCGATATACGAGAAGGTGACGGCGGGTGTTCGCCTCGACGAGGCGGACGGACGCTTGCTGTACAAAACGCCCAACCTCACGGGTGTGGGCTATCTGGCAAATATAGTGCGCGAGCGCCTGCATGGCGATAGAGCCTACTATGTGCGCAATCAGCACATTAACTACACCAACCTGTGTAACAAGCTGTGCAAGTTCTGCTCGTTCTACGCCAAGAAGGGCGGTCCGGCACCGTACACACTCACCCCTGAGCAGGTAAAGCAACGGCTGCGCCAGTACCTGCACGTGCCCATCACCGAAGTACATATTGTCGGAGGCATTCATCCCAAACTGCCTTTCCAGTACTATCTGGACCTCCTGCACGCGGTAAAGGAGGTACGCCCTGGGGTGCACATCAAGGCGTTTACGGCGGTGGAGATTGTGCAGATTGCAGAAGTGGCAGGGATGGGCTATGAAGATACCCTGCGCGCGCTGAAGCAGGCGGGACTGGATAGCCTGCCCGGTGGCGGTCTGGAGATTTTCTCGGAGCGAATTCATCAGGAGCTGTTCCCGCGCAAAATCGGTGGAGAGGAATGGAGCGAAGTCGCCCGTGCAGCGGCGCGCGTGGGGCTGAGCCAATATGCCACCATGCTTTATGGACACATCGAGAGTATCGAAGAGCGTGTAGAACATCTCCTGCGCCTGCGCGAACTACAGGACGAGACGGGACACTTCCTCGCGCTCACGCCGCTCAGCTTCCACCCGGAGGGCACGGAGCTGGAGCACCTGTCTCATCCCTCGGGCTACGATGACCTGCGCAATATCGCGGTGTCGCGCCTGATGCTGGACAACTTCCCGCACATTAAGTCGTTCTGGGTGATGAACACCCCGGCAGTGACGCAGGTAGCGCTGTGGTACGGCGCGGACGACGTGGACGGCACGGTGCATGAATACGAGATTACCTATCAGGACGAGGCACCGGGCGAGCGGCATCAGGTGCTCACACGCCAGCAGATGATAGAGATGATTCTGGAGGCAGGGCGCGTCCCTGTGGAGCGCGACAGCCACTACAACGAGGTGCCTCCGCGCCCGGAAGAGAAGGTGCTGGTTACCGTTTAGGCGGCGGCAGGGTTAAAACCCTCTGCCATGCCTTCTCCGCCGCCTCTTTGCCCTGCTTCACGCAATCGGGTACACCCACGCCGTGGTAAGCGGAGCCGGCGAGCAGAAGAGAGGGATACGCCGATAGCGCGGATTCCACCCTTTGCAGGCGCGCGAGATGCCCCACCTCGTACTGCGGCATCGCTTTCAACCAGCGGTTGACCTGAATCATCACCGGCTCTTCGCGAATGCCAAGCAGGGGCTGCAGGGCGTCATGCGCCGCCCGTGCCAGCAGGTCGTCCCATTGCTGTTCCACAATCTGGTCTGCGCCCGCATAGCCGATGAACACCCGCAGCAGCACGCTTCCGTCGGGGGCGCGCCCCTCCCACTTGCTGGACGACCACGTGCAGCCGGTAATGGGTAGAGGCTCCGTGCGCGGCACGAGGAACCCACTGCCGTCCAGAGGGTGTTCAATTCCTTCTCGTCGATAGGCGAGCGACACTACGGCGGTGGAGGCGTAAGGGATTTCTTTGAGTACACGCGCGGCGTCGGGCGCGACGGGTTGAAGCCACTCCGCGGTGGTATAGGCGGGAGTGGTCAGGATAGCAGTATGTGCGTGTAGCGGTTCGCCGTGCTCAAGGTGGATGTTCACCGAGCCGTCGGGCAGGGGAGTAACGCCGGTGACCGTCGCCGAGAGCCAGATGTCCACCTCTTTCAGGTGCTGTTGCAACCGCTCCACGAGGCTACCCATGCCGTAGCGCAGGGCGACAAAGGGAGAGGTGTCGCGCGAGCCTTTGCCCGCCTGCCTCTGCCGGCGCATCTGCATGATTCCGCGTGTGATGCTGCCATACTTGCGCTCCATCTCCCAGTACATGGGGTAGACCGCAGCCATGCTCAGACGGTCGGGGTGTCCGGCATGTACACCTGCCATCAACGGCTCCGCGAACTTCACCGCAAACTCTTTGCCGAACCGCCGACGCATGAACGCTCCCAGCGATTCGTCCTCTACATCCCTCTTCGCAGGCACGAAGCCTTCCATGCTCGCTCGCAGTTTGCCCCACGGCGAGATAAACGTAGCTCTCCACAACGCTTGCGGTCGGGATGGCACCAGCGACACCAGCTCGTGAGGTACGGCGTGCAGTTTACCCCTGATGAGCATAAAGAACTTGCGGGCAGACGGGGAGATGATTTCGCCCTCCATTCCCAGCTCGCGGCAGAGCTGCACCGCCCAGGGCTTTTGCGCGAGGAAGGAGTCGGGACCGGTGTCTATCAGGAAGCCTTCCTGATGCACCGTGCCCACTTTACCCCCCAGACGGTCTTGCGCCTCTATCAACGTAATGCGTAGAGGCGTACCCGCCTGTTGCCGGAGGCGCTGTAAATAGTAAGCCGCCGCCAGTCCGGTGATTCCCCCGCCAACGATGGCGATATGAGGTGTACTCATCGCAACCTGCTCTTCGCCACCTATTCTATCCCCGTATGAACGGTGTCAATCAGAACCTGTACGTTCTCCGCCGGCGTATCCGGCAGCACACCGTGCCCCAGGTTAAAGATATGTCCCTTTCGCCCGCCGGCTCGCTGAAGCACATCTTGCGCCTCCGCTCGTACCACCTCCGCAGAAGCCAGCATGGCTGCCGGGTCCATGTTCCCCTGTATCGCGCATTCTCCCAGCCGTTGCCATGCCTCATCCAGAGGCACGCGCCAGTCCACGCCGATGACATCCGCGCCGGTTTCCCGCATCGCTTCCAGCAACGATGCCGTGCCCGTGCCGAAGTAGATGATGGGCGCGCCCAAAGGCTTGAGTTCGCCGATGATACGCTGCATCACAGGCAGAAGGAGGCGGCGGTAGGTAACAGGGCTCACTGCACCCACCCAGCTGTCGAACAACTGCACCGCTTGCGCGCCCGCCTCGATCTGCGCCTTCAAGAAGCGCACCACGTTCTCCGCCAACAACGAAAGAAGCGTGTTCCACAGCTGCGGCTGGCTGTACATCAGCGCACGCACCCGGCTATAGTCGCGCGAAGCGCCGCCCTCCACCAGATACGCCGCCAGCGTGAAGGGCGCGCCCGCAAAGCCAATCAGCGGCACATTCAGCTCCCGGCGCAGCAAGCGAATGCTCTCCATGACAAAGGGCAGGTCGCCCTCAGGTTCCATCACGCGCAGAGCATGTATGTCCTCAGCCGTTCGCAGCGGACGGGCGATAACGGGTCCCACGTTTTCTTTCAGAGTGAAAGGCACGCCCATCGCCAGGAAGGGGATAGTCAGGTCGGAAAAGAGTATCGCCGCGTCCAGTTCGAAGCGTTGCAAGGGCATGAGGGTCACTTCCGCTGCCAGTTCGGGACTGGTGCACAGTTCCAGCATCGGGTGCTTTTCGCGTAGCCGACGGTATTCGGGCAGGTAACGCCCCGCCTGCCGCATGAGCCAGATGGGGGTAACATCTACCGATTCGCGTCGGCACGCACGTAGAAAGCGGTCATTGAAGTGTTCGCTCATACCGCTAACGCCTCTTTCAGCGCGGCGTGGAAAGCCCTCGCCGTGCGCTCGATGTGTGATTCGGTATGTGCCGTGCTCACGAACCATGCCTCCAGCGCGGAGGGGGGCAGAAATACTCCTCGCTTTAACAGCGCGTGAAACAGCCGCGCGTACAGCTGGCGGTCTGTGGTGAATGCGGAGGCGGTGTCCGTAACAGCACACTCAGTGAAGAAGACGTTGAGCATGGAACCGGCGCGGTTCACCTGAGCGGGCACGCCCAGTTTGTTTGCCGACTCTGCAACTGCCTGTTGCAGGGCAGAGGCGAGACCTTCCAGCCGGGTATATACCTCTTCACCCAGCTCGCGCAGGGTTGCCAGACCCGCCGCCATCGCCAGTGGATTGCCCGACAGCGTACCTGCCTGATACACCGGTCCCAGCGGGGCAACCATCTGCATCAGGTCACGCCTGCCTCCGTATGCTCCGACCGGAAGTCCTCCACCGATAATCTTGCCCAGGCACACCAGGTCAGGCACGATGCCGTACAATCCCGCTGCACCCTGCCGTGATACGCGGAATCCGGTGATGACCTCGTCGAATATCAGCAGGGAACCGTAGCGGTTTGTGAGATCGCGCAGGGTCTGTAAGAAACCGGGCGCCGGCAGCACCACACCCATGTTACCCGCTATCGGCTCCACGAT
>BEHS01000270.1 GCA_002898895.1 bacterium HR16 | reverse complement strand
GTCCCAGGTTAAGCAGTCGATTAGGGTTGTTGGGCAGGCGCAGCACCCAGTCCGGGTGTTCGCGGTCAATCCAGGTGCCTTCATACACCCGCTCCGGCTCAAACCAGAGCAGCAATCCCTTCATGCCCATGCGGCGCACGCCATCCGAGAGCGGCCGCAATCCACGTGGAAAGCCATCTTTGCGCGGAAACCAGTTTCCTACGCCGTTGGGCCATCGCCCCTCGAACCATCCGGCGTCCAGCCAGAGGTACTCCACCCCATAAGGCACGAAATGTGAGGCGAACTCCAGCTGGCTCTGCTCGGTGGCCTGATTCGCCTCGTCGGGCGGTCCACAGGACGAACAGGTGAAGGGCAGCGTCACGGGTTTGCCCCGACGGTGCGGTACGTGGTGCTGTAGCAGAAAACGGCGCAGGCGGTTAAAGCCGACAAACTCGTCCTCACCCTGCCACGCAAGCAGCAGAATGCGCGGTGTACGTATCGCTTCGCCGGGGTGCAGCTTTAGATGTGTTTGCTCCATACCCGCCCGCAAGCGCAAGTTGCCCCGGTTTTCTATCAGCAAATCCGCCGCCCACTGCCCGGACCAGCCAATGGCGAACAGCACTCCTCCATTGTCAGTTTGCAAGTTGAAAAAAGGCAGGGCAACGGTGTTGGATGAGCGTCCGCCCACCGGCGCGAGGTGTATCGCCTTATCCGGTTTTAACTCGTCCGTGATCGGTGCAAAGTCGTCGCGTTGTGCGTTGCTGCCCAGTGCGCGGTGCAGCCTCCACCTTCGCCCTCCTGTGAGCGTGGTGTCTATCGCCTGCACTTCTGCAAGCACCGGAGTGTCCTGCGCGCCCGTGTTGCGGAAATACAACACCCACTCGATAGCCGGGAAGTCACGGAACAGTGTGCATTCGCACTCCACTTGCAAACCGGTAGCGGGGTCCGTGTAGGTAAAGATATGCAGGGTGCGCGAGCGGTCCAGACGGCGGGTTTTCTGCTCAAATCCCCAGCGTGGCAGCAGTTCCGCCGACGATTTGCCACCACAGGTGAACGAGAACGGCGGATGCACCCCTCTGGCAAACTGCGCTTGCATCCATTGTTGCATCTCTTTCATGCCGGTGATAGAGACGATAGACATGGTCGCCTTCCTCCTTTTCGCTCGCGCAAAGACACACAGGGACAGTTCTTCGTGTCCTTGTGCGAGGCTCAAAGAATCCTGATACCGACTCAACAATGGGTTACACAGAGGAGAGCAGAATCCTTCGGTTTACTGCACCCGTCTCAGGCAAGGTTTTCGGATGTTTTGCGTTGAAAAAGAGATTGGACGGTAATGAGAGGGTAAGTATGAACGAGATACCTCGACGCATTCTGCGATTGCAGGAGGAGTTAATCGCTCTGCGCCACGACTTGCACGCCCATCCCGAGCTGGGCTTCGAGGAACAGCGCACGGCAAGCATCGTGGCAGGCTGGCTGAAGAGGCACGGTCTGGAGGTGCGTGCAGGAGTAGCGGGCACAGGTGTGGTAGGCACTCTGCGTGGGGAGGCGGGTGAGGGCACTGTGGTTGGCTTTCGCGCCGACATGGACGCTCTACCTGTCGAGGAACAAAGCGACCTGCCTTACCGCTCGCAGCACCCCGGCAAGATGCACGCCTGCGGGCATGACGGGCACACCACCATCTTGCTGGGCGCGGCAGCGGTTCTGGCTGAGCTGCGCACACAACTGCGTGGGGCGATGCGCTTCTATTTCCAGCCGGCGGAGGAGGGCGTTTCTGGCGCGAAGGCGATGCTGGCAGAGGGCATCCTGCAGGAGATGCCTCCCCGATGGGTGGTGGCATTGCACGGACGACCCGGGCTACCGCTGGGAAGCGTGGGCGTTCGTGCAGGCGCGATGATGGCGTCGGCGGACACGTTTGATGTCTGGCTACAAGGCAGGGGCGGGCACGCCGCACTGCCTCACCTCACCGACGACCCCATCGTTGCCGGGGCGCAGCTGGTACAGGCGATGCAGACACTGGTGAGCCGCGAAAGCGCGCCTTCCGACCCCATCGTGCTGAGCGTGACGCAGTTCCACGCAGGTAATACCTATAATGTACTGCCGCAGGAAGCGCATCTGGCGGGAACAGTGCGCTGTCTGCACGAAGAGACGCGGGACAGGGTGAGAGAGCGTGTGGAGCAACTGGTGAATGCGACCGCTCAGGCGTGGCATCTGCACGGGCGATTCGAGTGGCACAAGGGTGTGCCCGTTTTGTGGAACGACGAGACGGTTGTTGCCCGGATAGCGCAGGTGGCGGAGGAGGCTTTCGGTAAGGAGAGGGTGACATGGCTGGAGCACCCGCTAATGGGCGCAGAGGATTTTGCCCACTTTGCGCAGGCGGTTCCATCGGCGATGTTTTTCCTGGGGCTGGGCGAGGTTGCGGACTGGCACACCGCCTGTTTTGATTTCCCCGACGAGGCGATTGCGCCGGGGGTAGAGATGTTCGTGCGGCTCGCGCTGGCGGAATCGGGTACATAGGGCAGGGCGGCAAAGCCGCCCTGCCCTCCGCGCAGATGAACCGCTTTGGCATCCCTCCTCTCCGATGCCTCTGGTGTCCTTCGCCAGCCAAGTTAGAGGTATGCGCCCTCGCGTATCATGAGTATCACCAGTGCAATCGCCGCGATGGCTACACAGAGCGCAACAACGGACGACATCTCATTCACACCTCGCTTCCGTGCGCTAATATGGTGAAGAGGTACCCCTTGGGTGCTCGCGTGTTCGCTTTCATAATGGTCTTTCCACTTGAAGCCACAGGTTGCTCCTGCGCATCCTGCGAGGTGCGCCAAAAACCGTGAAGGATACTGACGGTAAATTGCGCAGATGCCTGTTTATTTAATGGGGACGTTTCACCCTCTTCAGCTGCTCTGCCAGCGGGGAACGTTTGTAGAACTCATCCAGCGGGTAACAGCCGGAGGGCAATCCGTTGCGTGGGGCGGTAGTGCAGTCGCTAAAGGTACGGCACAGGCGTTTGGTCTGCAGAGGTTTGCCTTCCAGCACATCGCGCGGTAGCTCAGGGTACGCCAGCATCATGCGTCCCAGACCGGCGAAATCCGTCCATCCTTCCCGCACCGCCGCCTGCGCCACATGCGGGATGTACTCTTGCAGGTAGGTATACGCCGTGCCCACAAACACCAGCTCCGGGAACCGGCTTTTCATGGTATGTACCGCCCACATCTGCCGTGCCACCCCCACCAGTGGGTCTTCGGGAGGCTGGTAGCCATCAGAGGGTGGATACAGAGCAGGACGCTGGATATGCGGGTTGTAGTACGGACTGCCTGCGGAGAGATTCACCAGCCGGATGCCAAGATCGCACAGCAGGGCGAGGAAATCGGCAGGCTCGGTTAAGTCGGGTTCCGTCGGGTCGTGCGGGTTCACCCCAAAACCCCAGCGGTAGGGAAGCAAGTGCTCGTGTGGCTCCGGCACACCGATACCCGGTTTGCCCGGGCGAGATGTGGCCGGGTCCGGACGGAACGGTATCATGTCGAACGCGGAAAGTCGCACTCCGATGCGCAGACCCGGTGCCTCGGCGCGAACACCCTGCACCACCTCGCGCAGGAAGCGGGTGCGGTTTTCGAAACTGCCGCCATAGTCGCCTTCGCGCGTGTACGCGCTGAGGAACTCGTGCCCCAGATAGCCGTGGCAGTGCTTGATGTCCACAAAGTGGAAGCCAATCTGCCATGCCAGCTTCGCCGCGCGGATGAACGAGTCGATAATCTGCCGGATTTCACCGTCGGTCAGTACGGGGTAGTCGTCGGGCAGATTGAGACGCCTGTCCAGAATGGGGTGGCGGTAAAGGATGCGCGGTTCGGGCTTGTCCTTCGGACGGCTATAGCGACCCGAATGGGTCAGCTGCAAGCCGACGACCAGCCCATCGGTAGAGCCGACTGCTTTGCGATGCTCTTCAACCAGTGCCTCGCGCAGGCGAGCGAGGTCGTCGCGCGTCTGTTCGTTCAACACCAGCTGGTTGGGGTTAGCTCTGCCGTCGTACTGCACCGCTACCGCTTCGCCGCCCCAGACCAGTTTCGCCGCACTGCTGCCGAACCGTCGCCACCGACGAAAGGTGAACTCGGAAGGTCTGCCATCGGGCGTGCCGTCCCAACCCTCCATCGGCTGAACCGCGAAGCGGTTGCCGATAGTCAACCCGTCCACCGTCAACGGCTGTGCGAGGGGCGAGGCGTCTCCCGACAGCACCTGCCGGTCACAGGGAATGTGCAGGTTCAGGCGTTGCAGCACATCGATAAACTCATCGACGCCCTTTAAGGCTGCCAGCTTGACGTATTCGCTCATGGGAAAGATCTTCGGCATGAGAGGTGAAAAATCCCCCGTTGTCGTGGAGAAAGGGAGGTCGTTCCCCTCTACCGGAGCTTCGGGAGATGGGTTCAGCTACTCATCCCCAATCGCGCCGAAGTTGCGAACCAGCACGCCGAAGTCGAACAGGGTAACCTCCGTGTCGCCGTCCAAATCCGCATCCGCGTTCCAGTTGGGGTCTCCGGGCATACTCCCGAACGCGGCAACAAGCTGTCCGAAGTCAAACAGCGTTACCTCGTTGTCCCCATCGATGTCGCCGTTGGTCAGAGAGACGTTCACCGTCACGCTGGAACCGCTGACGGATACGTTCGGCACTACTGTCCTCAACCAGTGACTGGCTTTAAAGGCGAGGTCGTAAGTGCCGGGGTAAGTGGCGAAGGCGTAGTTGCCGCTGGAGTCCAGATTGAGGGTTCGTGAGCCGACCACGTTTCCTCCCTGGCGCAGTTCCACAGTGACGGGTATTTGGGTGGC
>BEHS01000269.1 GCA_002898895.1 bacterium HR16 | reverse complement strand
GAAACACACTTTGCCCGACGCATCGAGCGCGAGGCGCGGTGGTTCTACCCGGACTCTGCGGACTCTTTCGCCAGCGACAGCGCGCTCTCATAGCGGCGTCGGTCTATCTTCCCTTCCTCCACAGCCTCTTTGACCGCGCAATCGGGCTCGGTATCGTGCTGGCAGTCGGGGAAATAGCACTTGTCCAGGTACGGGCGTATCTCCGGGAAGGCTTCCCACACCGTCTGAGCATCCACAGCCCACAGCTCAAGATTGCGCATTCCGGGCGTATCGGCAATCCAGCTGTCTTCGCCCATGCGTATCAGCTGCGCGAGGGTGGTGGTGTGCCTGCCCTTGTGCGTCGTTTCGCTGACCTGCCCTACCCTCAGCCCCAGGCCGGGCTGCAAAGCGTTGAGGATACTACTTTTGCCTACCCCGGAGGGACCGCACACCGCTGAGATTTGCCCACGCAGCCGTTCGCGCAGCAGGTCGATGTTATCGCCACGTGTGGCACTGACGCGAATCACCTCGTATCCCGCGCTGCTGTACACTTGCAAGTGGTTCTCGGTTTGCGGCTCGATGGGCAGGTCGCACTTGTTGACGACAATGAGGGGGTGCAGTCCGTTCGCATACGCCGCCACGAGGAAGCGGTCCAGCTGCCAGGGGTCTAAGCGTGGCTCCAGCACCGAGAAGACAATCAGCAGCAGGTCGATATTAGCAACGATAACCTGAACCTCTTTCGTTCGGGGGATAAAACGTACCACCGCAGAGCGACGGGGTTCCACCTCCGTGATGACCCCCTGATGCGACGTGGTATAGTGGAACCACACGGTGTCGCCCACTGCCACAGGGTTGGTCAGCCGTTTGCGTTTTGCCTGGATTACGCGCGGAGCGCGGCTGGCGCTTTCGGTCATCACCAGCTCCTTCTTCAGGTTACCGCGCAGGGTGCAGAGCACTTCGCGTCCATTGTGAAACACCGTATAGTTCCCCGCGCTGGCGCGGATGACGATACCCTGTAGCCGATTCGCTTCCTTCATGATGCCCTGTTCCGATACGCTCGTTCCGCCTCCGTGTATACTTCCTTGATGGGCACGCTATGCTCCTCTGCGCGTGCCGCGCAGTCGGCGTATTCAGGCGAAGCAGTCATCTCCCTGCCGTTCCAGATGCCTATCTTGATGCGCACCTCTCCGTAGCGCGTGTGCACCGTCTCCCAGCGTCGCTCCAGACACAGCCTTTGCCATCGGCTAAAGCGCGCGCCGAAGGTGGTGGTCTCCCGGAAAAGGGTCTCCAGCAAAGCCACCTCTCTGCCCGGCTCGCACAGCACGCTCAGCTGCGTGGCAGGGCGTCCTCGTTTCATGGTGATAGGGCTGTAATACACATCCAGCGCGCCTGCCTCAAACAGCTTCTGTTGCACCGGGGTGTACCATTCCGGGTTCATGTCGTCCAGATTGACCTCAATCAGCACGGTGTCCTGTACAGGCAAATCCGGCACCATCTCGCCAACAACTACTCGCAACAGATTGGGGCGCGCTTCAAACCGTTTTTTGCCCGCGCCGTAGCCCACCCGCTCTATCCTCATGCGAGCAAATCCACCAAAGCGTCTCGCCAGCGTGACCATGAGAGCCGCGCCTGTGGGCGTAACCGTCTCGCCCTGCACGGCGTCGTCGGGGACGACCTCTGCGCCTTTGAGCAGCTCCAGCACCGCCGGCGCAGGAACCGGTATCACCCCGTGCGCCGCCTTCACGAACCCGCGCGACATCGGCAGAGGCGAACACTCGACCGCATCGACACCGAGCGCGTCCAGCAATACGCACACGCCGAGAATATCCGCAATGGCGTCCACTGCCCCTACCTCATGAAAGTGCACCTGTTCAATCGTTGTGCCGTGCACCTGCGCTTCCGCCTCTGCCAGCCGATGGAACACCCTGCCTGCCCACTCCTTTGCCTGCGCCGATGCTGTGCTTTGCTTGATTATCTCCAGCACGTCGGACAAATGGCGGTGAGGTTGCTCCTCATCGGAGCGGATACTTACGTCTATCGCCTCTATCCCGTTGACGGTCGTTTTCTCAATATGATAGCTCCAGCCCTGCAGGGGTAAACTACGCCATACCTCTTGCAGGGTTTGCTCCGGCGCCCCCGCGCCGAGCAGTGCGCCCAGAGCCATATCACCAGAGATGCCCGAAAAGCAGTCGAAGTAAGCCACGCGCATCACATTTTCCCCGTATCTCTTGCGGTTGTCACAATACCTGTTGTATGATACACTTAGCCTTGTGACGTTGGTTTCCCTTTCGGAAGGAGGTTACTCATGAGAGTGTCACGATGGATAGGAGCTGTTATCATCGGTATTACCGTGCTTAGCCCGGTGTCGTCCGCCCAGGAGCCGCCAAAACAGCCTGCTGGTGCGAAGGCATCGCAACCGTTCACCCGTACTGCGGCGCCAGACCCCGCGCTCCCGCCCGTGGCGATGCTGGCGAGGCTTCTGGTGCTGACCCCTGAGCAGGAGCAAAAAGTACGCCAGCTCTTTGCCGAACACAACAAGAGCTACGGTGAAATACTTCAGCAAAAGCTGCAGCCGAAAGAGCGACAGCAGAAGCTGCGCGAGCTGCGCAAGAGCCTGCAGAAGAAGCTGGAGTCCGTATTGACGCCACAGCAGTTACAGAAATTGCGCCATCTGGACCCGGAGGCGATGCTGGTAGACAGGCTCACTATAGCCCTGAAGCTCACGGAGGAGCAAAGCAACCAGCTGCTGGAGGTAATGCGTGAGCAAAGCGCCGGTATCCGCGCCATTGAAAAACAGGCACAGGAGAACGGCTGGAGCGAGCAGCAGAAAAAGCAAAAGCTGGCGGAGCTGCGCAAACAGATGGATGAAAAGGTAAATAAAATCCTGACGCCAGAGCAACAGCAAAAGCTGCGACAAATCCTGCAGGGAGAGCCCGAGAAACCGGCAACACCTCCGAAGGAGGAACAAAAGCCGTCGCCATAGCCGCAGGCTTCAGTCTGCGATTCGTCATTTGACGAAATCGCGTAAACCCAATATAATGATGCGCAAGTGAGAAGCAAGGAGGAATGCACGTGAGTACAACGACGCATTTTACTTTGAGTCAGGCGGACATCCCGACACACTGGTATAACATCCTTACCGATTTACCGGAGCCGCTGCCACCACCTCTGCATCCGGCTACTCAGCAACCCATCAAGCCGGACGATATGCTTGCCATCTTCCCCGAGAGCCTGGTGATGCAGGAGTTCAGCCCCGACCGGTGGGTGGAGATACCGGAACCGGTTCGGGAGGTGTATGCCCTGTGGCGTCCAACCCCTCTCCTGCGCGCGGTGAGGCTGGAGAAAGCGTTGCAAACCCCGGCGCACATCTACTACAAGTACGAGGGCGTAAGCCCCGCCGGCAGCCATAAACCGAACACCGCCGTCGCGCAGGCATACTACAATAAGGTGGCCGGCATCGAGCGTCTGGCAACGGAGACAGGCGCAGGGCAATGGGGTTCCGCGCTATCGCTGGCGTGCCGGTTGTTCGATCTGGAGTGCACCGTGTATATGGTGAAGGTGAGCTACTACCAGAAGCCCTACCGCAAGATGATGATGGAGACATGGGGCGCGACCGTCTACCCCAGCCCCAGCGAAAACACCGAATACGGACGCAAACTGTTGAAGGAAGACCCCGACTGCCCGGGTAGCCTGGGCATCGCCATCAGCGAAGCGATAGAGGACACGGTGCGCTCGAAAAACACCAAATACTCTCTCGGTAGCGTGCTGAACCACGTCTGTATGCATCAGACCGTCATCGGACTGGAGTCCATCAAGCAGATGGAGATGGCAGGTGAGGAGCCGGACGTGATAGTGGGCTGTGTGGGCGGTGGAAGCAATTTCGCCGGTCTGGCGTTTCCCTTCGTGCGCCAGAAAATCACCGAGGGCAAGAAGTATCGCGTGGTAGCGGTCGAGCCGAGCGCATGTCCATCGATGACGAAGGGTGAACTGCGCTACGACTTTGGCGACACCGCGATGACCACTCCCCTGCTCTGGATGTACACACTGGGGCACGACTTCATGCCGCCCAAGATTCACGCCGGCGGCTTGCGTTATCACGGCATGGCGCCGCTGGTAAGCCATCTGTACAAGCTGGGGCTGATTGAGGCGGTTGCCTACCCGCAAACGAAGGTGTTCGAGGCGGCAGTGACCTTTGCCCGCACGGAGGGGGTTATCCCCGCGCCCGAGTCGGCTCACGCGGTGCGCGCCGTGATAGACGAAGCCATCCGGGCACGTGAGGCAGGCGAAAAGAAGGTTATCTTGTTCAACCTGTCCGGACACGGACTGCTGGACCTCACTGCGTACGAGGCGTACCTGTCCGGCTCGTTGCAGGACGTGTAACATGTCTGTCTGGAGGGCGATCTCCTGCTGAGCCGTACGAAATCGTCCCCTACCTGACCTCCTCGTGGACGGGGAGGTCTGGGGCGAGGGCTGGCTCATCAGGAGGTTCGCCCTGACACCTTCCAGGAGGCGCAGCAATGGCGGAAATGCAGATGGTGCTGATTGTATGCGATGCGGGTGTGACTGCGCGGGTGACGGAGATAATCAACGAAGCGGGGGCACCGGGATATACTGTTTTACATGACGCTACCGGCAAGGGAGAAAGCGGGCCACGCGAGAACACGCCGATATGGCCCGGCTTAAACAGCGTTATCCTGTGTGCTGTACCTGCCGACTGTGTGCCGAACATTCGTGAGGGGTTAGACGCTCTGCGCAAACAGCGCAGCGCAAGGCATTTGCCCCTGAAGATGTTTGTATGGGCTCTGGAAGAGGCGCACTAGCCCAGGTCCGTTC
>BEHS01000268.1 GCA_002898895.1 bacterium HR16 | reverse complement strand
GATGTCCGGCACGTAATAGTGGGGCTGGTAGTAATCCATCTCCGCCCACAATGAGGGAATGTGCATAGCGGAACTGGTGGTGATCAGATGTTGATGTGCGTCAATAGAGCGCAGAAACCGCGCCATATCGCGATGCCATCGCGCGATCACATCCCACTTGCCGTTCGCGGCGGCATCTGTCCACTCCACCTCATTGAACAGCTCCCATGCCATAAGATGCGGGGAGTATCCCCATCGCGCCACAAAATAGCGATACTTGTGGCGGGTGAGCTCTATGGCACGTGGGTGTGTAAAAAATTGCTCTGGCGACGCAAGGAAGCCCCCATTGCGCTCGTTCCAGGGGTTTTCTGCCCAGTTCGGATTGGTGTGCGTGGAGTATTGTCCATGATGTTGCAGGGTGAGCTGGATGAAGATACCGTATCGCTCGGCGAGGTGGATAATCTCCTCCACGCGGTGGATGATGCTTAAATCAAGCCAGCCGGGTTCTATTCGCTTTTCCATCGACCAATCGGGGTTCTTGGCATCCCAGTGGCACAACCATACCCTTGCCCAGTTCATGCCTGCCTGGTGCATCCGCTGGAAGAAAAGGGGATAATCAGCGTTTTGAATGCGCCAGGCGACATTCTGCCCAACTGGGTAGAAGATTTTCCCGTCGTCGGTCACAAAACATGGGAGGCGGAGATCTTTTCTCACGAATCCCCGGGAAGCCTGTGGCGATATCGGTTTGACCTGAAGCTGCGCCTTACCGGTAAGAGGCTCTCCGCTTCTTAACAGTCGCCAGCGAACGCTCTCCGAACGCACAGGAGTAAATCGTACCTTCCATGTGTTATCTCCGTCCCAAAAGGCGGGTTGGCGTATGGTTCGCCCGTTGGGCAGGCGAATCTCCATGACGATATCGTTGTCGGCAGGGGAGAAAGGGTTGCCAGCAGGAGCGAGGGAGAAGGTCCATTCATGCAGGTGGAGAGCTCTGGCAGAGATACTCTGCCATCCGTCCTCTGGTTTCAGTCTCTGCATTTTCCTGTGCGCCTTTCTGCAGGATACTCCACTTTTACGTTTCTCTATCGTGCTGGCTTTTCCCTTCCTTCTTATCTGTCTGGAGGCTTGTTTTAAAGTGTGATATAATAATGATATCAAAATGAAATCGGAGGTGCACAATGGAACCCATCCGTGAGAGCAAGGCATGGTACGTGGACGGGTTTGGGATGTTGCTATTGCAGATTGCCGTACACGTGCTATCTGTGTGGCTCATCATTCGGGCAGCGATAGCCCAGGACGTTACCTGGCCCGGCAGGTTCTGGTATGGTATTATCCTGCTGGTGCTTGCCAGCCTGCTATGGTCAGGGTTTTTCGTGGTACAGCCGAACACCGCGCGCGTTATTCTGTTCTTTGGGCGATACGTCGGTTCGGTGCGACAAAGCGGTTTCTGGTGGACGAACCCATTTACCTTGAAGCCTCGAGTATCGTTGCGTATCCATAACTTCAACAGCGAGAAGCTGAAGGTAAACGACGCGCTGGGCAACCCTATCGAGATTGCGGCGGTGGTGGTATGGTGCGTGGTGGATTCGGCAAAAGCACTGCTGGACGTGGAGAACTATCAGGAGTTCGTTGCCACCCAGAGCGAAACCGCCATTCGTGCGCTGGCGACTCGCTACCCTTACGACTCACACAAGGAGGGTGAGGAGTCGCTACGGGGCAACCCCGAGGAGATAGCGCAGGAGCTGAAGCGCGAGGTGCAGGCAAGGTTAGAGGTTGCCGGTGTGGAGGTGAACGAGGCGCGTATCAGCCATCTGGCGTATGCCCCCGAGATCGCGCAAGCGATGTTGCGACGCCAGCAAGCGGAGGCGATTATCGCTGCTCGCCAGCGCATCGTGGAAGGTGCAGTAGGTATGGTGGAGATGGCGCTCCAGCAGCTGAGCGAGCACAACGTGGTAGATCTGGACGAGGAGCGTAAGGCGGCGATGGTAAACAACCTGTTGGTCGCGCTGGTCTCGGAACACGAAGCGACTCCTGT
This sequence comes from bacterium HR16, assembly GCA_002898895.1. Lineage (GTDB taxonomy): Bacteria > Armatimonadota > HRBIN16 > HRBIN16 > HRBIN16 > HRBIN16. The sequence goes on along the minus strand of BEHS01000268.1, from coordinate 2,814 downwards.
CATTAACACGGGGACGCTATATGCCTGAGAAGAAGCGGTTCTTACTGCGCCTCGACGAAGAGCTCTACGAAGTGCTGGAGAAGTGGGCAGCAGATGAGTTGCGCAGCGTCAACGCGCAGATCGAATACCTGCTGAAGGAGGCAGCGCGTCGTGCCGGACGGTGGAAGGGAAGCGGTCGTCACCAGCCGGCAAGAGAGAAGAGCCGGGACGAATAGCCTATGCTTTCGGATGGCAAGGCTCTGCCCGATCCGAGGACGGTTGTTGGGTCACAACGAGGGTACCCCCTAATCAAGGCGAACGGCACGAGAGAAAACTCTCGTGCCGTTGGAGTGAGGGAGACAGGCGGTTAAAAAGTTAACCGCTATTGCAGAAGGTACTCGCGTAAACCCCTGCGCTTGGCGGCGTCCTTGAGTTTACGCATCGCTTGCGCCTCAATCTGGCGCACACGCTCGCGCGAGATTTTGAGCGCTTCTCCTATCTCCTGTAAGACCTGCTCCTCCTGATCGCCGTACCCCAGTCTGCGGATGATAACCTGTCGTTCGCGGTCGGTCAGCTCGGTTTCCAGGAGCTCATCCAGCACCTTGCGTCGCTCCATTTCCAGCATGACCTCTTCTGGGTCGCGCACGTTCTGGTCATGAATGAGCGAACCCAGCGAGGTGTCCTCTTCCTCACCGACCAGCATGTCCAGCGACAAAGGTTCCTGTGCCGCCTGCTGGAGTTGCAATATCTTCTTGGGCGATACGCCCATTGCTTTCGCCAGTTGTTCGACGCTTGGCTCGTCACCGGTTTCGCGGCGCAATCGTTCGCGTTCGCGTTCCATGCGGCGCAATTGCTCGGCGACATGTGCGGGGATGCGTACCGTCTTCGCTTTGTTGTCTATCGCCCGCCCGATAGCCTGCCGGATCCAGTGTGTGGCGTACGTGCTAAAGCGATAGCCTTTGGAAGGGTCGTATCGCTCCACCGCGTTCATCAGTCCGATGGCGCCCTCCTGCACCAGGTCCTCAAAAGGCACCAGCGCGTTTCGGTAGTGCTTGGCGATGTTCATCACCAGGCGCATGTTCGCTTCGACCAGCTTCTGCTTTGCTTCCTCGTCACCTTTGCGAGCGCGTTCCGCCAGTTCCAGCTCTTCCTCTGGCGTGAGCAACGCCACCCGCGTCAGCCGGTTGAGCAAAGACGGTACCTCTGATGGCGCCGCCTTTCGGTTTGGCGTCAGGGTAGGGCTGCCTTGCGAGCTTCCTCTTCGGTTGGCTGGATTGTTGCTGCTCATTTTGTTCCTCAAAAGTCGGTCACGCCAGCAGGTTACTGCTATCGTCTCCTGTTAGTTCGACACGCCGAAGGCGGATTCGGTTTCACGCCGTTCTTGAGATTTTACCCAATGGGAATTACGCTTTGCAACTCACAAAATGTTGCCGTGCAAAAAGGAATACGCCAACCGCTAATGACATTCCTTCGTGCAGATATAGCGGTAGCGATCCCCCTCTTCAGATACCTCGATATTTGCCGGCGCACCGCAGCGGGGGCAGGTCAGTTCGTCCAACATCAGCAGAATGTACACGCTGCGATACTCGTTCGAGATGTAAATGTCGTGCAGTATCCAGCCCTGGTCCAGCAGTTCGTTCACGATGTTGGCACGAACCTCTACTACCTTGCGCACGCGGTGCAGATCAAACTCTTGTCCGACCTCGTGCTGCTCCATCTGTCACTCTTAAGAGGCGGAAGTGCCAACCTCTTTATTATAGAATATTCCGCCTGACTCCTGCTTGTGCCGGATACCTTCCTGCAAAAATGTTGCTAAACTATTTGGTTAGCCGACGCGCGCCAACGTATCGCTGGCGATAGTAACCGTCGTTCAGGCTGTCTACACGCACGCGCCCCCCCGCGCTGGATGCATGGATAAATTTGCCGTTGCCGATGTAGATGCCTACATGTGAAGCGCCGCGTCGATATGTCTGAAAAAAGACCAGATCGCCCGGCTTCAGGTGGTTGCGCGATACCGGCGCACCCCTGCGAAACTGTGCGCTGGCTGAGTGCGGTAGCTCAACGCCCGCTCTCTGCCGAAAAACGTAACGTGTGAAGCCGGAGCAGTCGAAACCGCTGCGCGAGGAGCCTCCCCATCGGTAACGTACGCCCTTGAACCGTGACGCCACGCGCACAATAGACTCTCCGGTAGAACCACTTGATAACGTCCTGCGGTTCGCACTGCGTGGCGAGGTGCTTCTGCGCGCGCTTGCCATCCTGGCGTTCTTGCTGTTGCGTCTGGACTGGGCTACCGGGCGTTGAGCAACCTTTCGTGGCGCGGCAGCTGATGGTTTTATCGCCAGTGTGCCCGTTACCTTCACCAGGTCGCCTCGCACCCAGCCCATTTGACCTGTTGGGAGCTTGACCTGCAGCCAGCTGCCCCTGCGTGCCGTCACCAGCACGGGATGACCTTTATCCAGCAAGGTCACGAAGCGGTCGGTGCGGTTAGGAGCGTAGCGAACGCATACCCTGTCCCCGTTGATAACGGCGGTCTTCCGCATAGTTACGGGGGCGATTGCTGGCTTTATGGCAGAAGGAATGCGCAAGCGAGTGCCCGGCTTCAAGGAGTCCGGATTCTTCAACCCGTTTGCTTTTACAATGTCCTGAGGCAGCACATGGTATCGCTTTGCCAAGGACCACACCGTATCGTTCTCTTTCACCACAACCACACGTTGCGCCATCGCGCCTGTTGCCCACAACAAGCCGTATGCCATTATCAAGCTGCAGAGTGTGAGCCTCCGTTGCATCGGTTCACCTCCTCCAGTGTGTTAGTGGCTTAAGGACAGCCACGGCGTT
>BEHS01000267.1 GCA_002898895.1 bacterium HR16 | reverse complement strand
TCCTCTTTCACCACCTCGCGCTGGTTGTCCAGATTCTCCTGGTTCACCTGCAGGGAGCGCATCCGGTCCGCTTCCAGCCACAGGGCGAGCTCCAGCTGGTTGCTGGGCATCACCTCGAAGTAGATGGTAAAGTCATTACTGGTCATACCGTTGAGCACGCCGCCGTTGTCTTCCACAAAGGTGTAGAACTCGCCCTTCTTCACGTTTGCCGAACCCTGAAACATCATGTGCTCGAACAGGTGGGCGAAACCTGTGCGTCCGGGCGGTTCATTGCGTGCGCCCACATCGTAAAGAACCACCACCGCTACCACCGGTACACTGTGGTCTTCCGAGAGCACCACACGCATACCGTTCTCGATGGTGTGCAGAGAATATGGAACGCTAAAGGGCACTACCGTCTTTGCTGCCATAGGCATCTGTCACCTCTTGCCGTATCTTACTTGAGAGTATAGCCGTTTCGAGGTCGGGATTGCAAGCGAAAAGCATTTGCGTCCGCCCTCAAAATAGGATACAATGTAAACGATTAAGTGACAATGACGAAGGGGTGGACGGTTGAGGCGGATGAAGAGCGTTGGTGTTGTGGCTGTTGCTGTTGCGCTGTGGGGATGTTTGACCTCTTTGCTGCTGGCCGGGCAGTACTCCTCCAGAACCATTCCTGCTGTCAAGACGACGAACCCTCCAACCATTGACGGCAAGCTGGACGATGAGGCGTGGCGCAATGCGCCGGTAGCGAAGGAGTTTATCGATCCGTACACCAGTAAGCCCGCTGCCGACCAGACCGAAGCATACATTTTGTACGACAGCACCGCCATCTATGTGGCTTTCTACTGTCATGATAGCCAACCGGAAGCAATCGTAGCGCGGGAGATACGTCCCGGCTCGGATTTTCCGGGTGAGGATACTGTGACCTTCCAGATAGACCCTTACTTCTCGCGTAACTGGGTGAACATCTCTGCCTTTATCGTGAACGCGCTGGGCACACAAAACGAACGTATCGCAGGGGGACGTGCTGCCAAGCGGGAATGGCGCGGCATCTGGCAGGCGGCGGTGCAGCGCGTTTCCGATGGATGGACGGTGGAGATGCGCATCCCCTGGGAGGTGCTCAACTACCCGAACGCCAACGGCGCAACAAATATGAGCATCAACTTCAAGCGGGACCATGCCCGCACGCGCATCGACTACTTCTGGAGCGACGTCACCCCGATGCGTCGTCCCGAGCTGATGGGTATCTGGCAGGGGGTGGAGCCTCCGAAAGCCTCGAACCGCAAATCGCTGCAGTTTATGAGCTACCTTACCCCCGAATGGCAGGACGGAGCAGGACAGGAGATACGTGCTGGGCTCGACCTGCGTTACACACCCACTCCGCAGCTAACCGGCGTGCTGAGCCTGTTCCCGGACTTCCGCAATATCGAGGAGGCGGTAGAAGGCATCGAGTTCAGCCGCAGCGAGCGTTTTGTTGAGGAGACGCGCCCCTTCTTCATGGAGGGCATCCGCTATTTTGACCTGACGGAGCCTTACGGGATAGGGCGGCTGTTCTACAGTCGGCGCATCGAGGAGTTCGATGCAGGGCTGAAAGTATTCGGCAACCTCAACTCTGCGTTGTCGCTGGGTGTGTTGAGCACATTTCGAGGCAAGCGTGACCAGGCGTCGGTGGCGCATCTGCGCTACTCGATGGGCGAACGGGGCGGATGGAGCGCGTACGGTCTGCTGCGCCGCGGCAATGAGTACCCTCACCACGACGCCTACGGTGTCAGCGGCAATGTTCGCTTCGGTAACTTCCGCATCGGAGGAAAGTGGATTTACGCCCGCGAGGCAAACACGGGAGGTGTGACAACCGACCTGTCCCTGAACTACGAGGTACCTCGCTGGTTCAGCGGGTTGCGCTGGATGCGCATTGACCCCGACTTCCGCGCCTCGCTGGGGCTTATCTACTTCACCGACCGTCAGGGACTATCGTGGTATACCCGCTACGATAACCAGATACGGCAAGGCGCTATCCGTGAGGTAGAGGCGGATGTTTTCCTGCGCGATTACACACACTGCAACGGCGATCCCTTTGAAAGGGGTGTTCGGGCATCTCTGGATATTACCCTGCGCAGCGATTACCGCATCGGCATCGGGCACGAGGTAGCCACCTTCGAGGGCACGCACGATAGGGTGTATCAGATACGTTTGCAAGGCAACGTCAGCAACCGCTTCCGGCAGTGGGGCATCGGCTACGAGTTCGGTCAACGCTCGGATAAAGATATTCGCTTCGTCGGCTTCGGCTTCACGCGCCGGCTGTTTGGCAAGCTCGATGTGGGGTTGAACGGCTCCATCCTGCGCTTTGACGAGAACCGCGACCAGTACATTCTCACCGTCAGCTGGGAGTTCGATGAGCTGCGCGCCCTCAGCGCGCGGCTGGTGCATCAGGATGGCAACGTGAACTGGTACCTTGCCTACCGCAGTGCAGGCGGAGTAGGGCAGGACCTGTACATCATTATCGGCGACCCCAATGCGGGACGCTTTACGGAGCGCATTGCGCTCAAGTGGGTGTGGGCGATGTGAGAGGGCAAAAAGCGTGGGTCAGAGAGGAACGCCATCCCTGCCGGTCTGTTTCGTCATGATAAACACCATTTCCTGCCATTTTGTTTTGTCATGCTGAGCGCAGGCGAAGCATCTTCTTGTAACGATAAAACGAGATTCTTCGCTCGCGCTCAGAATGACAGGAAAACCAGCCTCTCTTGTCATGCTGAGCGTCAGCGAAGCATCTCAAAGTGGCGATACAACGAGATTCTTCGCTTCGCTCAGAATGACAGGGTTGGCGGAACCGTTCCGCTTATATCCGAATAATCACGTGTGGTCACAGCTTGACAAAAATGTTTATCCATGCTAATATCACGGTAAACCCAACCAGACATGGTAAATCTCGGGATGGACACCTGTTACAGCATCCCCTGACCACCCCTCAGATTTACCCTGCCTGTTGGTAACATCTTTTTTCATTAAAGGAGGGATTTTCCATGCGTGTTACACGCACGGTGGGGATGCTCCTCTTGCTTCTGTGCTGCATGGGGAGCGTCCTCGCACAACAGCCTTTCACCTATCAGGGAATGCTCAAGAAATCAGGCGTCCCTGCCAACGGCAGCTACGACTTCCAGTTCTCACTGTGGACGGCGAACTCTGGCGGTTCGCAGGTAGGTTCCACCATCACGCGCGCTGGCGTGAATGTCAGCAACGGACTGTTCACCACCGAGTTAGACTTCGGGGCGGTGTGGAACGGTAGCGAGCGGTATCTGCAGATAGCGGTACGCCCTTCGGGAAGCGGCTCGTATACCACCCTTTCCCCTCGCGTGAAGATGAACCCGGCGCCGTATGCGAACACTGCGACGCTGCTGAATATATTCCAGAGCGGCACAACCAACCCCGACCGCATGGTGATTACCCATTCGCCCGCGTACCCTAACTGGGGCTTGCAGTACCAGGATGTCGGGGATAAGTTCAACTTCCTGAGCGAGGGAACGCCTGTGATGACGATCGATCTGGGCATGCGACGAGTCGGCATTGGCACCAGTGATCCCGTTTATGGCGCTTTACAGGTGGAGACAAACTCAAATACTGCGGCTATTTGGGCGCGCCAAACTGGTACTGGCGACTTCATTTACGCCATCCGCGGGCGGAGCGAAAGCCCCTCTGGTAGAGGCGTGATTGGCGAAGCCACTGGCGGCAACGGCATCGGTGTGATAGGCGCTTCCCTCGCCACCGCCGGTAACCCCGCCGGGGTGTACGGAACAAGCGCCAGCCCCAACGGCGTAGGCGTGCTTGGCCGTATTAGTCCCGAACGCGACCCTCTCCTCAGCGCCGGTAACGCAGGCGTGTGGGGCGATGTTTTGTTTACCGACGGCGTAAATTTCGGCGGGTTTTTCCGTGTCCTATCGCCGAGTGGACATGGAGTGCGCGCGCTCAACGAGTCGACCGACCGTCAAACCGAAGCCCGATTAGCGACTTACTACGATCCACTATTCACCGGCGAGTCTAACCTGTCCGCCGGAGGCGCAGGCTTCGGGCGAATCGGGCTTTACGGGAGGTCCACCACTGGCGAGGGCACAGGCGTAATGGGTGAAAGTGAGAACTGGAAAGGGGTCGGCGGTTGGACGCGCCGCGGCTTCGGCGTCGCAGGGCACCAGATGGGCGCAGACAACGCTGGCGTTGGCGTTTGGGGATACGCCGAGGGCGCCACCGGCGTCGGCGTGCTGGCACAGAACACGCAAAATGGGCCCGCCCTTGAAATCCGAGGGCAGATCGTAGTGCCTAACGCCCACTCCGCAACCGACACGCCCGTATTCAAACACACCGCTACTTCCGGTAACACATCGGGGAACGTTACGACCATTGATCACCCGATGTGCAATGACGACCCTAACGCGATGCTCATCGTGACTCACGACTGGGGAACCTCAGGTCCCTATGTCACCAAGCCGTTCGGCGTGTGGTACAACTCTAGCGTGGGGCGGTGGACGATATTTATTGAGGACGGGAGCGCGATGCCCCTTGGCGCGAAGTTCAATGTGCTGGTCATCAAAACCAGAGGGGGTGGCTTCCTGAGTGCTGAAACGCCTCCGCTCACACCAACGACGATACGGAGCGACGAGCGATAATCAGCCATCCAATGGGCTGTCGGGGCAGACCCCCGTGTCTGCCCCGCTGAACCCAATGAAGGAATGGTGAGAAGGAGAAAGACTCCCCTCTCCTCGCAGGAGAGGGGACGGGGGTGAGGTGTGAAAACCTATCCCCCTTGCCCCCTTCCCTGCGAAGGAAGGGGGTGCCGGAAGCACGGCTCCCCTCTCCTCGCAGGAGAGGGGACGGGGGAGAGGTTGAAGAGGTTTACCAAACAAAAGAAAGGAGTACCAAACATGAAACGCACTATCGCCATTCTGGCACTGACAACC
>BEHS01000266.1 GCA_002898895.1 bacterium HR16 | reverse complement strand
CCGCTATGGAACGTTTCGGCTCACCAGGAGGTTCGCCATCCAGACCGCTACACACGGTTACTCATCCCCGAGTAGCCCGAAGTTCCTCACGAGGATGCCGAAGTCGAACAGCGTTACCTCCTCGTCGCCGTCCAGGTCGGCGTTGACATTCCAGTTCGCATCGCCGGGCACGGAGCCGAACGCCGCCACCAGCTGCCCGAAGTCGAACAGGGTGACCTCGTTATCGCCGTCCACGTCGCCGTTTATCAGGCTCCACGATAGCGACACCTCGCCGGACAGGCTCGCGTTTACCCGCTGGCGCAACCAGTGCGTGACCTTCACCGCCACACTGCCACTGCCCGCCAGCGCGGTCTCCACCGAGAACCGCCCACTGTTGTCCAGAGACGCCGAAAGGCTTTCCGTGTTGCTCCCCTGCGCCACACCGATTTGCACGGGCAAGCCGTTCACCGTGCCGGCGTAATCGCCCAGACTGACGCTTCCCTGCAGAAGCACCTTGCGCACCTCCAGCGTGGCATCTTTTGAGGCGCTCATGTAAGCAGAATCTCCGGCGAATTCAGCACGAAGCACCCTGTTGCCCAGCGTAGCGTCGATAGGAACCGTGTAGGGCACGGTGGCGGTGCCTGTGCCGTCGGTGTTTGCCGAGCCGACAACACTACCCGCTACCTTGAAGGTGACCGTCCTGCCGACAACGGGGGCAGCGTTATCCTGCCTGCGCAGGGTAGCCTGCAGATTCACCGTCTGCCCGCGTCGCGCGGTGAAGTTATTCAGCACGATTTCGGCGGCTGCCCTGCTAACCGTCAGCGTGCCCGTGCCGCTAGAGGGGTTGGCATTACTGTCGCCCTCAAAGGAAACCGAAATCACGCGGCTACCGGTGCTCCACGTTTCGGGAATAGTGTACGCCAGCGTTGCCACACCGCTGGAGTTAGTGACTGCGCTGCCAACCGGACTATTGCCGAGGGCGAACTGCAACGTTTTGCCCGAAATGCCAGACAGTGTATCGGTGCGCTGTAGCGTCGCGGTAAGGTTCACCGTGCCCCCCAGCGTGCCCGATGCGTTATCCACCAGCACGCGCGTGGTGACGAAGCTTGCTGTAGGCAAAGGCATTCGCCAGATGCCTCGTCCGTACGTGCCCACGTACAGGTAACCGGTCGTGGTGTTTGCCCGCAAGTGCAGGCAGGGCGTACTGGGCAGTCCGACACCCAGCTTCGCCCAGTTCGTACCACCATCGGCGGTAACGAAAACGCCGGTATCCGTCGCCGCAATGAGCATGTTGGGCGCGAGGGGGTTCACTATCAGGAAGTTTACCGGCGTGTCGGGCAGGTTGCCGGAGATGTTCGTCCATGACGAGCCGTAGTTGGTGCTCTTGTAAACATGCCCACCGCCGAACCCCTGCAACCCGACATATACTGTCGCCGGATTGCTGGGGTCTACCGCGATACCGCCCACGGAGCGCGTGGGCAAACCCGAGTAGCGAGCGTTCCATGTGCTGCCGCCGTCGGTACTGACGTATACCACGCCGTCGTCAGAGCCGGTGTAGATGACGTTAGAGTTTGAGGGCGCGATGGCAATCACCGAAAGGGTTCCCGATCCGCGCGTGAGGTCGTTGCTGATTTTGCTCCAGCTGCCCGCGATGCCGTTGCTGGTGGAACGGTAGACGTAGATCGTGCCTACGTAGAAGGTGGAGGGGTTGTTCGGGTCGTTTACCAGTGGCGCGGACCAGGGTGAGCGTGGGTCACCGCTACCGTTGAACGCGGAACTCCAGCTGCTTCCCCCATTGGTGGAGCGATACACCATTGCGTAGTATACTTCACCCAGCACAATGTTGGGGTCGGTGCGCTTGTACGCAGCCCAGAAACCATCCCCGCCCAGTGTGATGGAATAAGTGTTGGTTGTGGAACGTACATGCGAGCCGTTGTCCTGCGAACCTGCCACCAGACGATTGGCGTTGGTGGGGTGTACGTCAAAGGCATAGTACTCCATCGTGCCTCTTCCGCTGTTGAGGGGCGTGCGCGTGGTGCCTCGATTCTCCGAATAGAACAGTCCCCCATCGCAGCCGATGTAGATTTTGCTGGAGTCCGTAGGGTCAAACTCCAGCGCGTGCTGGTCTACATGGGCGTTTGACAACCCGGAACCGTTCACCTTCGTCCAGGAGCTGCCTCCGTCGGTAGTGCGGTACAGTTCCACTTCACCCACGTAGGCAATGTTCGGGTTGGAGGGGTCTACACGTATCACCAGGTCATACCACGATTGCCCACTGCCGGCGGGCGCGCTGGTGAGCTGTGTCCAGCTGGTGCCTCCATTGGTGGTCTTCCAGACACTGTGGATACGCGCGCCTGAGCCAACGTTCTGTCCGAACACCACATACAGCACGCTGGGATTGCTACGACAGACATCCAGCTCAATCCGCCCCACGCCGGTACCCAGCGGCAACGCACTGTAGCGCGTCCATGTGCTGCCGCCGTTTGTAGAGACGTATACGCCGTTGGTGGAGCTGCCCCAAATCGCGCCCAGTGCTGCCCAGAGAACGTTCGGATTGGACGGATGCATCCGCAGCGCAGAAGCCACCCCACTGAGCGTGCGCGTGAAGCTGTTTCCACCGTTGGTGGTGATATAGATGCCCGCATCGGTGCTGACAATCCATTTATTACGATTGGTGGGGTCTATGATGATTTCGTTGATACGTCGACCCGAGAAGACGCTACTACCGATGAGTGTCCATGAGTTCCCCCCATCGGTGGAACGGTAGATGCCCACGCCTCCCAGCGTATTTCCGGCATAGTACTCTTCGCCGGTGCCCAGATAGATGGTATTGGGGTCGTGCGGGTCAATGGTCAGACACCCCACGTACTGCGCTGCCAGCGAATCGGTCAGGTTGGTCCACGTGGAGCCTCGGTTGGTGCTTTTCCATACACCTCCCTTAGCAACGCCGATATAGATAGTGTTGGGGTCGGTTGGGTGAACGGCGATGGCGTTAACGCGGGCCAGCCAGTTCTGGTTCGTGCTATCGGGACCGAAAAACTCCCATGCCAGCGCCTGTCCCTGCAACCCCTCACCCTGATACACCGGCAACAGCTGAGATTGCTCATACGCTCTGAGCCACGCTCCCGCCGGCACGTCGTTATTGGGGAAAGCGCGTCGGCTGTAAAACCATTCCAGACGCTTCCATGGACTGGGCATGCCCCACGGGTCCAGTTCCTGTGCGTGCACAAGAACCGAAAGCCCAATCCAGCACGCAAACAGCAAGAAGAGACGCTTCATGACCGGCACCTCCATCGGTGGTCGGACGCAATCACCTCATTGTAGCGCAAAAGGGGGATGAGAGGCAATACGTACGGCATCGCCCTCCAGCTGGCTAAGAAGCCCAGAACCATGCTTGATGCGCTGCTACGTTTCGCCGGAGCCAAGGCGCATAATAGCTTCCTGGATAATCCAGCGTTCTGATTCCGGAATGCGAGCCTGTATCCGCTGAAGCAGTTCTACCGCGCGAGGGCTACTATTCCCCGCCAGCGCAATCAGTGCCCAGTGCCGTGTGTTCGGATTGGGCGAGTTCAGTGCGTTTTGCAGGGCAACGACGCTGGCATCACCCATCGCAGAGAGGGCGCGTGCTGCGAGGTAAGCCACGGTGGGATTGCCAACCGCCAGTTTCGCCACCAGAGGCTGCACCGCCGGCGCGCCAAGCGTAGCCAGTGAGTTCGCCGCCGCCTCCCCGACGCCACCGTCCGGGTCAGACAACGCCTCCAGCAGGTACGGGATGGCAGCAGGTTGCCCCGTCTGCCCCAGCGCGGCGGCTGCGGTGCGGCGTACACGGTAATCGGCATCTTTAAGCGCAACAGAGAGAGGAGCCACCGCCGCCGGGTCGTTCATCCCACCCAGCGACTCCGCCGCCAGCCGACGCACTTCAGGGTCTGGATGACGGATTGCCTGAGCAAGTGCAGGGATAGCAGCACGCCCCGCACGTGCCAGCGCGCCCACTGCCGCCGAGCGCAAAACGAGGTCTTCGTCACGCAGGGCGCGCACCAGAGCGGCTACCGCCCGCGGGCTGGCGATTTTGCCCAGCGCGACCGCCGCCTGCGCCCGCGCGTCGCCGTCATCTTCGGGATTATTGACCGCCCGCAGCAGGGCATCTTCCGCCGAGGAATGGGCTATCGCTGCCAGCGCACCGATGACCGTGCGGCGCATTGCGGGAGAATCGTCCTGATGCTTCAGCAAAGCGGGAACAGCCCGAGGGTCGCCCAGTTTGCCCAGCAGTTCGGCAACGGCGATACGCAGAGCCTCGTCCTTATCATCGATGAGAGGCAGCACCTGTGGTGTGCACACTTTGCCGATAAACGACAGCGCGTCGCTTGCCGCGGCACGAGAACCGCTGTCTTTTAGCGCATCCACCAGCTTGGGCACGATAGGCTCACCCAGCGTTGCCAGCGCTTTGGCAGCACCCGCCCTGACGTTACTGTCCGCATCCTTCAGCGCATCCAGCAAAGGCTGTGGGTACTTCGGGGCAAGAGCGATGAGTTTTAGCGTCACGTGTTCGCGCATCTTGATTTCGGGGTCTTTCTGCAAGGCAAGCAGTGCCTTAACCGCCTCCGCTGTGCCCAGACGCTCGAAGGCATCTGCCGCCCTCATGCGGGCGGTGATGGGACGCTGTTGCACCAGGTCGTACAGCGAATCATGGGTCGCCAGCACCTTCGCCGCGGCGACCTGACGGGCAGGGTCTCTGCTCACCAGGTCGTCTACCGTCTTCTGGGTCTGCACGTTGCGCCATATCGTCCAGCCGATGATACCGCCGATGATAAGTATCCAGATTGCCCACCGCAGGGCTGCCGCTCGGTTCATCCCTTTTCCCTCGCTCTAACGGTTTTGGTACGGCTTATTGCTTCTGTGTCGCGGGCGAGGAATCCTGCTCCAGACTGCCTGCAGAGGCGGGCTTATTCTAGAT
>BEHS01000265.1 GCA_002898895.1 bacterium HR16 | reverse complement strand
AATGCGCTCGCGTACCTCGTCGGGTGGGTAGAGTTCGCACGTTGCCCAGCCGGTACCGCGTTTGGTAGGGGTGCAGCGCACATGCGGGAACAGCCGTCGGGCTTCCTCGCACAACGCCTCGTCGCCTGACACGTACACCAGCGGCACCCCGTACGCCCCCGCATACAGGGCAAACTGGCTCATCTCGCCGTGCTCCTGCCCGTTGATTCGGAATCGGCATATCTCTTTAGGTACCTGCGTGTGGTCGATGAAAGCGTACAATGTGCCTGCCATCGCATGTTGACCAATCATTGCCACCGCGTGTACGCTTTCGTCCAATCCCTCGAAGCGGATAGGAGTAAAACTGCTGAACCACACCCGTTTGATGCGTGGGTCCAGCTTCTCCTGGATGAAGCCCCGATTGCGGTTACGCCCGTGCCCGTCGATGACGCGCACCTCGGTGGCTCCGGCGTCAAAACATCCAGCCGCAGCTGCATTGACTTCAGCGGTCAACTGTTCGCGTCCGTAGAGGTACTCGGGAGCGTTATCGTCGGGATGGTAGCACTGGTCCCAGCTGTCGATGCCTGCGATGCCTTCCATGTCGGTGCATATCCAGATAATCATGGGCGTTGCTCCATTGAGTGGACGTCACGTTGTTTCCTTCGCCACGGGGCGAGGTTCGTCCTGTTCGCCGAGCGGGGAGTGCAAATCGCTAGCTTGACGAATGCGTTGCCACACTGTTAGAATAACTTGCTGGCTATTACGGACGAGGGGAGACGCAATAAGCCTCATGGCGGTTGAAGAAGAGGAGATTACCTTATCCGACCTGTTCGGGACAATCTGGCAGCGCAAGTGGACGGTATCGGTAGTCACCGCGCTGAGTGTACTTATCGGTGTGCTGGCGACGTGGTTACCTGCACCTGTCTACGAGGCGTCTTCCACCCTGCTTTTCCCTGCTGGAGGAACGTCGCCCCTTGCGGGACTGGCGCAGTCATTCGGACTCTCTATACCATCGGGCGGAGCCGCACCCCTCAAAATGTACCGCGCTGTGCTGGAAAGCGACCGCATTCGCGCACTGATCGCTCAACAAGCGCAAGTTTCCCCCAAACTGCTACTGCAGATAACAACGATAAAAGATGATGCTCAGGCGAGCTTGATCACGGTATCGGTCAGGCACAAAGACCCTCGCCTTGCGCAACGGATTGCGAGGCTGTATGTGAGCACGCTGGCGACGTTGAACCGCGAACTGAATCTGCCCCTGGTACGCAATCAGGTGGATTTTCTGGAGAAGGAACTCGCTTTGCGCACCAGGCAGCTGCGTGAGGCTGAGAACCGGCTGCTGCAGTTTCACCAGCGAATGGTACGGGAGGGTGGCGCGCCTTCAGCAGGTGGAGGAGCAACAGCAGGTATCTCTTCCACTTCCCCCCTGCGCGCGCTGGGGGGCACCGCGTCGGGGCTGGATGGTTCCTATCTCCAGCAGTTGAACTCTGCCCGGCTGCAGCTTCAGCAGGTGAATGAACAAATCGCGACGGCGCGCGCCTCCGCCCAAAAGCTGGCTAAGTCGGCAGCGAATTTGCCTGCAGACCTGCCTCCTGCTGCACAATGGAGACAAAAGCTCACCGATCTGGAATACGAACTGCGTGTTGCCGAGCTCACGTATGGTCCCGATGCGCCCAACGTGGTGAAGCTGAAGAGACAGATTGAGCTCACCCGCCGGCAGCTGCGCAAGGAGATAGATAACTATCTGCAGGCGGTCAACATGAATCTGGACCCCAATCTGGCACCGCTGGAGCTGCAGAGGGTAGGGCTGGAGGCGCAGATCAGTGCTTTGCAACAACTGGCTGCACGTGCGCCTGAGGATACGCTGAGACTGCAGAGGCTGGCGCGTGAGGTGGCTACGCTCAACGACATCGTTCAGCAGCTGCGCGTCAATCTGGAACAGGCGCGCATGGAGATGTCGCGCGACCCCAATCGGTGGGAGGTGTTGGAGGACGGAACGCTCAAAGAGGAGCCGGTGAACAAGCGATGGAAGCTCAACATCGCGCTGGCTCTGGCAGGAGGATTGCTGCTGGGTACACTGGTGGTCTTGTTCACAAAACCGAGCCGTTGACCTTCGCGATAACATGACAGCATTGCTACGCCATAGTGCTATCTACCTGCTGGCACGCGGTCTGCCAGGAGCCATTAACTTTCTGGCTATCGCGGTATACACCCGCCTGCTTGCGCCTGACGAATACGGGCGATACGCACTGGTAGTGGCGGGAGTAGGGCTGGTGAACATAGTTTGTTTTCAATGGCTCAATCTCTCCGTTCTTCGCTTCCTGCCGGCTTACCCGACGCCGACCACACTGCTGGCGTCCGTCAAGGGGATGTACTACCTTTTGGCGAGCGTGATTACTCTGGTTGTGCTGGTAGCGGCGTTTACCGGGGTACCAACGGCGTGGAAAGGGTTGACTTTGCTGGCACTTGTCCTGCTCTGGGCGCAAACATGGTTTGACCTCAACCTTGAGATTACTCGTACCCGACTACAACCTGTACGATATGGGATAGGCTCAGGTATTCGCGCCTCCACGATGATAATAACGGGCACACTGTTTTTGCTGCGTTATCCGGTGGCACACGCGCCGTTAGCGGGTCAGGTAATAGGCGCTTTGGCTGGAGGCTTATTGCTTGCCAGCAGACAGTGGTTTGGAGTGCGCGCAAGAATAGATAAGCCGATTATCCAGCAATTGGTTCATTATGGGATGCCACTTACCGGCACTTTTGCTCTGAGCTTCGTGATCAGTTCGTCCGATCGTTTTCTGCTGGCTTACTATTTAAACGAGCAAGCGGCCGGGCTTTATGCCGCAGCCTACGATGTAACCGCCCAGATTCTGCTGGTGGTGATGCTGGTGGTGAACATGGCTGCCTACCCGCTTGCTGTGTCCAGTTTGGAGCAACAAGGGGTGCAAGCAGCACAAGCGCAGCTATCGCGAAATATATGGCTACTTGTTGCTGTAGCGGTGCCGCCGGCAATGATACTTGTGCTCTTCGCGCCACAGATATCGTTGGTGCTGGGTAGTCAGTTCCATCGCTCGGCGAGCTCTATCATCCCGTGGATCGCTGTTGCTATCTTTCTGGCAGGCATCCGTTCGTATCACTTTGACCTTGCTTTCCAGCTGGGCAAGTACACGCTGGGACAGCTGTGGGTCACCGGTATTGCAGCGGCTACGAACATTGTGCTTAACGTGATGTGGATACCGCGATGGGGGATCACAGGAGCTGCCTGGGCGACCCTTGCAGCGTACGCTGTGGCGCTTATTGCCAGTACTGTGCTGGGCAGGAAAGTGTTCCCCGTGCCTGTTAACTGGAAAGGAATTATGCAGGTAGCTGCTGCTACTCTTGCTATGCTGGTGGTCTGCTTTGTGATGCCGCGCCCGGACAATCTGGTTGGTAGCCTGCTGCAAGTCAGTACTGCGATTTTCGCCTACTTCTGCTGTACGCTCGCCTTGTTGTACATGGTCAGACACCGCGAACGGATATTCATGAGCAATGGCATTTTTGCGCGGAGGAACCGTCGTGATCAATAAGATACATGCGCGCATATACCGCCCGGAGCGTGGTTGGGACCCCGTACCAGCCGATTACGCCCAGCAATATGTCGAAGCGGTGTGGCGGCAGGTAGATGAAGCCTGGCTGGATGCTCTGGCACGTCGAATAGGCGGTTTCGAGGGAAAAGAGGTGCTGGACCTTGGAGGGGGGCCGGGGCAGTACTCCGTTGCCTTCACGAAACGAGGCGCTTCGGTAACATGGCTGGATGTGAGCCGTAATTACCTGCGGATTGCTCAGGAAAAGGCTAAGGAGGCGGGAGTAGAGGTTACTTTTGTACTGGGCTATATGGATGAGGCGATGCAGATATTACGCAAACAGTTTGACTTCGTGTTTAATCGAATTTGCTTCTGCTACAGCTGGAACGACGCCTCTTTTGTAGATATCATCTATCAGCTTGTGCGCCCGGGGGGATACGCCTATATAGAAACGAACAACTCCAGCTTTGGACGGGATAAGCTTTCTCCCCATGCACGCTTCCGAACATGGTTGAATGCCGCACTGCGTATCAAAATTGGGCATCCGCATCCCCCCAGGGGACGTATTCCGATGCTTTTCCTCAGGTATCCTATCAAGCAGATGGTGGTAGAGTATCCCGGCCCGCATATCGACCGCATCTTCGTGCAGAGAGCGGAGGAGTAACATGCCGGCACGCTATCTGGTGCGCTTCGATGATATATGCCCTACCATGAGCTGGAGCATCTGGCAGCAGGTAGAGCAGACGTTATGCGCCCATAAGGTGCGGCCGATTCTGGCAGTTGTGCCTGATAACAAGGATTCGAAGTTACAGGTAGAGCCGCCGCGCCCGGACTTCTGGGAGTGGTTGCGCGAGAAGTATAACCGGGGTTGGACGATAGGTGTTCATGGCTATCAGCACCTGTACGAAACCGAAGATGCCGGATTGCTGGGCGTGAATGCTCGCAGTGAGTTCGCAGGGCTACCGCTGGAACGACAGCGTGAAAAAATAGCAAAAGCGCTGGCGATTTTCCACCAGCAGGGTATTCGTCCGCGGGTGTTTGTAGCGCCGGCGCACAGTTTCGACAGGAACACCCTCATCGCCTTGCGAAGCAACGGCATCGAGGTAATCAGCGATGGGTTCTTCTTAAAGCCGGTACGCTGGCTGGAGGTGACATGGATACCTCAGCAGATGTGGCAGTTTCGCGCGATGCCGTTTGGGGTGTGGACGATATGCTATCATCATAACCGCTTTAGCGAGCGTGACCTGCAACGGTTCGCTCGTGATGTTGCCCGCTTCGCCTCGTCGATCATTTCGTTAGAGGACGCAGTACGATTAGCTGATAGAGCAAGAAGTACAGGAGACATGACCTTTTATCGCCTGTGGCAGAAGGCTCTGTTGTTGAAACTGAGGGTTAAAGGTATCGCAGCCTTCAGGGGAGATCGGAA
>BEHS01000264.1 GCA_002898895.1 bacterium HR16 | reverse complement strand
TGACGCAGGTGACCGACCCGCTGGGCAACAGCACGGTGTATACGGTGAACGGTTCGGGTTTGGTGACCGCCGTGACCGACCCGATGTGCAGGCAGACACAGTTCACGTATGACAGCACGGGCAACCTGACGCAGGTTCGTGACCCTCTGGGCAACACCACGAGTTACACCTACCAGTGCTGTCGGGTGACCCAGCGCACAGACGCCTTGGGCAGGGTAACCACCTACAGTTACGACGCCTGGGGCAGGCTGGTGGGGATAGATTACCCGCAGAGTGCGGACGTGTCGTTGCAGTATGATGCGGAGGGCAGGCTGGTGCAGTCGGTAGACGGCACGGGCACGCGCACCTTCAGTTACGACAGTTGGGGCAGGCGGACACAGCAGACCTCTCCTGCTGGCACAACGACTGCCACGTATGATGCTGCGGGTCGCATCACCAGCCAGACGGACGTGACGGGCAGGCTGATACAGTATCAGTATGACGGTGCAGGCAGGTTGATTAAGGTCTGGGACCCGTCCAGCAGTGTGCAAAACACCTACAACGTGAACAGCGCGGTGGTGCGTGAGGTCTACTCCAACAACACGCGGGTGGATTACACCTACGACAGCGCGGGACGGGTGACGGGGGTTCAGCATCGGGTGAACTCCACGAGTGCGCTCATCATCGGCTACGCGGTGACGTATGATGCGTCGGGCAGGGTGACTCGCATCGACGAGAGCCCTTCCAGCGCGGTGACCACGTATCAGTATGACGGTGCAGGCAGGTTGCTGCGTGAGGAGCGCACGGTGAACCGTCCCTATCTGGGGGAGTATCAGTATGATGCTTCCGGCAACCGCACCTATGCGCGTCGTGTGGAGAACGGGGTAGAGACGCATCGTGGCACATACACGTATGACGGTGCGGGCAGGCTGATACAGGTGGTAGACGCTGCCACCAACACCACCGAGACGTATGTGTGGAACGCGGACGGCACGTTAGCCAGTTTTCCCGGACCGAGCTACACTCGGTTGTTAGAGTATGACGAGGAGGGCAGGCTGATTCGCATTCGCCGGGATTACGGCGGGGGCAACGTGCAGTTGGCGTACGAGTACGCCTACGGCTTTGACGGCGGTCGCCGCTGGCGGAAGGACTACATCAATGGGGTCTGGACGCGGTATCCCTGCGGTGTTGCCTGCGGAGCGGGTGACCTGGTGGAACAGCAGAAGCCTCTGGAAGGTGGTAGCTGGACGACCACTGCCCTGTATTTGCAGGGCATCTCGCTCGTACGCCGAAATAACGAATGGCATCACTTTGACCCTTTGGGCACGGCGGGGGTGATTACGAACGGTTCTGCCAGCGTGGTCAGCAACAACCTGTATGACGTGTTTGGGGTGAAGCGGTATGAGCAGGGCAGCGCCGAGACGCCGTGGAGGTGGGATATAGAACGTTACGAAGCCGAAGATATGCACTACATCGGCGGTGGCGTGTTTATCACCACAAAGGGCACATCCTAACACGCGAAGGATGGCGATTACCCCGCCTCCCCTGGCGGATAAAACTTCCTCCATTCTGGAGAGGCTTTATTCGCGGCGCGTGCTTTGCCATGTGTATAGACATGATTGGCGACCTGATTGACGGGTGGAGCGAGTGCGCAGAGTTCGCTCATAGCATACCAAACAGGATTGCATGCACCATCTGTTATGCCTTGCAGAACTCACCCTATTCGTCGCCCGGTTGCATCGGGTGTCTTTGCGGATTAGCAGGACCTCACTGGGGCATCATCTGCGGAGGGGGAGCGTTCTTGTTGGGAAGGCTTTGCAAGCAGCTCTACCCATTGAAGAAAGTAATACCTGTTGCCACGCCTGCGCTGCCTACAAAGGAGTGAGTGCACCATGAGCGGAACAGTGAGGCTGGTTACAGTAAGCCTGATCGTACTGGCAGGTGTTGCCATTCTCAGTTACACCCAGTATGGGGGTTTCGAGGCACATGCTCAATTTCTCAAAGCATCGATGGAGGCAGCATTTGTTGTCTGCTTTCTATACTGGGTATTTGAAGGGATGGGAGCAGCGGAGGAACGGTTTGCTGGTCTTCCGAAGTTGCTCTGGGCTTCCCAATCTGCCTATTGGTTTGCTGCACTATTCGCAGCAAAGCTCCTGCCAGGTTTTCTGCAAAGGCTAGCAGCGCCTTGCCAACCAAGCTGGACAATACTGTTATTCTGGACAGCAGCAGTGGCTTTCTGGATTATCAGTGGCGCTGTGGCTAATGCGCACCGACTGACCGTGGTTGCAAAATTATTGGTACACGAGCAAGACATACGGTAGTAGCGAGCATCACTAGCTTCATAGAGGCTCCTGCCGGGTGCACATCGGCTCGGCAGGAGCCTCGCCCTCCACAGGGTTCCATAGCCAGCGCAGGCTGGCTTCGTTTGACAGGGAACGGATTTAGCCGCAAACCCCCTCCTCCCAAGAGGCGTTCGAATCGAAGCTCCCCT
This sequence comes from bacterium HR16, assembly GCA_002898895.1. Taxonomy (GTDB): domain Bacteria; phylum Armatimonadota; class HRBIN16; order HRBIN16; family HRBIN16; genus HRBIN16. Next base: position 2,523 of record BEHS01000264.1, on the reverse strand, counting down.
CTCCTGCAAAAGGAGAGGGGACGGGGGAGAGGTTACCGCAACGTGTGAGATGGCTACACCGACACCGTGCCCAACCTGATCCGTGCTCTACGCGGCGGATTCGCCAGAATAGCGGCAACCGCAATCGACAGCATCTTGGACTCCGCCGAGTCGGCGCGGCTGGTTAACACCACCGGCGCGGATGCACCCACCAGAATGCCGGCGAGCCGTCCGCTATTGCCGTGCGCGAACATCTTGACCACAGCGTTACCCGTCTCGATATCCGGTACCAGCACGATGTCCGCATTGCCTGCCACCGGGCTGTTCAGCCTCTTCATCCGCGCAGCTTCCTCGGACAGGATATTGTCCATCTGGAAGGGACCGTCCACGATACAATCCGGTATCTGGTTTCGTTCCGCCATCTTGGAGAGGATAGCAGCGTCGATGGTAGAAGGCACGTCGGGGTTGACCGTTTCCACTGCCGCCAGCACCGCTACCTTCGGTTTGCGAATGCCCAGCCCCTGAGCTACGAACACCGCATTGCAGATAATCTGCGCCTTCTGCATCAGGTCGGGCTTGATGTTCATGGCGCCGTCGGTGACCATCAGCAAGCGGTCTTTCAGCTCCAGAATGAACACATGGCTCATGATGCGACCGGTGCGTAAGCCCGCTTCGCGGTCCAGGATGGCACGGAGCAGGTCTGCGGTGTGGATTTGTCCCTTCATCAGCACGTCGCACTCGCCTTCCCGCACCATCTGCACCGCCCGCCGCGCCGCGGCGATGTCGTCCGGCTCATCCAGCACCATATCGGGCGTGATGGCGTATTCCAGGTCGTGGGCGATAGCGTAGATACGTTCGGCGTCACCTATAAAAAGAGGCTGCGCCAGATTGGCATTCTGTGCCAGACGCAACGCCTCCATTACCGACTGCTCATGTGCACAGGCTACAGCCACCTTATTGCGCTTTAGCCGTGCAGCGTCTTCGAGAATCTGGTCAAAGTTTGTATAGCCCATAGGCTCCTCCTTGCTACTCAAGCCACTCACTTTACAGTATAACATAGATAAACTGACTTTGCCACCAGTTGGGTTGCCCTTGCGTTTAACGCGTCCGTGTTTTAGAAGAGCCTTTCGCAGGTCGTTGGCGGCGAGACGAGGTGCGACGACGCGCAGGCCGGCGCGCCCTCGCGGGGTCAGGCAAAGGATATTTTACCCGTACCCACACTATCAATACCACACACGCGGCGATGAACGCCAGCGCCCACCACGTCGCCGTAGTCACACCGCTACTGCCTCCTTCACCGCTTTTCGGCACACCTCGATGCGTCGCGAGACCTCTTCCTCGCTCCAGTCGGGATGCAGGGAGAGGAACACCGTGCGCTGCAGGATGTCCAGTGTGCGAGGGCACATGTCGGGCGTGTAATCGGTGCGCAACCCCTGGTTGCGCGGGTGGTTAAAGGGGTTCATATCGGGATGATGCATGATGCGCTTTTGCAGCAGAGGTTCCCAGTTCGAGTAGACGTGCTTGCCGCTGTCGATGGGCAGCCAGCCGCCGGTCTCTCCTGCAAAGGCACGCGCCTGCGCCTCCGAGTCAAACTGAAAAGCCACTACCACACCGCAGTCGCCTTCGGGGTCGTTGCTGGGCGCAATGCGCAGACCCGCATCGCTTAGCTCCTGTTCGAACCGTTTGCGGATGCGGCGCAGGTCGCTGAGGATGCCGTCCAGTCGGCGTAACTGCACACGCAATATCGCGCCCATAACCTCGTCCGCCCGCAGCTGGATGCCCACGAAAACAGGAATACCCAGCTCTTTGGCATAAGGTCGGAACGCCGCACCGCCGTCGTGGAACACCAAGGCGCGCTCGTACAGCGTCCGGTCGCTCGTGGTCAACGCCCCGCCCTCGCCGCAGGAGATAATCTTGAAGTAGTTGAAGCTGAACGCGCCCGCGTCGCCCCAGCTGCCCAGCCGTTTGCCCCGATAGCTGCCTCCATCCGCCTGACAACAGTCCTCCAGCACCATCAAGCCGTGCTCGCGTGCAATCTCCAGCAACGCCTGCATGTTCGCGGGGCGTCCCACCATGTGTACCGGAATGATCGCTCGCGTGTTTGGCGTGATTTTACGGCGCACATCCTCCGGGTCCAGCGCAAGCGTTTCGTCCACCTCCGCAATGACCGGTATCGCTCCTACCGCCAGCACGCTGGTGGCGGTTGCCATCCACGTGTAGCCGGGAACTATCACCTCATCGCCCGGTCCGATGCCCATGCCCACCAGCCCGCAAATCAGCGCGGCGGTGCCTCCTCCAGCCATACACAGGGCATACTCCGTGCCGATAAGCTGCGCCCACTCGCGCTCAAACCGGTCTACCTCGTGCAGGTGTCCCTCTACTCCCTCACCCACACGGAACAGGTGTCCGCTCAGGAGTACCTTCCTGACCTCTTCCACTTCCTCTTCGCCGATGCGATACATTGGGGGTCCTCCTCACACGCTCAGAATATCCGGTCCTGCCCCCTGGACGGCTTGCTCCATCGCTCCGTTTGCTACCAGCTCG
>BEHS01000263.1 GCA_002898895.1 bacterium HR16 | reverse complement strand
TGGAGCAAAACATCATGTACGCCGACGTGGAGGGCAATATCTTCTACGTGCGTACCGGTCGTGTGCCCATCCGCCCGAAGGGGTACGATTTCAGCAAACCTGTGCCGGGCAATACCCGCGCCACCGAATGGCTGGGCATCCACCCGATGAAGGACCTGGTGCAGTTGCTGAACCCGTCGCGCGGCTACATGCAGAACTGCAATATCGGTCCCGACAACATGCTGGTAAACTCTCCTCTGACGGCGGACAAGTATCCTGAATATATTTACGGGGCGCGTCCGAACGAAAACAACTCGCGCGGCAGGCGGGCGGTGGAGCTGCTGGAGAACACCCCGCGCATGACGCTAAGGCAAGCGATAGCCATTGCGCTGGATACCCATGCCGATATGGCAGAGCAGTGGAAGGAGGCTCTGGCGCAGGCGGCGGAGCAGAGCGCGGATAAGGAGACGGTGGCGAGGTTACAGCCCGCTATCCGCCTGTTAAGACAATGGGATGGCTTCATGAACGCCGATAGCGCAGGCGCGAGCCTGTTCCGCTTCTGGCGAGAAGCCATCAAGCGGTTCTCACCACCGATAGACCCCGAAGCGGTACGCGCTCGTAAACCGCTTAGCGCAGAGCAGGCAGAGGCGTTGTTGAAAGCGCTGGCGTCGGCGGTGGAGGAGATGCAGAAGCGCTACGGGCGTCTGGAGGTGCCCTGGGGCGAGATACACCGTGTGCGTCGCGGCGGTAAATCATGGCCCATCTCCGGCGGTGAAACGGGCGGTGGGCAGACACTGCGTGCTGTTGGCTCGCGGATGGAAGCGGATAATATTTTCTACGGCGTCACCGGTCAGAACTGGACGCAGGTGGTGCTGTTCCGCAAGGGGGCAGTGGAATCCTACAGCGCAAACCCTTACGGTCAAAGCGACCATCCGACCTCACCGCACTACACCGACCAGGCGGAGAAGCTGTTCAGCAAGAGCCGTTTGAAGCCGACGTGGTTTGAGCGCGAGTGGCTGGAGGGGCATATCGAGTCCACCACTGTGCTGGAGTGGAAGTGAGCTTGACTTGCCTGGCGTCGTGCAGTAAGCTTAGCATAGCATATTACGCCAAAGGAGGCGCAATGTCATGCCGCAGCTGGCTCCGCACATCTTTGAGATGCTCTATGCACGCGGGGTAGAGCACGCTTTTGGCATTCCCGGCGATTTTGCCCTCACCCTCTACGATGCCCTCGCCGATAGCCCTATCCAGCCTGTAGTGATGACGCATGAACCCTGTGCGGGCTTTGCCGCCGATGCTTACTCGCGCATTCGGGGGCTCGGACTGGCGGTGGTCACCTACAGCGTCGGTGGGCTGAACATGGTGAACGCAGTGGCGGGGGCGTACGCTGAAAAATCGCCTATGGTGGTGATTAGCGGTGCTCCCGGCGTGCGCGAGAGGCAGGAACACGATTTGCTGCACCACAAGGTGAAGACCTTCGAAACCCAGAAGCGCATTTACGAAGAGGTCACCGTCTACGCCACCATTCTGGACAACCCGCTCACTGCCGACCTCGAAATCCACCGCGCGCTGGACTACGCACTCACTTTCAAGCGTCCTGTGTACCTGGAGATACCCCGCGACATGGTGTACGCCGACATCCAGGAGCTGGAACATCCCCCGCCGCCCGTTAAGCGCACCGACCGGGGCGCGCTGCTGGAGGCAGTAGCGGAAACGGTGGAGATGTTACGCGAAGCCACCCGCCCGGTGATTCTCGCCGACGTGGAGGTGCATCGCTTTGGTCTGCAAGAGGAGGTGATCGAGCTCGCTACGCGGCTGGGCGTGCCTGTCTGCTCCACCATGCTGGGCAAATCGGCGTTCCCCGAGGGGCATCCGCAGTACGTCGGGATATACAATGGCGAAGCGGGCGACCCTCGCGTACGCGACATCGTGGAGCAATCGGACTGCCTGCTGATGCTGGGCGTATTTATGACCGACATCAACCTGGGGTTATTCACTGCGCACCTGGACCCCTCGCGCACTGTGTATGCCACCTCCGAGCGCATCGTCATTCGCCATCATGAATACACCAATGTGCTGTTCGAGCACTTCATCCGCGAACTGGTAGCACGCAACGACCTGCCTCGCTTTGACCCAGGCACCATCGAGCCGATGCGCCCGCGCGTCGGTCCAGATGAGGGCAGGATAACCATGAGCGGACTGCTTTACGAGCTGAACCAGTTTATCGACGAGAATACCCTGCTCGTTACCGATGTGGGTGATGCCCTCTTCGCCTCCGACGACATCCAGACCCGTGAGGGCACCTCCTTCCTGTGTCCTGCCTACTATACCTCTATGGGGTTTGGTGTGCCGGGCGTTGTTGGCGCACAGCTGGCGGACCCGCGTCGGCGAGCAGTTGCGCTGGTGGGTGACGGAGCGTTCCAGATGACGGGCATGGAGATTGTCACCGCTCGGAAGCTCGGTTTGAAGCCCGTGGTCATCGTTATCCACAACGGGGTGTACGGCTCTCTGCGCGCGATGGGGCACGAGAACGCGGAGTTCGTGAACATCGCAGACATCGACTACGCGCAGTTCGCCTGCGCGCTGGGTGGCTGCGGTGTCGTGGTGGAAACCGCGCAGCAAATGCGCCACGCACTGCAGGCATCGCGCCACGCCGATAGATTTACCTTACTGGACGTGCGTATCGCGCCCGACGACGTATCGCCTGCGTTAAGACGACTGGGTGAACTGTTTGCAGGCAGGTTGCGCGGGTAGTTCTGGGGGCAACCCTTTGCGGTTGCCCCTACATCATTGCCGGGCGCACCTCTACCTCGCCGAACGGTTCCAGCAGGGGTTGAATGCGCTCCGCCTCGCCGACGGCGACGATAGCCATTCGGTCGGGGAAGAGGTGACGTTGTACCACCTGGCGAATCCTCTCCAGCGTGATGGACTGCACGCGCTCGCGGTAGGTCTCTATACTATCTCTGGGCAGCTCCAGCATTTCGATGGCCACAATCTCGCCTGCGATACCGCCCTGCGTGCTGAGGCGGATGGAGAATGTGCCGTTCAGGTAGTTTTTCGTGCTGTCCAGCTCGCTTTCGGTGATACCCTTATGCCGAAGCACTTCCACCTCTTTGAGCATCTCCTCTACCGCCTCGCCCACCACCTCGGGGCGCACCTGTGCAGACATGGAGAAGCTGCTCGCCTCACGATGCTCGGAGAGGTGAGAGCCGACATCGTACGCGAAGCCTTTCTGCTCGCGCACGTTCATGAATAGACGCGAACCGGCGCGCCCCCCAAGAGCGGTATTGGTTACCTCCAGAGCCAGGAAATCAGGGTCGTTGGGACGGGGGGCGAGGTGTCCTATCAACAGGTTCACCTGTACCGAGCCGGGACGGTCTACGAGATGCACGGTGCGTCGCTCGCGCGATGGGGGTTGCTCATGCGATTCATGGGTAACGCCTCGCGGTTGCCATCCTGCGAACACCCTATCCAGAGACTTCCGCAGCTGCTCTGCCTCTACCGCGCCGACCACCACCAGCAGGCTGTTATCGGGAGTGTAGTTGCTGGCATGAAACTGGCGCAGGGTATCGGGCGTCATGGCGTTCACCGATTCCTCTGTGGGAGCGATGCGCGAGTAAGGATGGTTGCCGAAAAGCACCTGCGCGTAGCGTTCGCGGGCGAGGAATGTGGGCTGTGTGCGCTGGTAGCGCAGGGTCTGGATGGTATTCTCTTTTGCCAGCTCCACCTCGTCAGGCGCGAAAGCGGGTTGCATGACCGTCTCCGCCATCAGCTTCAGCAGTGGTGTCAGGTTTTCCGCCAGCACGGTGGCGGAGACGGTGCTGTAGTCGCGGTTGGCGTGTGCTTCCAGTGTGGCGCCCAGTTCCTCTACTGCCCGCGCGAACTGGAAGCTCCTGCGCTTCTGTGTCCCCTGAGTCAGGCAGTGGGCGGTGAGTGCAGCCAGTCCAGGCAGGTTAGCGGGGTCGTGCACGCTACCCGCACGCACTACCAGACGCAAAGTCACAAAGGGAACGCGCCTGTCCTCCACCAGAATCACGCGCAAGCCGTCGGCAGTGGTAAACTCCTCGCGTTTGGGCAGCACCAGCGGGCGCAACGCCGACGGCGGTGGGGGAGTGGTGATAACGTCTGCTCTACTCACTTCGTCCTCCTCTACTGCTCTACCCCGGTCGCGCCGGGCAGAATATGCAAAACGGTGCAGTTGTTTCGTCTCAGAAACCGCTGAGCCACCTCCTGTACCTCTTCAGAGGTGACCTCCAGATAACGCTGCAGTTCGGTGTTAATCAGGGCGGGGTCGCCGTCGAAGAGCGTGTGGTATGCCAGCTCCATTGCCCGTCCAAGCGGGGTTTGCAAGCCGTACAGTCCGCCCCATACGCCTCGGTAGCGTTCTGCGCGCAGCTGGTTCTTCGCACGCTGCAGCTCGCGCGGCGTAACACCCTTTTGCTGTACTTCTTCGATTTCGGCAGTGACGCTATGCTCAATCTGCTGGAAGTGTCTGTCGGGCTTGAAGACCACAAAAGTGGTGAACAGCCCCGGTCCGCGTCGGTCTTCCAGCCCACCGGAAACACCCAGTGCGCTCTTCTCACGCTTCACCAGTCGCTGGTACAGGCGCGCGCTTTCTCCGCTGAACAGGATGCGGTCCAGCAGGGCGAGCGCGTATCGCTCGGGGGAGTGACGGGGCGGAACCTTCCATGCCATCGCTATCGCGGGCAGGTTTGCCAGTTTGTCGGTGTAGGTAGCACGTTTTTCGCTTGTGCGCTCCGGCTCGCTCACATCGACGGGCTGGGGAGGTTCCTGCGGAGGGATGTCGCCGAAGTGTTTGCGCACCCAATCCAGAGCCTGCTCGCTGTCGAAGTCGCCCGCGATTGCCAGCACGGCGTTATTGGGGGCGTAGTAGGTGCGGAAGAAGCGTTGCACGTCCTCCAGCGTGGCCGCGTCGAGGTCTTCCATCGAGCCGATGACCGAATGCGCGTTCGCGAAGTTATCGTATGCCAGCTCGTACAGCAGAATGCCTCGTGCGTAGGAGAAGGGCTGGTTGT
>BEHS01000262.1 GCA_002898895.1 bacterium HR16 | reverse complement strand
GTGAGAAAAATAGGGGGGAGTGGATGCGGATGCCGTTCCGACAACGACCGCGCCGTCGGTAGAGACACCATACGCAAAGCAATTATTGCCACCGAGCGTGCCGAGGTCTTGCATCCCGCCAGACTGTGTCCAGCGAAAGGCGCGATAATTATAGCTGGCGTTTTGCGCCCATCCGACAACGACCGCGCCGTCGGTAGAAACACCATGCGCCCAGCTAGAATTGCCACCGAGCGTGCCGAGGTCTTGCATCCCGCCAGACTGTGTCCAGCGAAAGGCGCGAACATAACCGCTGACGTTGTATGACGCTCCGACCACCACCGAGCCGTCGGCAGAAACGCCATACGCCCAGCTATAATTACCACCGAGCGTACCAAGCCATGTGAGCGATTGCGCGTGCAACGGGGTGATAACGCCAAGCAACATGCCCAGCGTCACCAGAACAACCGGCACGCAAGCGCGACGTCCTGCACACGCTCCACGTGTCCCACAACCCCTGTGTTTTAGCATGGTTATACACCTCCTCTTTGTGTGAGTATCGATGGAAGGCTGATTGGGGAACGGTCTTGAGGAGCGCAGAGGGTAGACGCGCACGCCAACGTTCTGAACTCGTCGCGACAGTTACCCAAAGAGCCTTCCGGTGCTCACTCTCTGGATTGTACTGGAGTTCAGTAATACCCTTAGCGTAACTAATTATAGTAAATTATGCGCAACTCGTCAAGACTTTCGAGCAACGGGGAAGGCAAGATCTGCTGGGGGGTCACTCCACTATTGCTTGACCACAGATGATTCTTTACACATTGGCAAAGCGGTTTCGCCTGTCTGTCATTTTGAGCGGAGCGAGGAAGCGCAGAGATGCTTCACTTCGTTCAGCATGACACGTAACGATTGTCATTCTGAGCGGAGCGAAGAATCTCGTGTTATCGCCACAATGAGATGCTTCGCTGACGCTCAGCATGACAAGACAGATTGAAACATTCATTTGTCAAGAACATGCATATCTAAAGATTGAGGTTTGACAACCTAACAGTCTACCGCTCCAGAAACATCACCAAGCACTTACACGCCCCGCCGCTTTTGATGAACTCGCTCATCGGGATGGGGATGACCTCGTAGCCTTTGCGCTCCAGCAAGCCGGTCACCAGTGGGCAACCTTCCGGCATCAGCACCGTGTTCCCGATAACCACACTGTTGCAGGCGAAGCGCATCGCCTCTTCCTCTATCACGTACAGCGTGTGGAAGTGCTCCTCGATCACACGACGGGCGTAGGGGTCAAATGCGCCGGGGTAGTACACCACCGTGCGCTCATTCAGCACGAACAGCGCGGTGTCCAGATGGTACCAGCGGTCATCCACCAGCTCCAGCGAGAGCACCTCACGCCCCAGATACTCTGCCGCAACACGATGGGCGCATATCTCCGTGCGTTTGCGGTAGCCTGCCACGTATCGCTCGCCCGCCCACAGGATGTCGCCTTCTCCTTCGAAGGGACAGTCCTCCGGCACTGTGTAGACGGTGTAACCATGCTCCTCAAACCAGCGACGGAAGTGCGGCTCTTCGGGCTGGCGCTCGGGGTGGCGGAAACGGCTCAACAGCACAGCTTTCTCGCCCACCATCAAGCCCGCGTTGGCGGTGAAGACCATATCGGGGCACTCCGGGGCTGGGGAGACCAGCTCCACCTGAGCCAGCCGTTGCACCTGTTCGTAAAGCATTCGCCACTGACGGGCGGCGAGGGGCAGGTGGGGGCGGTTCTCCAGATGCATCCAGGCGTTAATCTCGTAACGCAGGTCGTAGTGGTCGGGTGGGCACATCAGCACGCGCGTCATGGCTCATGCCTCTCCGCACAGCTGCGTTGCCAGCTCCTTCAGGAAGAAGGCGCAGTCGGTGACGATGCCAAACGCCTGATGTGAGCCGCGGTCGGTCAGCTTGATAACCGTATCCGCATTGGCGTCGATGCAGAAGGTGGTGACCGATGCAGGAAGCAGGTTGCCCGTAGCGATGGAGTGCAGGGTGGTTGCCACCATGAGCGCAAGACCGACTCCCTGAATGGCTTCGCGCATAGCATCCTGTGCCTGCACGGTGTCGGTGATGACGTCGGGCAGGGGACCGTCGTCGCGGATGCTACCCGCCAGCACCACCTTGACTCCCGCCACCACGCAGGCGTGCATGATACCGCTCTTCAGGATACCTTTTTCCACCGCCTGGCGGATACCGCCTGCCGCGCGAATGGTGTTGATCGCCCGCAGGTGGTGTTCGTGTCCGTGCGTCTCGGGTACGCCCGTCTCCAGCGCAACGCCCAGCGAAGTGCCGTACAGCGCGCGCTCGATATCGTGTGTGGCGAGGGCGTTGCCTGCAAACAACACGTCTATCCACCCTGCGCGAATCATCCGCTCTAAATAGGGTGCGGCTCCGGTATGCACAATAGCCGGTCCGCCCACGAACAGCACCTTCTGCCCTTTGAGTTTGGTCTCGCGTACGGCGCGCGCTACTGCCTGCACGATGCGCGTCTTGGGCTTCTCGATGGAGACCTCACTGCCCATGAAGTGGAACACGCTCTCCGCCTCACGGCGGGGCAGGGGCGTCACCCGAACGCCCGCACTACCCACCACAAACAGGTCGCCCTTTCGCGCCCAGTGCAGGGGAACACACTCCGCCCGCCACCCCGATTCGGTGCGCGTGACGCGGATACCGCAGTCCATCTCGATACGCTCAACGGGTATCCACGTGCCTTCGATGCGCACGAAGGTTTCCAGATTGGTGGTGGAGTAGAAGCCTTCAGGGAACACGCCGTCCTGCGGGGCGGGTTGCAGTGTCGCGTCCTCTTGTGAGATAACCGCGCCGTGCTGCTGGACCTCATGCAAGGCGCGCTGAAGGCTCTGCTCGTCGGGCGCGATGACCAGTATCTCCGCGTGGCTGGTCTCATCATGCGACTTGCCGATACGGAAGGAGCGTATCTCGTAGTCCACGCCCGACGCCACAAGGATGTCCAGCACCTTCGACAGCGTGAGCGAGTCGATGATGTGTCCTTCCAGCGTGATGAGTTCGGTATGCATAGAACGCTCCTATGGCTGGCTTTGTAGCCACTCGTCCCAGTGCGTCGCCCGTGCGAACGCCAGCAGTCCGTAGCGCGTTTCGAAGCTACTGGGCGTCGGCACGTAGATAGACAACCCGTGCGAGCGGTTTACCCGACGGTTGCTGTGCGCCTCGGCGACCACCGCTTGCGAGAGAGCGGTTTGCACACCGTCGATGGCGTCGGTTAGCGACTGCGAGCCGGGCAACCTCGCCCGCAACTGCTCGGTGTAGTCCCACAGGTCTTTGTAGGTGTATTCTCCGTACGCCTGGGCGTTATCCCGCGCGGCGGCGACCGCAGACCCATTTCCCGGAGCGACGGTGAGCAGTACCTGCGCCAGTACATCCACCTTCTGCGCCACGTTCTCTATCTGCGAGGCGTCCAGCGCGGATTGTGTGATGTTGTCGGTGCTGTCGGGGTTGTAGTAGTTAATAGTCTGCGTCACAATCTGGGCGGCAAGGTCGCGCGCCGAGATGCCCGGGTTGGAAACGACCGGAGCCAGAATACGATGATAGGGGTACCCCGCCGCCGGAGGGCTTTCCTCGGACCCTACAATATAATCGCCCAGATTGCGTATCTCGTAAGCCACCTCGAGCATCTGCATCAGCGAGGCGTCAAAGGCGATGATGTCCCATTTGACCCCCACGCTCAGCGCAAGCGGCAACTCCCAGATACGAATGTGGTTGCCGGTGTTGTCGTCATAGGAAACACCGCGCGCAAAGAGGTTCAGCCTGTCGCGAAACGCCCGCCAGCCCGCGCCGTGATTCCACAGCACCACCATATACTTGCGTGCAGGGAAACTGCGCACGCCCCACTGCAGAAAATCGCGCAGGGTGTTGGGACTGCCCATGTCCACCCCGGTGCCCATGTCCACCAGCAGGTTGGAATTGACCGTTTCGGGGTCGCTGTCTCTGGTCACATAGTAGCGACGGGTGGTCTTCCAGTCGCCGTTGCTTGAGTCATAGCCTGCAATGCGTTTCCACTGTACCACGATGTTCACGTCGCCGGTGGAGCCGAGTTGCTCCATCTCGTTCATATCGTCTATACTGTCCGGCTCCAGATTGTTGGCTGCGTTCATAAACACCAGTATCGTCCATTCGCGGGTGACGGTTTGCACCCCGACGGAGGCGTTGGCTTGCAGTCCCAGAGTGTCCACACTGGCGGTCACCGTCGCGCTACCCGGAGCCAGCGCGCGGGCAACGCCGTCCGAACCGAGGTTCACCACACTGCCATCGCTCACACTCCAGCGAACCGACACCCCCGCAGGCAGCAGCAGATAACGCCCCTGCGCATCCACCCCCAGCACCGACAGGGGCAGTATCTGCCCGGGCGTAAGGCTGGCAATGCTCGGCAGGATGGCGAGGGCAACGGGCGTGCCTCCGGTAGCGACGTTCAGCCGTTGCGGGGTGTCCTGCACAATCTGCACGGTGATGTCGCCGACAGCGACCGGTGTGCCTGTAGCGTTTTCATCGTTGTAGACGTTCAGCTGTATCCGGTAGACTCCTGTTTCTAACTGAGCAGCCCACGCTGTGGAATCTCCGACGGCACGGCTCAGAACCGTCTCCTGTATCAGTTTGTCCGAGCGATAGAGCATGGCTCGCACTGCATGAGGCGCAGATGGGTCGCCGCGGTTGCCCGTCCAGACGATGGTGAGCACCAGACTTCCCGATTCGGCAGGCGGGAGATTAGCATCGGTGCGGAACATCCCGCAGCCGGAGAGGGCGAACGCAAGCAGTAACAGCACGGTTAAATATCCTGAACGATGTGAGGTCAAGAGTCGAAAACCTCCTTTGCATCCAGTTTGAATATATCGACGAGCGCGACCGCCAGACCGTTTTGCTCGATCGATGGAGCAATCCGGTGCGCCAGCTCCTTCACGGCGGGTTTAGCGTTGCCCATTGCCACCGCGTAGCCCGCCCAGCGCATCATGGGGATGTCGTTATTGCCGTCGCCGATTGCCAGCACGCGCTCGCGCGGTACGCCCAGTTGATACGCCAGTCGTTGCAAGGTGCGCGCCTTGTTCGCGCCCGGGTGCATGAACTCCAGGTACTCGTCGTTGCTCTTGATGA
>BEHS01000261.1 GCA_002898895.1 bacterium HR16 | reverse complement strand
AAAACGCCTGAGGGATAAAAATCTATACGGAGGAGAAGATGAGCAAGCTACGTGTTCTGGTGTGGGATGAGAACCCGCCTCACGCGCCCAAAGCGATATATCCGAACAGTATCAACGGCGCGGTAGCGGAAGGCTTAAAGCAACTGGATGAAGAGGGTGTGCTGGATGTGCGCACCGCCAATCTGGACGAACCGGAGCAGGGTTGCCCTGCCGACCTGCTGGCGAACACCGATGTGCTGTTGTGGTGGGGGCACGCCCGGCATGGCGAGGTGAAAGACGAACTGGCAGCACGCATCGCCGAGCGCGTGCAGCAGGAAGGCATGGGCTTTGTGGCTCTGCACTCGGCGCACTATTCCAAGCCGTTCCGGGCAGTGCTGAACTGCACCGGACACCTGAAGGGCGGCTGGCGTGAGCACGAACCGCCGGAGGACGAACATATCCGCGTCTGCGCGCCCTGGCACCCGATTGCCAGAGGCGTGGAAGACTTTGTGCTGAACGGTGAGGAGATGTACGGTGCACCCTTTGACGTGCCGCCGCCGCTGGTGGTGATACTGCAGTCCCACTTCCCGCTGGGCGGTGAGACCTTCCCATCCGGCTTGTGCTGGACGGTGGGTAAAGGCATAGACCCGAACTTCACCTCAGGACCCGGCGGTGGCGTCGGGCAGGGCGAAGGCATCGGGCGCGTGTTCTACTTCCGCCCGGGGCACGAAACCATGCCCACCTATTTCCACCCCATCGTGCGCCGTATCCTGTACAACGCGGTGCTGTGGGTAGGGAAGAGAGTGTGAACCTGTCCCCCCTTGCCCCCTTCCCCACAAAGGAAGGGGGCGCTTGGCTCGAGGCTCCCCTCTCCTCGCAGGAGAGGGGACGGGGGAGAGGTTCCCTACCTCTCCTTCAGCACTATCACCGTCAACGAATGCCTGGGGAAAATGTATCGGAATTGTGGAGTAACCCCACTCAGCCTGCTCTCTACCGGCGCAACGCGCATGGGATTCTGTAGCGAGTTCTCGTCATCGAGGCTATCGCTGGTGAGAGTTACCACTTTGCCCAACGACTGCACCGAGCGCACGCCCCGCAGGCGGATCTCTGTCTCCACCGCCCTGTTGGAGACGTTAACCACCTTCAGAATCACCTCGCGAGTCCGGTGGTTCCGGCTGGCAACGGCGTAAAGAGCAGGTAACGATTTGTCCTCGAAATCGTGTATCAGCTTATCATCCAGATAGCATCGGATGCGCGCACCCTGTACCTCAATGCGGATGTCGTACCACCGCCCTGTTTCAATGCTGCCGGGCACCTCGTTGCTCACGATGCTCTTACCGCCGCCAACGCACTTCTCTACGGCGTGTTTGGAGTTGCCCCATCCACCGAGGTTCCACCAGTACCAGTTGTTATCGTCGCGCACGCGGAACATAATCAGGAATCCCTCTGCGCCGCCCAGCTTGCGCGCCCGCAGGGTCAGGGTATAGTCCGCCCAGGCGGTATCGCCCACGACCGCACGGCAGTCGGTAGCCGGGCTGTTCTGACGATAGCTGCCGTCCACTACCTGCCAGTCGCCGCGCACTACGCGCCAGCCGATAGCTCCTTGCGAAAAATCGGAGGCAAACAGGGTCTGCCCGTTATGGGTAACCTTTACATCCCGATACTCCGCTTGTGTCGCCCACGTGCCCAGCCCGACTGCCCCGCGCGTTTCGGTGACTGTCACGGCAGGCGCATCCACCTTCAGTGGCAACACGTGTGTGCCACGGTAAACACTGAACAGCTTCTGCACGTAATAAGAGGGCGTGCCGTAGCAGCGCGAGCTGTCGAAGCCGATCAGGTCGGGGTTCCACTTACGGTCGTTAACGTTTACGAACAGTGGAGCGTACGCTGCCATCACTACGATGTCTCCATTACGCTCCATGCCCGTCATAAAGGCAGCCTCGGCTATCGCCGCACGCAGGTTGCCCGTACCGCAACCCTGTGTGACCGCGTACTCACCGACAAAAATCTTTGGTCCCCTGCGGTTGTAGCGGTCGTAACGGCTGGCTTGCGAGATGAACCATTCGGGGCTGGAGTAATAGTGCTCGTCCAGAATATCCATCGGGCGACTGCGCACCGGCGAGTTAGCGATAATCTGAATATGAGGAAAGCGCGCCTTGATAGCGTCGTAGAAGCGGGCATATCGCTCCTCATAGGCGGGTCCCCAGTTCTCATTGCCTACCTCCACAAAACGCAACGGGAAAGGCTTAGGGTGTCCGTTCTTTGCCCGCAATGCGCCCCACTTGCTGGCAGGCGACCCGACGGCGTATTCAATGGCTGCCAGTGCGTCTTCAATCCACTCGTCCAGCGCGTCCAGCGGCACGGTATCTCCATTACGATACTGGCACGCCATCCCACAGTTGACCACCAGCAGCGGCTCCGCACCCAGATCCTCGCACATCTGCAGATACTCGTGCAAACCCAGTCCCTGCGTGGTAGTATAGTCCCACACGCACCAGCGCGAGGGGCGTTCGGCGATGTCGCCCAGCGTATCGCGCCAGCGCAGGGCATTCCTCATGCGGTCGCCCTCCACAAAGCAACCGCCCGGAAAGCGCAGGAAGGAAGGCTTGAGCTCCGCCAGCATCTGCGCGAGGTCTTTACGCAACCCGTTCGCTCGCCCCTTGAATGTGTCTGTCGGCATCAGTGAAACCATGTCCAGCCAGACGGTTCCCGGCGAGGCGGCAGTGATGACCAGCCGCGCTCTGGGGTCGGTGGCGCTGGAGGTCAGTACCGCCGAGAACTGCTTCCATTGCGTGCCGATGTTTTGCAGGGTATGCTGAGCATATACCTGCCCGTTTGTCCCTTGCAGGCTGACGGTCAGGTTGCCGCGAAAACGCTCATCTCGTCGGCAATACAGGGACAGCCGGTATCGTTTGCCCTTTTCTATTGCAATGCCCCAGTAGCCCTCGTTAGCCACGCTCACGGGCGGCGCGCCTTCATCTATCTCCCAGCGCAGGCTGCGTGTGTTACGTGTGTTCAGCGGGCGAGATGTGTCTATCGTAATGCGCGACTTATTCACATCGCCCCCGATGAGTGCCCACGCTTGCGGAATGGAGGCATCCTCAAAAGAGCGGTTGCGCACCAGCTCGGCGTAGATTCCCCCGTCGCCCGCATGGTTAATCTCCTCGAAGAAGATGCCCCACAGGACAGGGCTAATGGGAGTGCCCCCTGCAGCCGCATCGACGTCTATCCTGGCGACCTGAGCCTGTGTGAACCCGGTCGACAGAGCCATCAAGATAATCGCGGCGATAGAGATGCTCGTATGCAACATTGCTACTGCTCTCCCCTGACTGTTGTGGTGTGTCGATCGCTGAACCTGCCCCGGCAAATTCGTTATCGGTTGTCCGCGATTTTCAATCGTCGCGGCGGGTATTCTATTTCTGTATCGGCGAGCTGTGTTCCTGTAGCAGGAGCGTGCCTCGCGTCCGGCGCAAAACAGTAGGGGAGGATTGCCAGATGTCTGCAGAAGAGCGGAAGTTTGATGTGCTGGGTCTGGGCGTGCTGGCGGTGGACGAGCTGCTTTATGTCGAACACTATCCGCCGCCTGATTCCAAGACGCCCGTGCTGCACCGCGAGAGGCAAGCCGGCGGGCTGACCGGTACCGCTCTGGTCGCTGCCGCACGGTTAGGAGCGAAATGCGCCTACGCGGGGATGCTGGGGCACGATGAGTTGTCGCAGTTCGTCGCGGACACCTTTCGGCGAGAAGGGATTGACCTCACCCATGTGGTATGGCGAGACGACGCCCAGCCGGTGCACTCGTTTATCATCGTAGACACCACGGCACACACCCGCAACATTTTCTTCCTGCGCGGGGCGAAGACGGGCGCTGCTCCTGATGCACCACTGGCGGAAGTCATTCGGAGCACGCGGGTGCTCTTCGCTGACCATCACGGGTTGCCGGGGATGGTGCGCGCGGCGCGTATTGCCTCTGAGGTGGGTATACCCGTCGTTGCCGACTTCGAGCGCGCAGGCGGAGAAGGGTTTGAGGAACTGATAGAGTTAACCACACATCTGATAGTCTCCCGCGAATTCGCAGAACAGTTTGCCCCTGGTGTGCCGGTTGCAGAGGCTGTAAAGCGCATTCGCAGGCATCCCCGGCAAACAGTGGTGGTCACCTGCGGTGCAGAGGGGTGCTGGTATTTGGGAGAGGGAACAGAGGAACCGGTGCACCAGCCGGCATACCGGGTGCAGGTGGTAGATACCACCGGTTGCGGCGATGTGTTTCACGGAGCGTATGCTGCCGCGCTGGCACGGGGATTGTCTTTGCCGGAGCGCATCCGTATTGCCTCTGCAACCGCCGCCATCAAAGCGAGATACTACGGTGGGCAGGCGGGAATTCCCACGTGGGAGGAGGTGACAGAGTTTCTGCATAGCAGGAAAGACACACCATGAGGTAAAATGAAGACGATAGGGAAGTAACCTATCGCCATCTATCCGCGTCTTAACAAGTGGAAACCTCTATCGCGCGCGACAGAGGAGGTGAGGCAAATGCGCACGAAGTGGCTGTGGGTTCTGGCGTTGCTTGTGCTTGTTCTGGGCACAGTGAGCCCGGCGTACAGTCAGCAGGAAGGCGGGCAACAGCCGCCTCGCATCACCTTGACTCTGGAGTCTGCCAGCATCGCCGACGCTCTGAAGATGTTGTTCCGCTCCGTCGGCTACAACTACACGCTGGACGAGTCGGTGGTTAGTGGTTACATCACCGTCTCGCTGAAGGACGTCACCTTTGAGACGGCGCTGCGCACCATTTTGCGCGCTGCTAACCCGCCATTGACTTACCGCGTGGACGGCGGGGTGTACATCATCACGCCCAAGGTAGAGACGCCCGAAACCGGCGTTGCAGAACCTTCGGTAGAGGAGCAGCCACAGCCCCAGGTTCGCACCGAGAAAATCGTGCTACAGCACCTGGACTCCCTGGCGGTTGCCCAGCTGCTCGGCGGAACCGCTGTTGCGCTCAACCAGACCGGCTGGACGTATAGCGGTGGTTTCGGTGGTTATGGCGGTTACGGCGGTTGGGGCGGCTATGGCGGTTACGGTGGCCTCGGCGGCTACGGCGGCTATGGCGGCTGGGGCGGTAGCGGCTGGGCTGGCGGTGGGCTCGGCGGCTACGGCGGCGTCGGGGGCTGGGGCGGC
>BEHS01000260.1 GCA_002898895.1 bacterium HR16 | reverse complement strand
TACAGATGTTGAATGGCTTCGGCATCCTGACGCAACCGTTCCTCGTCGAAGGCGCTGCCTACCTGCGTCTGCATCACCGACAACAGTTCCTCTGTCGACAGTATCGTGGAGCCGTCAGCCTGAGAGCCGTGAAAACGAATCGCGCTTACCGTTTGCGGCTGAGCCGCTACAACGGCGGTGAGAACGAAGATACCGATGAAAGCCAGTAAGCCCCGAAGCATTCAGGATAACCTCCTTTGCTCAGTACAATACCTTCCCGATGACACTGTTCAACGGAATGGGACCGAATGTACGACTGTCCTCGGATACCTCCAGGTTATCACCGACCACGTAGATATGATTGGCGGGCACACGCGTGCCATCGGGTGCGGTTTCGTAGGGCAAAGCCACTACGCGCTTCACCAGCAGTTGCCCATCGCGTGTAAATACCACCACGTCGCCATGTTTCAGCGGACCGAACAACAGCCCTCCCTTGCCTACCAGAACCACCTGCCCATCGTGGAAGGTAGGCTCCATCGATTTGCCTTTCACCACCGAAAGGGTGAAGAAGCTGTGATAGAGGAAGGCGATAATCAAAAAGACAAATAAAGCTACGGCTTGTCTCAACCAGCGTCGTTGTTTCGCTGTCTGTTCGGGTCGTTCGGTTGGAGCAGGCTGCATCGCGGAGCCCCCTTTGTGATAATGGTTCCGTCTTGAGTATACTCTTTGAGGACAGCGCATTCAAGAGGAGGTCGGGTCGCATGTCCCTGTGGCAAGGCGTGCTGGACAGTATAGCGCAGAACATGGAGATTTGGCTTGGGGTGTGTTTGGCTTTGCACCTGTTGTGGGTGCTGGTGCTGATGTTGTTGCTGGTGAAGACACGCTCCTTAAGCAGGCGCCTGCAGAGGCTTACCGCGGGCACAACAGGCGCGAGCCTGGAGAGAGTGTTGATGGACCATCTTGCCCGCGTGGAGGAGGTGGATACCCGTCAGAGGCAAATAGACCGGCGAGTTTCCGCGCTGGAGGCGCAGATACCTCTGTGTATACAGCACGTAGGACTGGTGCGGTACGATGCATTTGAAGACGTTGGGGGACAGCAGAGCTTCTCGCTGGCGATGCTGGACGCCCAGCAGAACGGTATGATATTGACCAGCGTCTACAGTCGCTCGGACGTGCGCGTGTACGCGAAAGCGATTCGACAGGGGCAACCCTCCCATCCGCTCAGCGAAGAGGAGCTGCAGGCACTGCGAAACGCGCTCTCCTCTGCATAACAAGAGGTGCACCATGACACCTTCCGATGACAGCCAGCTGATCGAACGATGTCGCAACGGCGACCGCGAAGCCTTTGACGAGCTCGTGCGTCGCTATGAGAGGCAGGCGTATAATCTGGCTTACCGCCTCGCCGGTAACTACGACGACGCCAGCGACGTGGTGGTGGAAGCCTTTGTGCGCGCTTTTCAGGGCTTACATACCTTCCGCGGCGACGCCAACTTCGGCACATGGCTGCATCGCGTGGTGGTGAATACCTTTCTGGACATGCGCAAGCGGTCGAAGGGGCGACAGCACGTCTCCCTGGAAGAGCAGCTCGAGCTGGACGGTGATACGCTGACGCGCCAGATAGAGGATACCAGCCCTGGACCGCAGGAGCTGGTGGAGCAGGAGGAGCGCGAGGAGGTACTACAACGCGCCATCGCGCAGCTTTCGCCCGACCGCCGCATCCTCATCGTGCTGTACCACTTCGAAAACCTCTCTTATGAAGAGATCGCCCAGATGCTGAAACTACCGGTGGGCACGGTGAAGAGCCGACTGAACCGCGCCCGACTGGCACTGCGCGAGATTCTGGAACCCTCGCGGGAACTTTTTGGAAGATAATGGCGTCAAACCCAACGAAGAGCCTTCGGGCGAGAGAGTGGTGTAAAAACCATGCGCTGTGAACACTTTCGAGAACTGATATCGGCATATATTGAGCGAAGCATCGCGCCTCCGCTGGCAGCGAAGATGGACGAGCACGCTGCGGAATGCGCCTCCTGTCGCGCCGAGCTGGAAGGGGTGCGGGAGCTGTGGCAGATGATGGCTGAGGCGAAGCGTGTGGAACCGCCCGTCTCCTTGCACTCCCGCATCATGCAGGAGGTATACGCCAGCGTGCCCGCTGCGCCTGCCCCGCGCTGGTGGGAGCTGGCGTGGCGTCCACGCTTTGCCTTCGCGGTTGCGGCGGTGCTGGCGCTGCTGGCGCTGGTGGTATGGTCATACAATACGCAGAGCAACGCTATTGCGCTGAGTGTGGTATCCGGTGGTGGCAGCCCGGTTAGCCCTGTGGCAGTGAGCACCTTACCCACGCGCTTCGAGCCGTTCCTCACCGATGACGGCGACCTGCGCTGGATGCTGAAGATGAACGCATCTCATCCGACCAGTGTGGAGGTCGTTGCGGGTGCGCAAGCCGTCTGGAGCGGTAGCGTAGCGCAGGAGACCACTGCGGTGCTCCCCGCCGTGCCACAGGGTACGGTGCTGGATGTGCGTGTGGTGTGGGATGGTAGCAACGTGCTGCGCGCATGGCTACCTGCGGAGATTTCACAGGAACAGCGCAAACCGGTGCTGGTATTGAAGCAGAGAAGCATCGAGGAAACGCTGGCGCATATCGCGCGGGCTTACGGTGTGCCTCTGGTGCTGGTAGGTGAAACCGACCCGCTCACACGTGTGAACCTGGAATCCACCGGCGTTGCGCTGGATGAGATGTTAACCAGACTGGCGGAGAAGCTGGATTTGCAGATTTCGCGTGCCGAAGACGGCACCACCGTCTTAACTGCCCGGTAACCCCATCCCGTCCGCCCTACCCAAACACACCGCCCCGTTACCTGCGGGGCGGTGTGCCTTTTTACGGCGCCGCTAAAGCCTCCTCCTCACAAGCCGAACCCTCTGCCTGCGCAGGGTTCATGGTCAGCGAAGGCTGCCGCTTTCCCTTCAGGTAGATTAACAGTGCGGCGATGTCGGATGGGCGCACGCCGGGGATGCGCGACGCCTGTCCAATACTGCGCGGGCGCACCCGCGAAAGCTTCTCCCGCCCCTCGTGCGAGAGACCGCGTATCGTGCCGTAGTCCGTGTCCTCCGGAATCAACAAACCTTCCAGTCGCTGATGTTCCGCCACCTGTTGTTGCTGGCGACGCAGGAACCCCTCATACTTCGCCGCAAGCTCTATCTGCTCCGCGACCTCCCGCGCAACAGGCTTGTCCACAGGAACCAGCTGTAGCAGGGTTTCGTACGTCACCTCCGGGCGACGCAGCAGCTCGTACAGGCTCGTGGGACCGTCTACCGGTGCCAGACCGTGCTTTTGCAGCAGGGGGTTCTGCTTGCCGGTAAGCACCGTCTGCTGCAACCGTTGCGTTTCGCGCTCTATCGCCTCGCGTTTGGCGACGAAACGCGCCCATCGATGGTCATCCACCAGCCCCACCCGCCTGCCGATGGGCGTCAGGCGCAGGTCGGCGTTGTCGTGGCGCAGGGCGAGGCGAAACTCCGCCCGCGCGGTGAGCATCCGGTAGGGGTCCTGCACCCCTTTGGTGATGAGGTCGTCAATCAGCACGCCGATATAGCCGGTGTGTCGCTCCAGCACCATCGGCTCGCGTCCCTGCACGTACAGGGCGGCGTTGATGCCCGCTACCAGCCCCTGTGCCGCTGCCTCCTCGTAGCCCGACGTGCCGTTGATTTGCCCTGCAAGGAACAGCCCGGCGATGGCATGTGTCATCAGGGTGGGTTTCAGCTGGTCGGGGTACACCATATCGTACTCCACCGCGTAGCCGGGGCGAATCATCACCACCTCTTCCAGTCCGGGCAGCGTGCGCAGGAACGCCAGCTGCACCTCTTCGGGCAGGCTGGTGCTCATGCCCTGCACGTAGAGCTCGTTGGTATCCCAGCCCTCCTGCTCGAGGAAGACGGGGTGCGACTCCTTGTCGGGGAAGCGCACGATTTTATCCTCGATGGACGGGCAGTAGCGTGGACCGATGCCTGTAATCCTGCCGCCGTACAGCGCAGAACGGTGCAGGTTCTCGCGGATGATGCGATGCGTCTGCTCGGTGGTGCGCGTTTGCCAGCACGGTAGCAGCTCGCGCGGCGGGTTCAGCCGATCGTGCACGAACGAGAAGGGAGGTGCGTCGGCATCGGATGGCACGACCTGCGTACGCGAGAAGTCCACGCTCTCCTTGGCGATGCGAGCGGTCGTGCCCGTCTTGAACCGTCCTAACCGGAAGCCCAATCGGCGCAGAGACTCGGACAAGCCCACCGCAGGCGGTTCGCCGGCGCGTCCGGCGCGTATCTGCTTTTCGCCGATGTGGATGAGCCCGTTCAGGAACGTGCCCGAAGTGATGATGACCGCCTTCGCCCGCAGTTCGCGTCCGTCTTTGAGCCGGACTCCTTGCACGACGCCGCGGTGCGCTACCACCTCCATCGCCTCGCCCTGTATCAGTTCCAGATTGGGCTGTGACTCCAGCACAGCGCGCATATAGCGGGGATAGAGCTGCTTATCGGCATGTGCACGCAGGGTCTGGATGGCTGGGCCTTTGCCCGTGCCGACGAAGCGAATATGCGTCAGGTTGAGGTCGGTAGCGATGCCCATCTGCCCGCCAAGCGCGTCGATCTCGCGCACCAGGTGTCCTTTGGCAGGACCTCCGATGGAGCAGTTGCAGGGCATGTGTGCCACGCGGGTAGGGTCCAGCGTGATGACGGCGGTGTGACAGCCCATCCGGGCTGCCGCCAGCGACGCCTCGCACCCCGCGTGTCCTGCACCGATCACAATGACATCGAAACGGTTGTCGCTCATACGCTCGTCGTTAAAAAAGCATTGCAGGCGTATTATACCTGAATGCGTGCATGTAATGACACCGGTAAAAAACACCCTCTCGTTGGGCACCATGTATAAGCGTGCAGGTCATAACCCCTGACTTTTGGGGCATGGTATATTGCGATTGAATAGCACGCAACAGGCAATCGGAAAGGAAGGGAAGCGTTATGTAGAAACGCCTTTTGGGTGTAGCCCTTCTGCTGGTGATGGCATCCCATTTACAGAAGATGGTGCGGTGGATAGGATTTCGGTCGCTTGATTAGTAAAAATATCGTATTGCCTCATATAAAAATCTTTCCGAAATGCTCATCGTTGCCTCATTTATTTTCTTTTCGTCTCTGCCTTCGTGCAACCTCATTGCCTCTCCTTCT
>BEHS01000259.1 GCA_002898895.1 bacterium HR16 | reverse complement strand
CGATAGGATTGTGATCTATTGCTCGCGGTAACACGCGCGAATGCGCTGAAGTGTGCTGCGAACAGGGCGGTCACGACAGGGCGTGACCGCCCACTTACAAGCGCGGGATGGTAAGCATCCTGCCAAACGGTACAGGAGACTCTTATCCAGCTCCCTCCTCGTGCATCCGACGGTGGATTGCCTCTATCGCCTCGTGGAAGGGGCGTTCCAGATAGGCAAGATGGTCGTCCTCACCGTGATGGTGCGTCACACTGCCGGGCGGATGGTGCGCCGCTTTCTGGCGGATGTAGGCGATGCCGCCCTCTATCAGCGTGAGCATGTACTGTGCCGTCTCGCGGTCAAACAGGCTCCATTGCTCCCCGCAGGCGATATAGATGGGCGAGATATGGGCAAACACCCCTCTGCGCCACACGTCAAAGTGAGGCGTTGCGGTGTAGCTCGGTCCGGCACAGCGTGCCGCCATCCAGGTGTTGCCCGTCACGCGCAGCTTCGTCTTCAAGTGCAGGCGGTTCGCCCCTGTCGGCTCGTCCACCGATGCCACCACCTGTCCCTGCTGCACGATTTGCAAGGTGTGGATGGGGAAGATAGACTCGGCAATCGCTTCCACCTCTACAGTGCCGCCGCCGGAAGGCAAGCGCAGGGTATCGCCGATGCGCGCCCCTTCTACACTGAAGTGGATAAGCGCGCCGCCGCTCAGAAACGTCCTGCCCGCGCGCACTGCCTTACACCAGTTTTCGTAGGTGAACTCCTCGTCGGGCGGAATGTAAGCGTAGGTGCGATATTGCCCCACGGCGACCTCGCTGCTCATCTTGTCTGTTCCGCCTACAAGGGGCAGTCGGTAACCGCAGTTCAGGTAGCGGTAGTACTCGCGGTGCTGATAATCGCCGAAGGCAATCATCTCCAGCGCGTCCGCCCTGCCGGTGGCAATCAACACGGCAGGCTCGCCGTTGGGCAAGGGGAAGTGGGGAATAATGACCGTACCGCCCTGCTCGTGGCAGCGGTCTGCCCAGTGTGCCAGTGTTTCCTCTATCGTGCCGCCCAGCTCCGCCTCATCGGGACCCGCCGAGCACCAGGGCATCACCGCTCGCTTCAGCCCCCACAGGATGAGGTGTCCCAGCACGTGCTGGCGGTTCTCCTGCGAACAGTAGACGATGGTACGCCCTTTGTTGCTCACCGTCGGCTCACCGATGAAGTCTTCCGTGTTGGTGAACAGGTGTCCCCATTGCGACTGCAGCAGATTCACTACGTTCAGGTCTTCGCCCTGTGCTTCGAGGTGTGCTCCCTGCGTGCCCAGAAAATGCACGTGCGAGTCGCCGCTGAACCACCGTTGCGCGTTCATGTCGGTCCAGCGTTTCAGGCGCAGGGTCAGTTCCCGCTGCCCGGGTGCGATGTGCACTCGCGTACGCAAAGGTTCGTACTCATAACCTCGCGCTATGTCCACCAGTACCTCGCCGCGCGGCAACCAGCCCTGGCAGGTGCCGTCAATGTAGGCATAGGTTATCTGTCCCAGACGCAGGTCGCCGCCTACGTCCACGTGCCATGTGTTCAGGTTGGAGTTCACGTGGTCGTGGTGTCCATGAGGCTGGTAAGGAACGCCCTCCGGCGAGCGGAAATGCACGCGGCAGGGAACGGGTTTACCGGTGGCGTCGTCCACGACGGTGACATGTACCCAGTTTTTGCCCCGGTCCAGCACTTCCAGACGCACGCGCCCGGCTTCCACCTGTCCTCTCTGCTGAAGTTCGCCCCAGCGTGCACTGCCCAAAAGCTCCTCATCGCTCTTCACCGTGACGGTCGCCGAGGGGATAGCAGCGATTTCCACGCAGGCAGGGCTGTTTGTGGCGTTCTGCTCCTCACCCCAGCCTTTGAGCGGCGCGTTCAAGAAGGTCTCAGCGGATTCTGCGGGCAGGGGGTACACGTAGGTCGCTACACCTCTATCCACATCCACCTGCAGGGAGAAAGGCTTTCGGGCGTCCTCCTCGCGTGTGAGCGTGATTTTGACCGGCACTCGCCCGGTACGCACGAAGGGATACTCCTCCGCCTGACCCAGCGTGATAGCTGCAATGAGGAACCTGCGGTCGCCCGGCTCGATGCGTATCGTCTGGATGGGCTTCTCGGGGTGAGGATTTTGCCATGCCCACAGGTAATAGCTGAGCGGGTGTCCCGCCAGGGCTTCCGTCTGGCGCAACCCCATATTATCCCATCGTCCTTCGGTGCGAGGCATCAGTCTGTCTTTCATGTCGGGTAGAGCCAGAAACGGCTGGGAGCCCCATGGTGTGGGCACACTGGCGATTTCGAACCGCTCGCGAACAGGCACGCGCACCTCTTCGCCGTCTTCGTAGCGGAAGACGTAGTGAGCGATCACCCGCCCAATAGGTTCACCTTCGAAGAGACGCGATTCCAGCAGCACATGCGCGAAAATGACGTGTCTGGCGGTGCTGCCGATAGGAATGGAGCACGCGCTCTGCAACCCCGGTGAGCCAAAGCCGATGAAGCATCTTTCCGGCGTGCTGCCGATTCGGAACGGGAGACCGTGAAATGTCTGCTCACCCAGCAACGGCTGGGAAACCCCTTCGTAGAAGGAGACGCCTGCGTTGTAGTAGGCGTCCAGGTTTACAGGGAGATATTCCGACATGGGTAGCACCCTCCTTTTCGGTCGTTACCGCACGATTTCGAAACGGTCCAGCAGGCTGTTGTCCTCGGTACGGTAGCATTCCACCACCAGCGACCTGTCGGATACAGTAATGCGCAGGTACTGATAGCACCTCTCCCGCTTCGCCGTGAAGGCAGGTTGTTCGGGCGTCAAGTCGTAGAGCGACTTGCCCCCGCCTCCGCTGGTGACGTAGATGACGCCCTGCCCCCGCGAGTAACGGTTCGGGTGGTGACTGCGTGGTTTCATGCTTAGCAGGGGGTACGTGCGCTCGTAGTTGTGATGGTGTCCCAGCAGCACAAGGTCCGGACGGTACTTGTCGAACAGTGGTTGAAGCACCTCGATGCGCGCCGTGTCGTTGAGGCGACGGACGGTGGAGCTGTACAGTGGATGATGCATGGAGACAATAACCCAGCGCACTTCGGAGTCACGATGGGCTTCGCGAAGCTCCTGCTCAAACCAGCGCAGCTGCTCGGCGTCGCGAAAATCTTGCGAGTTAAACATGATGAAGCGCACTCCGCCGTAGTCGAAGCGGTAGTACAGCTCTTTGCCCGGCAAAGCAAAGCGGGCGAGATAGGTGGCGAAGCGGATGCCACGCTCGTCCTCGTGGTTCCCGGGGCACGCCATGAACGGCACTTGCGACGCCAGCGGTTCTATCTCCTCGAACCAGCTGTCCCATACAGGCTGGTTGCCGTTGGCGTAGGAGAGGTCGCCCATGATGATATGGAACGCCGGTTTCTCACCCGAAAGCACCCGGCGCACGTTCTGCTCGGCAGCAGGGGTCACGCCGTGGTCAGCGAACGCGGTGAACACAAAACGAGCGGGCGGTTTGGATGGAGCGGTACGGAACGTACGCACCTCGCTCCAGCCTTTGCCTGCATCTCCCACGCGGTAAGAGTAAAGAGTATCCGGCTTGAGGTTACGCAGGGTAACCTGATAGAGCGGTCCCGTCTCCTGTTCGTAGCGGATGCGCCTTGCCATCGCCGTTTGTGAGAGGGTATTTCCCTCACCGTATTGCACCACCGGGCTCGACAGGGGCTTGCTGCTCTGCCAGGTAATGCTCATGGTGGTCTGCGGGTCCTCGCTCCACGACAGGTGCACCTGCGAAATCAGTTTCTGTTGGGCGAAGCATCCCGCAAGCGTCATCAGCGCAAAGAAAGCCGTCCATGAGAGCCTCTGCATCATCTCTTCACCTCCGCTTTCGTCTTCGCCACAGGTTGTGTGAACCCTGCAAAGGAAAACTGTTGTCTCTGCGGGAAAAATGAAAAAGGAGGTGTGCAGAGATGCAACAGAGGCGAAACCTGTCCCGACGACAGTTTCTGAAGAGCACCGGCGCCGCCGTGATTACTGCCAGCGCACTGGGCTGGAACTACGCCTGGGCGCAGGGCAGTGACCGTATTCGCGTGGGGCTTGTTGGCTGCGGCGGACGCGGTACCGGCGCAGCGCGCGATGCAGCAAACGCTGCCGAGGGTGTGGAAATCTGGGCGCTGGGCGACCTGTTCCAGGACAGATTAGACAACTGCCGCAAGTCGCTGGTAAGTCTTGGCGACAAGATGAAGGTAACCGATGCCCGATGCTTCGTGGGCTTCGACGCTTACAAACGGGTAATAGACAGCGGCGTGGACTATGTGCTGCTCGCTACGCCACCCGGTTTCCGCCCTGTTCACTTCAGGGCAGCGGTGGAGGCAGGCAAGCACGTCTTTATGGAGAAGCCGGTTGCGGTCTGCCCTGAAGGGGTGCGCATGGTTATCGAAACCGCCAAACTGGCGGAGCAGAAGAGACTGGGTGTGGTGGCGGGCACGCAGTATCGTCACCACCAGGGCTATATCGAGACCATCAAACGCATCCACGGCGGTTCCATCGGCAAGGTGGTGGCGGCGTACGCCTACTACCTCACCGGCGCACTGTGGAAATGGGACCGCCAGCCGGGCATGAGCGATATCGAGTGGCAGATTCGCAACTGGCTGTACTTCACGTGGCTCTCTGGCGACCACATCGTGGAGCAGTTTGTACACAATATCGACGTGATGAACTGGGTGATGGGTTCGCCGCCAGAGCGGTGTATCGGCATGGGCGGGCGACAGGTACGCACCGACCCCGCGTACGGTCACATCTATGACCACTTCGCCATTGAGTACGTCTACCCCAACGGCGCACGAGTAACCGCTATGTGCCGTCAGATGGATGGCTGTTTGGGGCGCGTGACCAACCAGGTCATCGGCACGGAAGGACAGGCGAAGCTGGAGGGTTTCGACACCTTCTGGGTGCGCGGCAAGGAGAACTGGCGGTGGGAAGGACGCGTGAACCCGTATGTGCAGGAACACGCCGACCTGATTGCCAGCGTGCGCGCGGGCAAGCCCATTAATGAGGGCGTACAGGTTGCCGAAAGCACCCTCACCGCCATCATGGGGCGCATGGCGGCGTACACCGTGCAGGCGGTCACTTGGGCCTTCGCGCTTAAGGCGTCCAAACTGAACCTGGTGCGCACCGTCACCGCCTTCGGCGAGATGCCGGTGGATGAGGTTGCCATGCCGTGCAAAACGCCG
>BEHS01000258.1 GCA_002898895.1 bacterium HR16 | reverse complement strand
CGATATCGTGCTCCAGCACCGCTTGTACCCGGGGACGGAAAAGCACGCGATGACCCATCATCTTGCGCAGGGCAGGGCGCACGAACAGTTCGAAAGTGACCATCGCCGAAACGGGGTTGCCCGGCAACCCCACGAACAGAGCCTGCCCCACGCGCCCAAAGGCAATCGGCTTGCCCGGCTTGATGGCGACGCGCCAGAAACGCAGTTCCCCAAGGCTCTCCACAGCCTGCTTGACGAAATCCCGCTCGCCGACCGACACGCCTCCAGCCGTCAGCACCATGTCGTACGCCTGCGCCTGCGTCAGCGCATCGCGTGTGATAACGGGGTCGTCGGGGATGTGCAGGTGTTCCAGCTGCGCTCCCGTCTCGCGTACCTGCACCGACAGCGCATAGCGGTTGCTGTTGTAGATTTTGCCAGGAGGCAGCGGACGCCCCGGCTCCACCAGTTCGTCGCCGGTGGTTAGCAGGCAAACGCGCGCCGGGCGTACTACGGGCGCAGTGCTCCTGCCGATTGCAGCAAGCACCAGTATCTCTCCTGCACCGAGGCTCTGCCCTTTCCTTAACACCGTCTCGCCCTGCGCTACTGCCTCACCTTGCCGTCGGATATGTTGCCCGATTCGAGCGGGGGATTTTATCCATACCTCTTCCCCGTGCTGCTCGGTATCCTCTACCATCACCATCGCGTCGGCTCCGGCGGGCACAGGTGCGCCGGTCATCACACGCGCCGCTTCACCTCGCCCAACGGCAAAGTGAGCAACCTCGCCCGCGTTCACCGTCCCCACCACCCGCAGACGGACAGGGCTTTGCGCCGACGCCCCTGCTGTATCCTCCGCGATAACCGCATAGCCGTCCACTGCCGCGTTATCGAAGGGGGGAATATGTACGGGAGAGACGATGTCCTCCGCCAGCGCACGCCCTTCCGCTTCCAGCAAGGACATCTCTACCGCTTCAGAAAGGGGTTGCACCGACTGCAGGATCAGCTCCTGTGCCTCCTCCACGCTCAGCAGGTCTTTCACGTTGTGCCTCCTTGCGGTGAATGCGAGGTGGGTTGTTCCAGAATCAGCTCTATGGCGTGCGGAAGCAGAGGCAATAGCACTTCCAGTCCCTCCCGCACCGCGCGGGGGCTACCCGGCAGATTGATAATCAGAGTACGCCCACGGATACCCGCCATCCCGCGCGACAGAGCAGCAAAGGGTGTCTTCTTCAGCCCCTCGAGGCGCAACAACTCGGCAATGCCGGGCGCTTCACGCTCCAGCACCTCGCGCGTGGCTTCGGGCGTTACGTCACGCGGGGCGAACCCTGTGCCTCCGGTAGTCAGGATAAGGTCGCAGGTATCACACGCCTCTCGCAACCACCCGGCGATGAGCGCACGCTCGTCGGGCACGATAGCACGACGCACCACTTCATAGCCAGCTTCGCGCAGGGCATCTTCCAGCACCTGACCGGAAACGTCCTCTGCCTCGCCTGCCGCACAGCGGTCGCTGATGGTCAACACACCTGCTCGTCTCATAGCGAGATTAAGTATAGCGCGTTGTGCCTGCCCCTGTCCACTGCCGACAGTGAGAGATGATTTGGGGGCAGGTTTCAAACCTGCCCCCTACAGCGAACCTGCCATGCTACAGCGTTTATTCGTCGCCAATTGCACCGAAGTTGCGCACCAGCACACCGAAGTCGAACAGGGTGACCTCCTCATCTCCGTCCAAGTCTGCATCGGGGTTCCAGTTGCTGTCACCGGGCACCGAACCGAAGGCGGCAACCAATCCACCGAAGTCGAACAGGGTGACCTCGTTGTCACCGTCGATGTCGCCGTTGATGAGGTCAAAGTTCACGGCTGTGCTCGGCGGGGCGATGCTCACACTGCCTTTGACGGAGCGCAGCCAGTGTGAAGCCTTCGCTGCCACGTCGTACGTGCCCTTCAAGCCGGTAGTAAATGCGTACTGCCCCGAGCTGTTCAGGTTGACTACGCGCGTCTCCACGGGCGTGGTCTCACCCGGGTTGCGGATTTCGATGGTTACGGGCACAGTGGTAACGTCCCCACCGTAGTCGCCCAGATTCACCGTGCCGGACACCTCGACGGGGATGGGAATACCGGCTGCCGAGGGTCCACCCAGCGCGGCAATCTCAGCATCGGACATGGGATAGTCGCGCAGCTGCAGGCAGTTGATGAACCCCTCCTGCGTCTCGCCATCATTATCTGCAAACAACAGGAAGGTGGATTCCAGTGAAAACCGTCCGTCCACTCCCCAGCCGCTTGGGCTTTGCACGATGTTCTGGAGCTGCCCGTTGATGTAGCAGCGGTACACGCAGCTGTCTCCACCGGAGGGGGTTGTGGTGTCAATCACCAGCGCAATACGCTGCCACACGCCGTCCTGGAAACGCAGCGGATTGCCCGGGTCCGAGTAATTGCCCGAGATGCCCAGTCCATTGGTTCGCTCATCGCCGGGCACATCGTGGAAGATAAACCAGTCGCCATCATTGGTGTTGTTGGGGTTGGTTTGGTAAAGGCTCACGTAGCCTGGCGTGACAGGGAACATTACGTCCATGATGATGGTGTACCGGTTCGTATAGCTCCCGCCCCCGTTCGCGCCGATGGGGTTCGGCACGATGAAGTAGGTGTTGTGCCCGGTTGTCCACGTGTCGTCGCCGTCCCACTCGTCATCGCCGAGACGAACCACTTGCGCGACCTGCCCACCAATAACGGCGGTTTCAAAGAAGAAGTTGCCCACGCCGACCAGTGGGGCGCCAATGGTGCCGTTCAGGTTGCCGTTGAAGTCCCAGTGCCCCACTACACTCTGGGCGTTCACCGAGACGGCTACGAACAGCAACAGGCTGAGTGCTGTCGCTACCGATTTCACCTCTCGTTTTCCTCCTTTCTTGGGATGTTACACCAGGGCGTCTCTGCCCTTGTTGCCTCAGGGAGGGGCAGGTTCTTAACCTGCCCCTTCAACGTTTACTCGTCGCCGATTGCACCAAAGTTGCGCACCAGCACGCCGAAGTCGAACAGGGTGACCTCCTCATCCCCGTCCAGGTCGGCATCAGGGTTCCAGTTGCTGTCGCCGGGCACTGAACCGAAAGCTGCGACGAGCGCACCGAAGTCGAACAGCGTGACCTCGTTGTCGCCGTCGATGTCGCCGTTGATGAGGCTTACGTCCAGTCCGATTAAGCCCTCTTTGGGCACAACCACATCGCGCACGACGACCTGCAGCCAGTGGCTGGCTTTGAAGGCGAAGTCATAGGTACCCGCCACCACGTTGGGCAGAGTGTAGTTGCCGTTCTCGTCCAGCGTGAGCGTAGCGGTACGCACCAGCTTCCCTGCCTTGTACACCTTGAGACTCACCGGCACCTGAGACACCTTCGCCGGGTCGTAGTCGCCCAGTTCCACATTGCCTGTTACCGAACGGGGCGTGAACAGTATCATGCCCGGCTGTGTTAACCCCCCTGCTCCCGCTGCTACGAAGGTGTCGATAAACGCACCGGTAGTACCATTGTAGCGCAGGATAGAGTTGCCACCATAGCTGGCGAGATAGAAGCGCCCATCGGGTCCCCACTCGAACCCGTATGCGCCGTACAGCCCGCCGCTGGCAGTGGGGATAAACAGCCCTATAAAGGCACCGGTACTGCCGTTGTACTTCGCCACGCGATGGAACAACCCACCGGAAACGTAGAGATGCCCGTCCGGTCCGAAGCGAACTCCAATTGCCGGATAGATGTTGGCCGGGTCGTTTACAAAAATGTCTATAAACGCACCGGTCTGTCCGTTGTAGCGCAGCACCTGTCCGTTGGTCCACGTAGCTACGTACAGGTTGCCGTCGGGACCGAAGGTGATGCCTGCTGGCTGGTCTAAACCGCCGCTACCGGCAGGCACGAACGCATCGATAAACGCACCGGTGAGCCCATCGTAGCGCAGGATGGCATCGCCGCCGTAGCTACTCACATACAGATTGCCGTCAGGACCGAACTCGAGGTCGCCCGGCGAGTTCAGTCCACCGCTTCCGGGCGGCACAAAGGCGTCGATAAACGCCCCCGTCTGGCCGTCGAAGCGTAGCACCGCGTGCTGGTCGTTACTGCACACGTACAGGTTGCCGTCGGGACCATATTCCATCCCCTGCGGCTCGTTCAACCCACCGGTTCCTGCGGGAACGAAGTCACCCAGATACGCACCATTGGTTTCACTGAAGCGAAGGATGCGGTCGCCGTTGATACTGCATACCAGCAGGTCAGCCGGTGCAGTAGACGCCAGTGCCGCGAAAGCCAGAACAGCTACAGTCAAGCGCATAACCAGTTTCATGTTTACTCCCTCCCTTTCTCTCAGGCTAATAGACTGCAGGTGATGTAGCGTACTTTACAGCATAGACGATTCTCCCCAAAAAGTCAACAGGTTGTGAAAACACGCACAGTAAATTTCGAGAAAAAAACAGGGGCGGGTGGTGGAAGGCAAGTGAAGTTATGTAAAAATGGTACAATTTTGCCCAAGCTTGCGGTATACTAACTGTAGATTGAGATACATTCTGGAAGGTGTGAACCTATGGAACAAAACCTGGCGAAAGACTTTATGCAGCGCATCGACGTGCTTTCCGCTCTGGACGGGCGCATTGCCCGCAAACTGGAGCAGGAAGCACAGGAACGGTTTGTACGCCGTCGCGACCCCGTTTTTGAGCCCGGCGACCCCGAAAACGAGGTGTACATCGTCAAGGAGGGGCGCGTGCGGGTCTATCGCCAATCTCCGGCAGGCAAAGAGATTTCTCTGGCGCTGTTTGACCCCGGCGAGATGTTCGGCGAGATGGCGCTGTTCTTCCCCTCAACGCGGGTGAACACCGCCGAAGCACACGAGGACACCGAGCTGTATGTGGTGCCGGTTGAGACCTTCCAGCGCTGGATGCAGGAAGACGATGAGATCAAGCAGCTGGTATTGTACATCATGGCGGACCGGCGGCGCGCGATGGAGCAGAAGGCAGCGGAACTGGTGGCGCTGGAAGTACCCCAACGCATGGCGAAGACCATTTTATGGCTGTTTGACCGCTATCGCACCGATATTATCGCCGGTAAAATCGCGCTCAATATCCGCCTGACGCACCACGAACTCGCCAGTCTGTCGGGCACTACGCGCGAAACCGCGACGCTCATTCTCAACCGCTTCCGCCGAGACGGTTACATCGATTTCTTCGGGCGGCGGATGATACTGTTGAACGAAGCGGAGCTGGTTCGCATCGCCACAA
>BEHS01000257.1 GCA_002898895.1 bacterium HR16 | reverse complement strand
AAACACCTATGGATGAACATCGCCCCGTTCGTGTGCTGATTATCGATGATTCGGTGGTGATTCGGCAGCTACCGAAGGAGATTTTCGCGCGGGAAGGCGGGATAGAGGTCGTCGGCACCGCCAGCGACCCCATCGAAGGCTACGATAAAATCGTGCAACTGAAGCCCGACGTGCTGACGCTGGACGTGGAGATGCCGCGTATGGACGGCATCACCTTCCTCGAGAAGCTCATGCGCTCGCACCCGATGCCCGTGGTGATGATTTCCACCCTCACGCGCGAGGGCAGTGAGGTCACCCTGAAAGCGCTGGAGCTGGGCGCGGTAGATTTCATCGCCAAACCCACGCAGAGCATTTTTACCGGCATGGCGACGCTGTCGCACGAGATAGCCTCGAAGGTGAAAGCGGCGGCGCGGGCGCGGGTGCGCCCCAAACAGGCACACGTTGCCCCATTGGAGATGCCGCAGGCGTCCATCAAACGCGCGACGAGTACGAACCGGCTCATCGCTATCGGCGCGTCCACCGGCGGACCGGAGGCGATTCGGCAGGTGTTGCAGGCGTTACCTCCAGAGGTGCCACCCATCGTTATCGTGCAGCACATGCCGCCCGTGTTTACCCGCTCCTTTGCCGAACGGCTGGATAAGCTGTGCGCGGTGCGCGTGAAAGAGGCTGAGGACGGCGATGTGCTGCAACCCGGACACGCCTACATCGCGCCCGGCGACTACCACCTGCAGGTGGCCCGCAACGGCTCACAATATCGCGCCAGAGTGGTGCAGACGGAACCTGTGAACCGCCACCGCCCCTCGGTAGATGCGCTGTTCGATTCGGTCGCGGAAGCCGGAGGCTCAGCCACAGTAGCGGTACTGCTCACCGGTATGGGCGCGGACGGGGCAAGAGGGCTGAAGAGGCTTCGCGACGCGGGGGCACATACCATCGCGCAGGACGAGGAGACCTGCGTGGTGTTCGGGATGCCCCGCGAGGCGATACAACTAGGTGGGGCAGAGTTCGTGCTACCCCTGCCCCGCATTGCGCACAAGGTGGTGGAACTGCTCGCGGCGTGAGGGCTACTCTATCCGCCCGTACTCCTCCACAAGGTCGCTCACCATCTTTACCCGCTCGATGATGCCGTCGGGCGGTACCTGGTCGCACACACACAGCATGAAACGCGGGTCGTGCTTATACAGGCGAATGGCTTTCAGCACTATCTCCTTCAGCGTCTGCTCGCTGTACACCGGGCTGAAGTAGGCGGCGGGCACTCCGCCCCACAGGATGAGGTCGGGACCGGCGAGCGTGCGGAAATCCTCCAGCGGCACATCACCCACCGGCGCAGGGGTCAGCGACTGCGCACAGTCCACCCCCGTCGGTCCCACATACGGCAGCAGGTTCTTGAATGTGCCGTCGATGTGCACGAAGATATATTTGCCCGCCCTGTGCAGTTGCTCCGCCCGCCTGCGGTAGTAGGGCGCATAGTACTTCTGGAAAATGCGCGGGCTGACCACCTCGCCCGTGATGTTATCGGGGAAGTACACCAGCGGCGCGGGCGCGTTGCAGATAATCTCATACATCGGCTCTTCCGCGGCGGACATCACCTCGATGGTCTCCTCTATCTCCTCCGGCGCGTCCGCCAGAGCGTAGCTGGCGTTGGTCACCCCCATCCAGATGACGAACAGGTTCGCCATCGGCGTGCGGTTGGGCATGGAAGCGGCAACGCCCCAGTCCCCGAACAGGTCGATAATGCGCTGTTGCTCGGTGTAGTCGGGTATCAGGTGCTGGTGCTGGAAGATGAAGCGCAGCACTTTCAGGTCCTCAGGGGTCTTGACGGGGTACTCCCGGTACGCCCAGCAGTAGGAGTTGGGTTCGAACTCCTGCACCTGTGTCAGCGTGCCCACCGGCGTCACCCAGCTCGTGCGGGTGCGCACCGGTTTGCCGTCGGCGTCACGCTCTTCCTCCACCAGAACCCGTACATCCTCGTACTCGGTGCGCCAGGGGCAGTTGAGCAGGTGTTCATGCGCCCCGACGTTCAGGTCTTCGTACAGGTGTACCACGCCGTCGCCGCGATACCTCTCCGGCAGCGTCCCCTTAATCACCTCAGCACTGTACCAGTAAGTCAAATCGGCGTACCAGGGCATCACGTCCGGACGCTTGCCCTGAAACACCGCAAGAAGCCTCTCTTTATGGGTCATCTTTTGCCTCGCGTCTCCACAGTTTGCACCGATAGCTTCTGCACGGTAAACCGCTTTCCCTTGCGATAGGTGTTGAGGTACATTATGTTGCCTCTTTGCTGTGGATATGCTATCATGCCTCTAAATTGCTGCAACGGTGGGGTGCCGAGAAAGGATGGTGTTTGTGCGCAAATCGCTGCTTTTCCTGTGGTTATTGATTGTATCAGGATGCCGGATGGCGCTGCCGCAGGAGATGGACTTCTCTCACGCGGTCATCACCGGCAACTATCGCCAGTCGGCGATTCACCGCATCGCAGCGCGAGAACTGCAGCGTTATCTTGCCAGCCTGAGCGGAAACCTCCTGCGCATGGAAGAGCGCAAGTATCCCTCTACCTATCCCGTAGCAATCCACCTCCTTTCAGAGGACACAGGCATTCCCTTGACTGTCGAACTGGTTCGGATGGGGCTGTTCCGCAACCGGACCGAAGCGAAAGAGCAGGTGCGGCGATGGTTTGGTGACGCATGGGCAAGCGAGGACGCCTTCCTGCTAACTGCTTATCGTCGAAGCGGTCGTTGCGTGCTGCTCATCATCGGCCGACAGCCGAGGGGTGTACTGTACGGGGTCTACACTCTGCTGGAAAAGCTGGGCGTTGGATTTACCCTGGGGGGAGATGTATTGCCGCCCAAACGGGTGCACCTTCGTCTTGCGCCGTTCACCCAGCTCTGGAAGCCTGCCTTCGCCATACGCGGTAGCCTGCCCTGGTTCAACTTCCTGAACAGCCCCACCACGTGGAACATCGAGGATTACCGCTTCTTCTTTGACCAGATGGTGAAGATGAAGGCAAACTTCGTGGGCTTCCACAGCTACGACTTCGAGCCGTTCTGCGCCTACCGGTGGGAAGGCAAGCTGACAGGTGGTGAACCGCTGGTTACCTCCACCGATTACAACTGGGGACAGGTACGCGGTTTAACCACCGCCGAGTTCGGTTTCGGTACCGGAGAGAGCTTTGAGGAACCTCGCTTTGGTTCGCGCGCTACACTGGAGGCAAGCAACCGCGAAGAGGCTATCCGCCGGGCACAGAAATTGCTCGCCGATGCGCTGACGTACGCGAAGAAACGCGGGCTGAAAGTGGCGCTGGGCTTTGAGCTGCACGGGGACCCCACTGACCCGCTGACGCAGCACCATCTGGAAGCGCGCCTGCGTGCACTCCTCCAGCAATACCCTGTGCTGGACTATGTCTGGTTGTGGCAGGCGGAGGGGTTAGGCAGCGGGAGCCCACTTCCCCCACCCCAGTCGCGCTTGAACGCCCTGCGTGAGGAGTGGCGACAGCATTTTGCCTATCTGGGCGACGAACGCCGTATCCATGAAGCCACGCGCATCACTGCCTATCTGCTGCTGGCACACCGTATTCTCAAAGCCATCGCCCCGCAGAAACGGCTGGTGGTCGGCGGCTGGGGCGGCGACCGCTGGATGCGCTTCTCGGACTTCTTCATCGGCATGGACAGGATTCTGCCGAAGGATATTATCTTCAGCGCGCTGGATAACATCGATCCCGCGTGGGAACCCGGTGTCGCACAGGCTTACGGCAGGCTTTCCCCGCAGCGGCAACGCTGGGCAATCCCCTGGTTCGAATCCGACGGCGGCGGGCTTCGGCGTGACCAGTGGGCGCCGCAGTGCAACGTACATCCCTTCTCGCGATTACTGCCGGACGCGCTACATAAAGGATGCCAGGGCATACTGGGCATCCACTGGCGCACGCGCGAGGTGGAAGACGTTGCCGCATTCACCATGCGGTTCGCGTGGAACCCGCAGATGAGCGAGCAGGCTTTCTGGCAGGATTATACCCGACGTTGCTTCGGGGAGAAACGAGCCGCACCGATGGCGCGCGTGATGCAGCAACTGGATTCGCTGGGACCGCGCTGGACAGGTGGCGCAGGCCAGGTCGAGTGCGGGAGCTTTCAGTGGTTCAGCGACCCGGCGCGCCTGCCCAGCCAGGCCAATTTGCGCACCCTGCAGACGGTTCGGAACACGGTTGCCAGTCTGCACGCCCAGGCAGTGCATGAAGGGGTGACAGCTTACGCGGAGAGGCTCCGGCAGCTACTTACGACCATCGACTGGGTGGTAGCGTACGACCGCGCCGCGCTGGCTCTGTGGAACATCGAAAAGAGGGTTGCCGAAGCGGAGTGGCACAGCAACGCAGGCAGGCGAGAAGAGGCACAGCGTATAGCGAAAGAATCGGTGGAAGACCTCCGTGACGCCCTCGCGCAGCTGGGCAGGGCAATGCAGCTGCGGCAAAGACTGCTGGTCACGCGCGGCGATTGGGGTGTGCTGGCTACGGTAAACGTTAAAGCGTACGCCGCCGCGCTCGGCTTGCGTGATCGCCTCTCCACGTTAAGCGGAATCCCGATAGAAATACCGCAGGTAACCGGAGCCGCCTATTTTGCCCACGCTCAGCCCGGCACTCTGTTCTTCTGCGGCGAACCCCTGACGCTGAAGGTAGCGGCAAACTTCCCCACCGGTACACCGCCGAAAGTGGAGCTGCTCTATCGTCGTGCAGGCGAAAAGCGCTTCCGAACCCTGCCGATGCGGGTGGTGAAGGGACACGTCTATCGGGCGACGATTCCGGCGAACGAGCTGGCTCCACCGGGTGTGGAGTACACCTTCCACGTACCGGGCCACCTCAACCCGCAACCCGTTTACGGCGTCACGGTTGCAGAACCAGTGCCTTTGCCCTTATCCGCGCCGTTGCGCTACGCCACACCGCCTCCACCGCCTGTCGCCGTACGAGCACAATCGACAGGTGCCTACAGGGTAATGCTCCGGTGGCGCGACCACGCTGGCAGCAAAGGCATTGTCGCCTATGAAGTGGAACGCCAACAGGAAGCAGGCGAGTTTGTCCCTGTGGCGCGCTGGTTCACCACCCATCTGATAGACGAGCCGGTGATGCCGGGCAATGTCACCTATCGCGTTCGCGCCGTAGATGCAGCCGGAGCGACCAGTGAGTGGATAACAGCGCCCGTTCGGGTTCCCGTACCGCCCCCGCCACCCGTCGTGGAGGGGG
>BEHS01000256.1 GCA_002898895.1 bacterium HR16 | reverse complement strand
CCCGCTACCGCCAGACGAGCCTGTGCCACCCCCTGCCGATGGGGCCACCATACCACCTGCGCTATCGGCTCCACCGCTCCACCTAACGCCATCAGCGCACCCGATAGCATTCCTGCCGTCAGCATGAGCAACACCAGCGCCGCGCTCCATCGGTTCACAAAGCCGATGCCCTGAAACACGCCGTCCGCCTCCAGCCCAAGATACCAGGGAGCCAACACCAGCATTACCACCGCTGTCCAGCCCAGCACCAGCCCATACCGCGCCCACAACATTCTGGGGGAGGAAAAGGTTGAATCATCTGCACCAGCGAAAAACCGCTGACGCAGTAACGCATCCAGTTTGGACTGCGCACTGGCGGAGCGCGGGTTGCACTGCAAGGCGCAGGTGAACATGGCGATGGCTTCCTCGATGCGTCGCTCCTGGCGGTAGACATCGCCCAGTATCTCATACGCCTGTGCATTATGCCGCTGCAGACGCAGTACCCGTTTTGCCAGCGAGGCCGCTTCGCGCAGGTTGCCGCGTGCATACGCCAGCATCGCGCTCTGCAGCAGTTGCTGCGCCTCGATCTCTGCACCGCGAGCGGATGTATAAGCGGACGAGGAACCGGATGGGCGCTGCTGGCGTGTGCTCTGGTGCGCGGTAGGGCGTGAACGAGGCGGAGGAGTAGCCTCAGAACCACCACTGCCCGAACGCGCTTGCTGGGCACTGCGCCGCATCAGGTCGTAATCCGCCCGCAAGGAGGGGCTGGACAGCACCCGATACGCCTCAGTAATCTCCTTGAAGCGATGTTCGGCATCCGGCGAGCGGTTCACATCGGGGTGGTACTTTCGGGCGAGCTCGCGAAACCGACGGCGAATCTGCTCATCAGTGGCATGAGGAGGAACCCCCAGCACCTCATAGTAATCTCTGTCCGGCATGCGCAGCATACTTACTCTCCCAGCAACGCGCCCCCGCCGCTGGCGTACCCCTGCCAGAAGCTGATAATCATACCGGCAATCCACAGCGCAATCAGCAGGTATACCCCCACACTGAGCACAATAACCGCCTGACCGCTCTTCACGTCGGTCTCCTGCTCATAATATTCGGCAACTTTGTCCATCATGGCATCCACATTGCCCGTGCTCTCACCGGTCTGTAGCATATCCAGCACCAGCGGCGGCATCACTCCCGTACGTCGGAATGCTTCTGAGATGGATTGCCCGTGCTCCACATCCGCGATCGCTCTACGCAGATGTTTGGTCAGGTAATAGTTATCGGCAGCGAGGGCAGAAATCGCTATCGCGCGGGGCAGGGGCACTCCTGCCGAGTACAGCGCCGCCATCGCCCTGCTGAACCGCGCCATCGCCAGCTGACGCACTAACCCGCCAATGCCCGGTATCATCAGCTTCAGCGAGTCGTACGCTTCACGCAGAGGCTCTATCTGCAACAGAATACGCACCACCGCCACTACCGCCAGAACCGCCAGCAGAATCGGCGCCGCCCAGCCAACGGTCTCCCGCAGATAGGGTATCAACCCACCACCTATCACCAGCACCGGTATCTTGGGGATAAAGATACCCGCTACAAGCAGTACCTTCGGGTAGAACGTGCCTGCGCGGATTTTGAGACGCAGCTTGTAGTCGCGCTCCAGATAGTCCGCAAGGCGTCCCAGCATGTTTTCTAATAATCCGCCTTCCTCTCCCGCTTGAATCAGTGCGACTTGCAGATCGTCGAAAACATGCGGATGTCGGCTCATGGCTCTGGACAGCGGTTTGCCCTGCATGAGGTCGTTCACTACCGCCTGCACCACCCGTCGCAGACGCGGTTTGCCGGTGTTCTCCGCCACAGAGAGCAGCGCACGGTGGATGGGAATGCCTGCCCGCACGGCTGTGGCAAGCTGGCGATAGAAGATGGCAAGGTCGCGCACAGATACGCCCGAATAGACGGGGTACACTACCTTCTGCATAACTGCCTGTTCCGCCTGCTGTGCGCTCACCGGTTGCTCCGGACGCACATCCAGCAGCAGCAACCCCATCTCCCGCACGATGCCGGCAGCGCGACGGGTGTCCTCCGCCTCTACCACACCGGTTACCGTGCCGCCCTGCTGATTCTTTGCCGTGTAGCGATACACTGGCATCACCATCACCCCTTACGGTGTCTTGAAGAACTCATCGACGAATCGGAACATGCCGGTAAAATAGGTATACACCATCCACAGCATCGCCGCGCCGCCCAGAATCAACATGCCCAAACACCCAAGTCGAACCAGCGCAAACGATGCCCGCTGGTACCGCTCACGCAGGGTCTCCTCGTAATAGGTCGCCGCGCGATCAAGCATCCCCGCTATCTCTCCACTCTGCTGTCCCGCTGCCACCAGACTGATGGTTTCCCAGTCAAACAGCCCGGTTGCCTGCAGGGCGCGGTCTATCCCTTCCCCGCGGCGGATCACAGGCAACACCTCTATCAGCTTCTCACGCACGAACACGTTCCCTGCGGATGGCGCCGCTGCCTCCCACGCGCTGATAGCGGGCACGCCTGCCGCAAACATCCGGTGCAGAGTGCGCAGAAAAGCGGTCAGCGCACGCTGGCGATTGAGCGCACCGAACACCGGCAAGCGCATCACCAGAGCATCCTTCCAGCGACGGTTCGCAGGCAGGTCCAGAAACCACCACGCTCCCCACACTATCAGTATCACACCCAAAAACACAGGCAGGGAGCGGGTGAGCAGCAGGTCGATATACCGTTTGTAAAAGAGCGAAGCGTCCCCACGCACCATCCCGTAGTAAAACGCCGGAAACAGGGGCAGCACCAGCATCAACACGCCGATGCCGTTAAGCAGTAGCAGGCGCGGTATCCATAGCTTGCGCCACAGGGTATGCTCCTGCTCGTAATGAGAGGCAATTTCGTCGCAGATAACGTCCAGCGAACCGCCCAGCTCCCCCGCGCGAAACATACCCACCACATGTGGGGCAAACAGGCGGGGAAACATCTCCATCGCCTGCGAGAGAGGCTGACCCAGATGGGCGTTCGCCAGCATCGCACGCGCGGCTGCCTGCAGCGATTCGGGCATGGAGGGCTGATCGGCAATCTGCGTGAGCGCGCTGACAGGGTTGTTGCCTGCTCTCAATAGCGATGCCAGCTGTCGGAAGAACACCGCACGCGCGTGCAGGCTGGCAGTGGCGCGTTCGGCGCGTCGGTCGGCTTGCTGAGGCGGCGCCTGTGTCTGCACGGGTGTGTCTACAGCGGAAACGATGCGCTTGATCACAAACCCGCGCGACTGCAGAAGCCTCTGCAAACTCTGCTCATCGCTCGCCTGCAGAGTGCCCATCACCGGACGTCCGGTGCTCTCGTCAACCGCTTCAAAGCGATAGGTCGGCATGGTTCAGCTTCCACAACTTCTGCGCCTGCACTACAGGTTGTTCCAGCAAGTCACGAATTGGTGTGCCGTCGGGCAGGGTGAGATCCGGCGCGATTTCCAGCAAGGGCACAAGCACAAAGGCACGCTCGTGCATTCGTGGATGCGGCAGGGTAAGACGCTCGCTTTGCATCTGCACACCCTCATACAGCACGATGTCGATATCGATAGTGCGCGGGTTGCCGTAGTGCGTGCGCACGCGCCCACCCGCCTGCTCCACCGCCATCACATGCTCCAGCAGGGCAAGAGGCTCTAACGCCGTCCGTACCTGTACCACCGTGTTGAGGTAGAACGGCTGTGGGGTATCATAGCCCACCGGCTCGGTTTCATACACGCTGGCACAACGCACCACTTCCACCTGCGGTGTACGAAGCCTCTGTATCGCTTCACGCAGGTTGTTTAGACGGTCGCCCTGGTTAGAGCCAAGACTCAGCCACGCATTCGCGCCCATAGTACCTTTATAGTATCAGAAACCGGAGAACGGCGGCACCCTCTTGCGCAACAGGCTGAAAAGGGAGGTTAGCAAACCTCCGCGCGAAGTGTGTGCAACCTATTGTACCCCACTACTCATGCTGACAGAACCAGCTGTATCGGCTCGACTCGGCGTCGGTGATAGGTATCTTCCAGCAGAACAGGTCGTCCGGCACGCTCTGCGGGCAGTTAAAGATAATAGGCGGCTTAGTGGCTTTGAGCCACTTCGCATGACCGTCAAAGAACAGAAACACCGCCCCGCCGTTATGCACTATGGAAGGACAGTCGGC
The DNA here is from genome assembly GCA_002898895.1 of bacterium HR16. Taxonomy (GTDB): domain Bacteria; phylum Armatimonadota; class HRBIN16; order HRBIN16; family HRBIN16; genus HRBIN16. The sequence continues at coordinate 1,101 of BEHS01000256.1, read as the reverse complement.
GTTGACAGGGTGGTACGCGCCGTCGTTCAGCGTGATTTGCTCGTCGATGAGCAGGGCAAGCCGTGCAGGGCGTTCCACCGCTGTTTCTGGAATAAAGGCGAGACCGGCGTTCATTGAGTAGCTCAGCAGCTTCTCCTCGCGCGGGTCGGACGGACAGACGTACAGCCCAGCGTTCTTGACGTACGGGTATAACACGCCGCTGACGGGTCCCTTCACAGCAAGCCATTCGGGATTGACCGGTGCGGTGGTCTCTTGTCCGACGGGTACAGCGTAGATGCAGGGAACCCACTGCGCCCCCGAGTTCCACAAGAATCCGCGCATCCAGGCGGGCCACGCACCGCCTACCCAGCCGCCCATGCAGTTACCGTCGCCGTTACCGGCGTTGCGCCCGTCATAGTCCGTGCGGTACATCACCAGTGCCAAGCCCAGCTGGCGCAGATGTGCCAGACAGGTGGTCTGCCGCGCTTTCTCGCGAGCCTGCGCGAACACGGGGAACAGGATGGCTGCGAGGATAGCGATAATGGCGATCACAACGAGCAGCTCAATCAGCGTAAAAGCGTTTGAACGGGACATCGTTATTCCCCTCCCTTGAAGTGATGCCGCACTATTATAGCAAGTATCTGCGAAGAAGTCAGCAAGGAAGGTGCGCCAAGTGGTCACGACGGAGCGTAAGCCTCCATACACTGCCCCTGCTGAGCCGCACGCTCCGTCGTATCCATAACGGTCGATTAAATCTACTACCTTCCGTACCCGGGCGAAGGCGGCGGCGCCATCGGCATGCGGGACTGCCCGGGCGCAGGCGGAGCCAGATTGATCCCGGGTGGCGGTGTGCCCGAAATCCGCTTCGGTCCCGAGAACCAGTGGCGTGCATACAGGAAGCCTGCAATCACCAGTACGATGATGATTACCGCTATCGCCAGACCAGGCGGTACTTCGCGTTTCATCGGAACACCTCCAGAGAAAAGCCCTCCGGTTCGAACCGGAGGGCGCGTTTTTCGGTTACGGATTCAATACGGGGTCCACCTCGCGGTCTGCCTGCACCGTCCACTCATGTGGGAAGGTATGTCCCCACTTGCGGGTGGACACGTGACCGTCCGTCCA
>BEHS01000255.1 GCA_002898895.1 bacterium HR16 | reverse complement strand
ACAGGGGTATTGAAGCGCGAGGTGAGAGGACGAACGGTTCGCTGAGGAGGCTTCATCGCTTCCTGCTTCTTTCTCTGCTGTGCCTCCCATTGTGCGATGTCCGCTTCGTGCGCGGCGTGAATCAGCTCCACGTCACCCAGTCCGACCAGATTATCTTCCCCGATGCGCAGAAGCACCCGCAGCTGCGCGCCCAGCTGCTCCTGCAGAGGCTGGCTGGCACGCGGACACACCGACGCGCCATCTGCCGATTGGAGCACCACCACCTGCACATCGCCTACCCGACTGACGCCTTTCACGGTGGCGGTCAGCTCCACCACCCTGCCCCGATACACATCTACGTTCTGTTGCAGGTAGCTGATACCACCCACCGGCGTCGCCTTCAGGCTCTGGCGAGCTTTAACGAAGCCCGTCACATCCGCCCGCAGCGGCGCGCTCCAGCAAACCAGCAAAATTGTGCATATCCACCACGCACGCATTACTCACCCTCTCCCACATAGTGGTCCGTCAAGCGTGGACTCTCGTGGTCGCAGCCTCACCTTGCTGTCATTCTGAGCGAAGCGAAGAATCTCCTGTTATCGCTACTCTGAGATGCTTCGCTAATGCTCAGCATGACAAAAGGCATATCAAACCTGTCATTCTGAGCGAAGCGAAGAATCTCCTGTTATCGCTACTCTGAAATGCTTCGCTAATGCTCAGCATGACCAAGTAAGATAAAACGTCCTCCCTGTCAAAACATGCACTTCCAGAGATTGACCAGAAGTCGCATAATAGCTGCACAAGGTTATTCCATATTTCGATTCTCGGCACGCAACCTCCTGCCTGTGAAACACGCACACCCTGCCAGCCACCCCGTCGCAACCAGCGCAAGATAAAGGCACACCTTTAACAGCTCAGGGGCGAAGCGCAGAGTAATTTCCTGCACTCCGTCGGCAACCTGCACTCGCTGGAAAACGCCGTCCAGCGGTTCTATGGTTCCCGACGGCTCTGCTTTCCAGCCCGGGTAAAAGGTTTGCATCACATGCAGTTCCCGTGCCCCATCAGGCAGGGACACCTGCAGGCGGTTACATCCCTGCCAGCGGAAGGCGCACTCGCGACCATCTGCGGCACGAACCCAAGAGCGCGAGCCAGACACCTCGTAAAGCTTTCCCTCCGGGCTATCGAGGATAAGGCGTAAGCCATGCTCGGCGAGCGGTTGCAAAGAGAGCACATAGCGCACCCCCATGTCCGCGAGCAGGTCTGCAGGAGCGCGCCAGCCAAGCGCCATATTGCCGTTCTCCACCGGCGCAGAGTCTCTGCCGTTTAAACCGTCCAGCCAGCGTTTTGCGTGAAGAGGCATCAGCGAGTCGTAGATTTGCAGGTCGTACAGCCCCGCTGCCGTCGCCAGATTAGGGGGCAGTATCGCCAGCGGTGCGCGATAGAGGCTCCATCCCTTCTGCACCGCGAAGATGCGCCATTTGCCATCGGTGAGCGATTGCAGCCGCTCCACCAGCGGCGTATTGGGGTAAATGCTTTGAGCGGAGGCAGGCGGGTTGTAGCCCATTCCTGCCATCCATAAACTGCCCAGCACGCAAGCAACCGGCACCGTGTGCGTGAACAGAGAGCTCCAGCCGCGCTTCTGCCCGAAGAGCACTGCTCCCACAGCCAGCGCGGATAGCGCCAGCCCCTGCAACAGCAGAGGAGCCTGCGAGGAGAACAGCTCGGCAAACGCCTCTTCGCCCAGCGCTTCCGCGCTCAACGCCCTTGCCGAAAGAGTGCCTGTTACGAACAGCGCCAGAAGAACGCCAGTCGCCGACAGCCATTGCTTACGCGAAGCAACGGTCAGTCCGTCCATGCCTGCTCCTGCCAGCAACGCTACGCCAAACGCCCACAACACCAGCACCCGCGCGGGGGAGCCGGTGCCGCTGAAACCGGGCACACCGAAGTAGAGCAAGGCGTTGAGAGGTGTACCCAGAGCCAGAAGCATTGCCAGCACCGCCAGCAACAGCGCATAAAGACGCCAGGCAGAACGGCGGCTGAAAAGCCCTAAAGCCGCCAGCAGAAGCGCGGGCACACCCACGAAACAGGCAAACTCGGCGGCGTTACCCTTGCCCCAGTAGGTGCTGACATCGGGCGCATCGGTGCGGGCGACGCCCGGGTGACCGAAGAAATCCGGCAGGAAGAGGGTAACCAGATGGGCGAGGGGCATCGCACTGCCCACGTAAGCGGAGTACCCTTCCGCCGTTGCGGGGGCGCGCCGGTGAGAGAACCGTGACATCTCCACAGCGGGCAGTACCTGCGGCGCGCTCAGCGCAAGGGCGAGCACAAAGGCGAACACAAAGCTCGCTGCTATCACCCCTCTCCTTGCGGGAGGGGAGACGGGGGAGAGGTTGTCGGTCGTTAAACCTGCCCCCTTGCCCCCCTTCCCTACGAGGGAGGGGAGAACCCCTTGCTTCCCTCTCCCTGTGGGAGAGGGGTTGGGGGAGAGGTTCCCTCGGCACAGAAACGCCAAACATACAACCACCAGCACTCCCGCCCCCAGCACATAGAACGCAATCTGCAGATGCCCCGCCAGCAAGCAGAATCCCATCGTTGCGCCCCACCACGTAGCGCGACGGAGTGTCGGCTGGGCTGCCCATCGAGCGGCTGTCAGCACAACCCACGGTAGCCATGAAGCGGTCGCCGGTACGGAGGGCAGATACTGCCACGTGACCATCCACAGAGAGAAAGTGAAGGCTATCGCGCCCACCAGCGCAGAGGCGAACCCCATACCCGCTTGCCTGCGCATCAGCAACCAGGTGCCCATCCCCGCCCACCACAGATGCCACCCCGCAAGCCACCCGAACGCTTGTTCCTGCAGCCAAGCAAACAGCGCATTTGGCGGGTAGAAGATGGCGGATTGACTGTTGGCGTAGAGGGGATAACCCATGCCCTGGTGGGGGTTCCACAGAGGCAGCCATCCTTCGCGCCACATCTTTGCGGTGTACAACCGCCACACGCCGAACTGCGCCGCGCCATCCCACATCAGCGGGTTCCAGGGAGGCGGCGTCTCGGTGGAAAGGGCGCGATAGGGGTATACATGAAATAACAGGCGTGTGGGAAGCCACACACGCCCGCCTGTCAGCACGGGGAAGAGAAACAGCCACACCAGCAGAGCCAGTATCAGCCCCGCCAGCGCGGTTTCTCTAGAACTGGAGAAACTGGATTTGCTTGAGCGCGACCTCATTGGTAGGGTCCTGGCGCAACACCTCCTCGAACTGTGCGCGAGCTTCCTCGTACATGCCGAGCATCGCGTAGGTGAGCGCGAGGTCGTTGCGGATGACCACGTTCCGTCCGTCTATCTGCACCGCCCGTTCCAGCTCCGCTAACGACTGTTCAAACTCCCCGACAAACCCCAGCACCAGTCCGAGCTGGTGGTGTGCCTCAGCGTTGTCTGGAGCCAGCTGCACCGCTTGCCGCAACTCCGTCAGCGCTTCATCATACTGCCCGTTGATTTTATACGCGACGCCGCGCTCGATATGGGACCGTACATCCCCCATAGCCCGGTAGCCCTCCAGTTTCAGATGTCCCTCATCCGCGCTTTTGATGAGATAAATAAATGAATGCACATCTCCCGCTGCCCTGCCCTTCGAGCGATGGCGTCACTCAAAGTATAGCAATTTTCCGCTATAAAAGCAAGACGTATTCCGGGCGTTACTCCTCGCTAAGCGTCCGACGCAACGCCTGCACGAAATCGTCCATCTCCTGGCGGGTGCGCTTTTCGGTAACCGCTATCAGCAGGTGATGCTCCCGACCCTGCTCGTAACGGCTCAGCGGCAATCCTGCCAGATAGTCCGGCAGCAACGCCTGCACCACCTCCTCCGCCGGACGCGGCAGGCTGATCGCGAACTCTTTGAAGAAGCGCGCCCGCGGGTAGACCAGCTGCACACCCGGCAGCTCCGTCAGCCGTTTTGCCAGATAGTGCGCCTTCTGCAGGCACAGGTTTGCCACACGGCGCAAGCCCTGCTTGCCCATTGCGCTCAGGTAGACGGCTGCCGCCAGCGCCATCAGCGCTTCGTTGGTGCAGATGTTGGAGGTTGCCCGCTCACGACGGATGTCCTGCTCGCGCGTGCGCAGTGTCATCACAAAGCCTCTGCGCCCCTCTATGTCTACAGTCTCGCCGATGATGCGTCCGGGCAGGCGGCGGATGTACTCCTCCTTGCACGCATAGAACCCCAGCAGAGGACCACCAAAGCCCATCGCCAGCCCCAACGGCTGTCCCTCACCAACTACCACATCCACGCCATATTCGCCCGGTGGTTTCAGGACGCCCAGCGCAATGGGGTCTGTTGCCACAATAGCCAGCGCATTGCGCTCGTGTGCCCGCGCGGTCAGCTCCGCCATCGGCTCCAGGTTGCCGAAGAAGTTGGGATTTTGCCACAACACGCACGCTGCATCATCGGCTATCGAGGCGTCCAGTAAGGTAACGCCATCCTCACCGCATGGGATTTCCTGCACCTCCAAGTCGGCAGCATTGGCGTAGGTATGCACGACATGGCGATAGTGCGGATGTACGCTCTGCGATATCACAATGCGCCTGCGTCCCGTGTGATGCCATGCCATGAGCGCGGCTTCCGCCAGCGCGGTAGCTCCGTCGTACATAGAAGCATTGCTCACCTGCATGCCGGTCAGGTGGCATATCATCGTCTGGTACTCGAACATCGCCTGCAGGATGCCCTGGCTGACTTCCGGCTGGTAGGGTGTATAGGCGGTAAGGAATTCACCGCGTGAGAGGATGGCTTCGATAATCGCCGGAGAGAAGTGGTCGTATATCCCTGCCCCCAGGAAACAGACGCACCGCGAGGTGTCCATATTCTGCGCAGAGAGCCTCTGTGCATGTGCTCGCAGCGCAATCTCGTCCATGCCCCTGGGCAGGTTCAGTAACCCTTTGAAGCGCAGTTCCTCCGGTATCTCCGCAAACAGGTCATCGATGCTTTCCACGCCGATGGTGCGAAGCATTCGCTCGCGGTCGGCGTCGGTATGCGGGATGTAGGTCATGCTTTCTGCCTCTCCTCAATGTACGCCGCGTACTGCTCAGCGGTAAGCAGGCTCTCTACCTCCGACGGGTCTGCCAGCTGCACCTTAATCAGCCATCCCTCGCCGTATGGGTCTTCGTTTAGCAGCTCATAGCGCTCGGTGACCGCCGGGTTGGTCTCTATCACTTCGCCTGCCACCGGCGAATACAGGTCCGCCACCGCCTTCACCGACTCCACCGTACCAAACATTTCGTCCGCTTGCAGCACCCTCCCG
>BEHS01000254.1 GCA_002898895.1 bacterium HR16 | reverse complement strand
GCGGCACACCCAGGTCGAGGATAATCAATGGGCGATCCGCCCGCGAATGCTCCAGCGGAGCCAGACAGGTGGTATCCAGAATAGGGTGCGGTGCAGTGGTAGCGGTGAAGATAATGTCTGCTTCAGGCAGCACCTGTTGTAGCGCGCCCAGTGCCAGAGGGATGGCACCGGTATCGCTGGCAAGGGCGGTAGCGTACGAGAAGGTATGGCTGAGGATGTACACTGCCTTGGGCTGGAAGTCTGCGAGCTCTTTTGCCACACGCCTGCCCATGGTGCCGGTACCGATAACGATGATGGTGGCGTTGTGAATATCCGGTTTGTGTTGTAACGCCGCTCTGACCGCCAGCGAACCCAGGGATACCACTTGCCTGCCCAGCGCGGTTTCTGCGCGCACGCGCTTACCGACCACTACCGCCCGCTGGAACAACGAGTTCAGCAGCACCCCGACAGAACCTGCTTCCCGCGCCTTCTCCCATGCCTGCTTGACCTGCGCAAGGATTTCGGACTCCCCAAGCACCTGCGAGTCTAACCCTGCCGCTACACGGAACAGGTGTTCTACTGCCTCTTCGCTCCGTTTGATATATAGATACGGTTGCAGTGCGTTGGGGGGTAGTCCTTCCCATTCATGCAGGAAGTTGACCAGCAAATCATCGTGGGGCGTGCAGGCATAAATCTCGGTGCGGTTACAGGTGGACAGGATAACGCATTCATCCGCACCGCGCTCTCGAAGCCACTCAAGGGCTTCCCGTAGCGCTGTTCCTTCGAAGGCGAAGCGCTCCCGGGTTTCAAGGGAGGCGGTGCGATGACTTAGCCCGACCACAACCAGTTTCTGCACGGTCTCCTCCCATGGTGAGGGTCTTCACTCAATAGTTTGCCCTAAAAAGCACGCGATGTCAAGGGTAACTCGTGATTTTTTTAACGAAAAGAATCGAGTGTCGGGATTGGGAAAGAGTTTGTGTGTTCATGACTATGAATTTTTGCCCAGTTCCGACACTTTTTGAAGAGGGAGGAATTTTGTTCAAACTCCAAAGCGAAACGCTTGACAGTTCAAGGATGTAGGTGATAAGATTTTAGCTAAACTAAAGGAGTTTATTCAAACTCCGATTATCCAGAAGGGGTATCATCATGGCCGACAAGAAGATCATCGCCGTAATCGGCGCGACTGGAGCACAGGGTGGGGGCCTGGTCCGTGCCATCCTGAGCGATCCGGATGGAGGCTTCGTCGCGCGTGCGATCACGAGGGACGTCAACTCCGACAAGGCGAGAGCGCTGGTGACGCAGGGCGTCGAGGTCGTCGCAGCCGACCTCGACGACGAGGCGAGCCTCGAGCGTGCGTTTGCAGGCGCCTATGGTGCTTTCTGCGTCACCTTCTACTGGGCACACTTCTCGCCCGGGAAGGAGCTGGCCCATGCGACCGCCATGGCGAGGGCGGCGAAGCGGGCCGGCCTCCGGCACGTGATCTGGTCCACACTTGAGGACACGCGCAGGTGGGTCCCGCTCGACGACGACCGCATGCCGACTCTCATGGGCAAGTACAAGGTGCCCCACTTCGATGCTAAGGGAGAGGCCGACCATGTGTTCCGCGACCTCGGCGTGCCGACCACGTTCCTGCTGACCTCGTTCTACTGGGACAACCTGATACACTTCGGTATGGGCCCCAAGCGTGGCCCGGACGGCAAGCTCGCTTTCACGCTTCCTATGGGCGACAAGAAGCTGCCCGGCATCGCCGCCGAGGACATCGGCAGGTGCGCGCTCGGCATCTTCAAGAAGGGACCCGAGCTGATCGGCAAGACGATCGGTATCGCCGGGGAGCACCTGACCGGTGCGCAGATGGCCGCGGCACTCACCAAAGCGCTGGGCGAGGAGGTGCGCTACAACGCGGTGACTCCCGAGGTGTACCGCGGCTTCGGCTTCCCGGGAGCCGAGGACCTGGGCAACATGTTCCAGTTCAAGCGCGACTTCCAAGAGGTCTTCTGCGGGGCGCGGAGCCTCGACGTGTCCCGCGCTCTCAACCCCGCGCTGCAGACCTTCGACGAGTGGCTTGTCCGGAACGCGAGCCGCATTCCGCTGGACTAGCATGGCGTCGAAGCCAGGCGACACGCCCCGACGGGAATGTCCGGCATGGCAACGTCTTTCCCCTGGGTTGCTGGCAAGCGACCGTAGCGATGGACGCTCGTGAGTGCAGGCTAACCATCGGTTGCAGAGAACCGTCCGCTGCGCGGTTCGCCGCCACTGAAGCGCAGTCCGTTAGCCCGCCCAGCAGTAGTTATGCGTCGTGCTTTGCTCTGTCCAGAGATGGAACGTTGAACGACAAAGGCTTGGTCCTCTACCATTGCGCCGACCGGCACTTTCCCCTCCGCATCCAGGGGCGTTGTCCAAACCGGGCGCGCTGGCAGGGTATGGCGAAGAACGGGGAACCATCTGAACGCAGTGAATCATCTCTAAGGTTCTTTGCTTTGCCCAGAATGACAATCGTTGCATGTCATGCTGGGCGTCGGCGCAGCATCTCAGTCTGTCGTTAACATGAGATTCTTCGCTTCGCTCAGAATGACAGGGAACAGGATGCCTCCTGTCGCTTCAGCACTCTGCCCACCAGCACTCCCGTGGGAACCCCCTGTTGCAGGGCGATTTTGCCGGATACCACAACATACTCAATGCCCAGAGGCAGCTGATGAGGCTCCTCAAAAGTGGCGCGGTCCTGTACGGTTAGGGGGTTGAATACGGTGATGTCCGCTACCGCGCCTTCACGCAGTATCCCTCTATCACGCAAGCCGAGCCTCTGCGCGGGCAAGCCGGTCATCTTGTACACCGCCTCGGGTAGGGAGAGCAGGCGCAGCTCCCGCACATATCTTCCCAGCACGCGTGGGAAGGTTCCGTAGTTACGGGGATGCACGCGGTCTACCGACATCTTGCCCAGCGGCGCGGTGGCGATAGCGTCAGAGCCGATCATCGTGAGGGGATAGCGCAGAACCGTCTGCACGTCCTCTTCGCTGAGAGTGAAGCGCGCTGCGCTCACAAAGGTGTGTTCCTCCACCAGAATATCCAGCACACACTCCAGAGGATGGCATCCGCGTTCTTGAGCAATCTGCAGGATGCTTTTGCCCTGCAGGTCGCGGTTGTTTCGCGCCACTGCGATGACCACACGCTGCCAGTGCGCCGGTTCATTCCAATCGGGATGTAGAGCCAGAATCTCCGCCTTTATCTGTTCGCGAAGAGTGGGGTTTGTCAGGCGGTCTGCGATAGCATCGGGCCCGCCTTCGGTTGCCCAATCCGGGAGGATACCCGTGAGCAGGGAAGTGAGGTAAGCGTCGTAGGGATACTGGTCGAGCATAACGTCCAGCCCCTTCGCACGTGCTTCGTCTACCATCTGCAGGGTCCGGTGTACCAGCCCCCAGTTACGCTCACCATCCGCTTTGTGATGCGACAGCTGCACCCGGATGCCTGCCTCTTCTCCGATGCGCAACGCTTCCTGAACCGCTTCCACCAGACGGTCTGCCTCATCGCGCAGGTGGGTAGAGTAGAATAGCCCATGCTTTGCCGCTACCTTCGCCAGTTCGATAATCTCCTCCGTTCGGGAGTAGGAGCCGGGTGCATATTCCAGTCCGGTGGAAAAACCCCATACCCCGTCTTCCACCGCTTGCTCCATCAGCTCCTGCATTCTGCTCAGTTCCGCTGGGGTGGGGGGGCGACGTTCCATTCCCATCACGCGCTTGCGCAACGTACCGTGCGCTACCTGCGGAACAATATGGGTGGCGGTGCCTCGTTCACCGACCAGTTCATAGAAGCGCGCCAGTCTGCCTCCCCATGTGACGCGGATGCCGTAAGGAGCCAGCCAGCGACGCTCGTAGGCGAAGATAGGCTCGTCCGTAACCAGCCCCATCGCGATACCGCAGTTGCCCACTACCTGTGTGGTAATGCCCTGTGCCAGCGCGGAGGTTTGCTGGGGGTTGTACAGCAGGCTGATGTCGGAATGGGTGTGGATGTCGATAAATCCGGGTGCAACGCACAAGCCTGCCGCCTCGATGACGCAAGGGGCGTGCGCTGCACGCAGGTCGCCAATCGCCGCGATATGTTCTCCGCGAACGCCCACGTCGGCGATGAACGGTTCACCACCTGTGCCGTCCACTACCGTACCGCCGCGCAGTATCAGGTCAAAGCAAAGCGCGTTTTTGCTCACGATGCCACCGCCTTGGACTGGTGTTGTGCTTGCCTACTATTGTACCCTGTTGCGCATAGCGGGAACATGCTACCCTGCAGAAGGTATTGCTTGTTGTGGTAACGAAAAGACCAGTACGGTCAGAAAGACGATCGCTCTCTGCCATGCTGAGCGATAGCGAAGCATCTCAGGGTGCGACAAGGGGATTGACATTTAACGAACCACCAGTGAGCCTGTACAGAGGGAGGACAACATGCGCCAGGGCTTCCTGATATTGCTTGCAATCTGGATGCTGTTTGCCGGCGTCTGCTTTGCCGAAAAGGTTACTATCTACCGTGACGAGTGGGGCGTGCCTCATATCTACGCGCAAACCGAAGAGGGCGTCGCCTACGGGTTGGGCTGGGCGCAGGCGGAGGACCGGCTGGAACAGCTGCTGAAAAACTACCGTCTTGCCGCCGGCACAATGGCCGAGGTGTTTGGCGAGCAGTGGATATAGCACGACTGGCAACAGCGCTTTGTTGGGCATGAGGAGGTCAGCCGTCGGCGGTACCGCGAGCTGCCCGCCAAAATCCGCGCGGTCATCGAGGCGTACCAGCAGGGCGTGAAGGACTACATGAAGCGACACCCGGAGCAGGTTCCCGCCTGGGCGCCGAAGATAGAACCGTGGCAGGTAGTGGCTTTGGGGCGTTATATCATTTTCAACTGGCCTATGGGGCGTGCGATGGCGGAACTGCAACGGCGTAACGAGGTGACCCTGCCCTTCAGCTCCAACCAGTGGGCGGTACGACCGGAACGCACCGCCGAAGGATGCGCTATCCTGCTGATTGACCCCCATATCCCATGGGATAACGAGTTTCGCTTCTATGAGTTTCGCGCGCACGGGGGTGAACTGCATCTTTCCGGCTTCGGTCCGCTGGGCGCGCCTATGCTAGGACTGGGGCACAACCGTTACCTCGGCTGGGCAGCCACCACCGGAGGACCCGACACCACCGACATCTACGTGGAAGAGGTTAACCCGAACAACCCACTGCAGTACCGCTATGAGGGAAAATGGCGTAACATGACCGTGCGCAAAGTGCGCATCAACGTCGCAGGGAAGCCGCCGGTAGAACGTGAGATACACTATACCCACCATGGCCCTATCATCCTGCGCGAGGGGAACAGGGCGTACGCCGT
>BEHS01000253.1 GCA_002898895.1 bacterium HR16 | reverse complement strand
GGACGTGTGGCAGAGGTGGCTGCACGCTTCACGCTGGACGCGATGCCCGGCAAGCAGATGGCTATCGATGCCGACCTGAACGCCGGTCTCATCACCGAGGAGCAGGCGAAGGAACGGCGCAAGGCGATTGAGGAGGAGGCGGACTTCTACGGCGCGATGGACGGTGCGAGCAAGTTTGTGCGGGGCGATGCCATCGCGGCGGTGCTCATCATTATCATCAACATCGTGGGTGGATTCCTGATAGGCTTGCGCAACGGGCAGGGCGATGCGATGACGGTGCTGCGCACTTATACCCTGCTCACCGTTGGCGAGGGGCTAGTGGCGCAAATCCCCGCGCTGTTCATCTCCACCGCCGCAGGCATTCTGGTCACACGCACCGCAACGCAGACGCATCTCGGGCAGGACCTGTTTGTCCAGCTCTTCTCACGCGCCCGCCCCGCGTGGATTGTTGCCGGAATGCTGGTGACGATGGCGCTGGTGCCCGGCTTCCCGATTATCCAGTTGCTGTTGCTGGCGGCAGCGCTGGGCGGAATCGGCTACGCAGTGACCCGAAGCGAGAAGGCGCGCACCCGAAGAGTGGAGTCCGCTCCCAAACGCCAGCCCGCACCGGAAGCGCCGAAGGGACCGGAGGCAGTGTTGCCGTTGTTAACCGTAGACACTATCGAGCTGGAGCTGGGACTGGGGTTGCTGGGGCTGGTGGACGCCTCCGCAGGTGGCGACCTTGTGGAGCGCATTAACCTGATTCGTCGTCAAACCGCGCTGGAACTGGGTATCGTACTGCCTTCGGTGCGCATCCGTGATAATCTGCAACTGAAAAACGACCAGTATACTATCAAGATCAAGGGTGAGACGGTGGCAACCGGCGAGGTGCACCCGCAGTATCTGCTCGCCATGGGCGGTGACGACCCCCAGCAGATGGAATCGCTGGGAGGTATCCCCACGCGCGAGCCCGCCTTTGGTCTGAGCGCATACTGGATACCCGTCAGCCGACGAGACGCCGCGGAGATGCTGGGTTGCACCGTCGTCGAGCCGTCGGCGGTGATCGCCACGCACCTGACCGAAATCATTAAACAACATGCAGCAGACATCCTGACACGGCAAGACGTACAGACGCTACTGGACCACACCAAACAGCACAATGCGGCGGTGGTGCAGGAGCTGATACCCGACTTGATGACAATTGGCGAGGTGCAGAAGGTTCTGCAGCACCTGCTGCGCGAGCGCGTTCCCATCCGCGATTTGGGCACCATTCTGGAAACGCTGGCGGACTACGCACCCCGCACCAAAGACCCCGACCAGCTGGGTGAGCTGGTACGCTCTGCCCTCGCCCGCACCATTACACGACAGTATCTGTCGGGCGACGGCGTGCTGTACGTGATGACGCTGGAGCCGTCGCTGGAGGGTCGCTTACGTGAGAGCGTACAGCCTACTGCCTCGGGGTTGCAGCTGGCTATCGACACCGCATTCGCCAGCGCACTGTTGCGAGAAATCGGCTCGCAGGCGGAAGGGATGGCGGCGATGGGCTACGTACCGGTGATTCTCTGCTCGTCGCAGATACGGCTTCCCCTGCGCCGGCTGATAGAGCGTTCGATGCCCTCGGTGGCGTGCATCGCCTACAACGAGGTGGCAAGCGGAGTGTCCGTTGAAGCGGTGGCAGTCGTCTCGGTACCGATGTTTGCCGGGGTGTCTCAAGCGGCGTGATGTGTGAAAACCTATCCCCCTCTCCCCCTTCCCCTACGAAGGAAGGGGGCATCCGAAACACGGCTCCCCTCTCCTCGTAGGAGCGGGGACGGGGGTGAGGTATAGTCAACCATATCCTCCCTTTCCCTGCGAAGGAAGGGGAAAAAATGGCTCCCCTCTCCCTGTGGGAGAGGGGACGGGGGTGAGGTATAGTCAACCTATCCTCCCTCCCTACGAAGGAAGGGGGCATCCGAAACACGGCTCCCCTCTCCTCGTAGGAGCGGGGACGGGGGTGAGGTATAGTCAATCTATCCTCCCTTTCCCTGCGAAGGAAGGGGGAAAACGGCTCCCCTCTCCCTGTGGGAGAGGGGCTGGGGGAGAGGTTGAACAGGAAAGGTCGGGGATGAGGTTTTCCTGCGATTCAGCGTTCAAAGCAGATGCCAGGCTTACTGACAGGAGGAGGAACGAACTATGTCGAGCATTCGCAAATATCAGGCGAAAACGATAACCGAAGCGCTGGCTATGGTTCGCGCCGATTTGGGGCGCGACGCAGTGATTGTGCAAACGCGCAAGGTGAACAAGCGTGTGCTGGGTGTGTGGGGGCGTGAAATGGTAGAGGTCTGGGCGTCAGATAATCCCGACCTTGAGGGTCTGCGTCGCCCGCAAACGACGACGCCTGTGCCTACGACAACATCTTCCTTGCCACGTGAGCAATCCTCTCGCATCGAACAGCTGGAGAGCGAGATTCAAAACCTCAAAGCGATGATTGCCCAGCTTGCCCGGCAGGGTGTGGCGGTTGTACCCGGCACAACACCTGTTGCCTCTACCCTGGATAACCCCTGGCTATCTCTGCTGAAGCAGGCGGAAGTGGAGGAATCTATCGCTCGCGAACTGCTCCAGTCCGTTCCCGAAAACGCCCTCTCGGAGAATACCCTGCATTCGCTGATTGCGGAGAGGCTGGTCACCTCCGGTCCGATTACTCTGCAAGAGGCACAGCCGAAGGTGGTGATGCTGGTGGGTCCAACAGGCGTGGGCAAGACCACCACCATCGCCAAGCTGGCAGCGCAGTACGCCCTGCTGCAGAAGCGTCGCGTCGGACTGATTACCATCGATACCTACCGCATCGCCGCGGTAGAGCAGCTGCGCACCTATAGCCAGATTATCGATGTGCCCATCCGCGTGGTATACAGTAGCAACGAACTGCCCGGCGCCCTGCGCGAGTTTGCTGGTATGGACGTGGTGTTTATAGACACCGCCGGACGCAGCCAGCGTAACAGCATGCAAATCGGTGAACTCAAAGCGTGCTGTGAACGGCTGAGCGACTGTGAAGTGCACCTGGTACTGAGCAGCACCACCAAAACGCGCGACCTGTATGACATCGTGGAGCGCTTCTCGGTAATGCCCCTGCATCGCGTCATCTGGACGAAGCTGGACGAGAGCACCGCCTTTGGCAACATGCTCAACGTGGCGGTGAAACATCCCCTGCCCATCTCGTACGTCACTACCGGACAGCGCGTGCCAGAGGATGTGGAGGTCGCCGAGTCGAATAAGCTGGCGTCACTGGTGGTGGGTGGAGCCTCCGCCCCCACCCCGATTCTGACGCCTGCCGCATGAAGGTTGCACTGTCCGTCATCATCGTCAACTGGAACACGCGCGAGCACCTGCGTGCTTGCCTGCGTTCCATCTTCACATACCCCCCCGATGAGCCGTTCGAGGTGTGGGTGGTAGATAACGCTTCCTCCGACGACAGCGTGCAGATGGTGCGCGAGCAGTTTCCACAGGTGAACCTCATCGCCAACGAGCAGAACATGGGCTACGGCAGGGCGAACAATCAGGCTCTTCGGCAGGCGCAGGGCGAGTTCGCGCTGATTCTGAACAGCGATATCGAGGTTACCCCACACGCCCTGCAAGCGTTGATAGACTTTATGCGCCAGCATCCCGACGCGCACGCCGCCGGAGGGCAGCTTATCTTGCCAGATGGCAGTATCCAGCCCTCCTGTTCTGAGCGGCTCACGCTGTGGGCGGTGTTTTGCGAGCAGAGCCTGCTGGCGAAGGCGTTCCCCCGCTCGCGCCTGTTTGGGGGATATACCCTCACCTGGTGGAGCTATGATAGCGTGCGCGAGGTAGAGCAGGTGGTGGGGGCGTGCTTGATGCTGCGCCGCCAGTCAGACGGCTCCTTTCCCCTCTTCGATGAGCGATACTTCATGTATGCGGAAGACACCGAGCTGTGCCATCGCATCCGGCGGAGGGGCGGGCGCATTTATTACGTGCCACACGCCCGGTTCAAGCATCATCTGGGCGCAAGTAGCGAGCAGGAATCCATACGCACCGAGATGGTGAAAGCATACAACCGCAGCCGCATCCTCTTCTTCCGTGAGGTGTACGGTGCATGGAGCGTTCCTGTCTACCGCCTGCTCATCGCGATGGGGGCATTACTGAGGCTGACATTATGGACAGGCGCATGGCTGGTGGGCAAACCCGACCGTCGGCACGCAGCCCGCCACGTCGCGATGTTCTGGAATGTGTTTAAGGATGCATGGAAGAGTTGCTCCCTTCGAACGCCCTAATGCAACGGGGGGAGAATATCCCTCTGCAGTTCCAGCATCTCGTCCACCATCTGCACCGCGTTGCGGTACGAATCCACCGTCGGGTCCAGCAGCACCGCCTGTAACAGCTTGTCTTTGGACTGCTCGGCGAACGCCTCCACAAGCAGCTGGTGGATGCTTGCCTGCAGGCGCAACATCGCCGCGATGGCTTCGGGCAAAGACTCCATCTGCAGGGGATGGATGCCTTCCGCATCGCCGATGGCGGGAACCTCCACCACCGTCTGGTCGGGCAGGTTCGGAATCGCGCCGCGATTGGGCACGTTCACCGCGGGCAATTCGTGCCGGATACCGCAGGCGATGGATTCCATGATAGGCGCAGCCAGCTCGCCTGACGGCTGCAGGAGCGCGTCCTCGAGCCGACGTGGCTGAGGCTGCTCCGGCTTCCATGGGCGGCGCGTGGGGTCACCCGTTAACGAGTAGATGAACTCGGGGATGCGTCCCGTCTGCCAGGGGTGACCCTCGGCGGGGTCGTAGAAGTACTGCAGTTCGCTGCACACGAACTCGTCCGCCCAGCGGATGTACTCGCCGTAGTGGTTAGCAGCCGGGGAGGGCCACAGTCCAAATCGCCGAAACAGGATACGCCCCAACCCTATCTCATGCCAGTTGGAGAGCCAATCGCCTTCGCGCTCTTTCTCACGCAAGAGGGGATACAGGTCTTCGCCGGTGCGCTTGTGGCGTATGGTCTGGAACCAGGTGAAATGGTTAATGCCACATGCAGTGGCTTCTATCTGCTCGGCAGGGATTTCCAGAATACGCGCAATCTGTTCCAGCCCCATGAAGAAACCGTGACATAATCCCACCACGCGGATGCCGGTCAGCCGCGACACCGCCTCGCACAGCTTGTGTTCGGGGTTGGTGAAGTTGATGAGCCACGCATCGGGACACAGCCTCTCCATCGTGCGGGCAATCTCGATGGTGGGTCCCATGTTGCGCAGTGCATGGAACAGCCCGCCGGGTCCGCCGTTCTCACCGAACACCTGCCGGAAGCCGTACTTGCGCGGGATATGAAAGTCCTGCGCCCAGTAGAGAAAACGGTTGACCTCGATGGCAGACACCGCGAAACGCGCTCCGTCCAGCGCATGTTGCAGG